>NZ_LMNJ01000033.1:0-28214 GCF_001423325.1 Methylobacterium sp. Leaf113
CCTCTACCGCCAGCCCGGCTTCTCCAACCGCAACAGCGGCACCGAGTTCGCCGTCGTCCGCGCCGGCCTGAACTACAAGTTCGGCTCGTACTAGGACCTACGGGACTTTTAGGTTCGGCCTAAGCGTCCCCAGCCCCGATCATCTGGCCGCTTTCGTCGTAACGCGCCTCGAGGAGAAATCCTCGGGGCGCTTTCGTTTGCGTGACCCTTTGGCCTCGGCGAGGTCGACCGAAGGCGGCACGGAGCGAGGTTGACCTCGTTAGGGTTCTGATAACTGTGAACGCCTCACCTTCGGCCGTATGACCAAGCGTTCCATGAAGAAAACAAGCCGGCTGATCCTGTGGCTCTCAGCACTGACCCTGGGCGGGTTCGTCGGAGCGCGTCTCGTCGATGCGAACCAGACGGGTCAGAAGATCCTCACTGCCTCGGACCAGAGTGAGCCGGAGACGACCGGTTCGATCGATCAGAGGTCCATGCGCTGGTGCGGTGCGGCGTCTTGGTGTCGTTGATTAGACCTGCTGCCGTGAACCAGCGATTCGACGTTAGAACGGCTCACGGATCCACGATGGGCTACGAGCTCTTATCAGCCTTCTCTTTGGCGAGCCGAAGCGCCTTGAGGCGGAGTGTCTTATCCTCTGTGGCCTGCTGGGTCGCATCGTAATCGGCTCGCGCTTCGCCTCCTGCACGAGCCCTTTCCAGATGCTTGGCAGCCTTCGTCTCACGCCGATCCTGTGCGCCGCTATCGTCGTTCGCCATGGTGCCCTCGCTCTGTGATCCGGACGATCGGCTTCCGCCGCCTCAGCGCGGCTTGGCTTGACCGCCGGCCGTCCAGCCGTGAGCCTGGATCGCCTTGGTCAGCTTGCCTTGCATCTCGGGCATCACCGACTGCATCCACTGCTGCGTGCCGGCCAGTTGAGCCTGGGCGAGCTGTGGCTGCGCCGTGACAAGTCGCTTGCCAGCCGGGGTCGCATAGAACGCCGCGATCGCCTGCAGGTCGTCCTTTCCGAGCGCCGAGGCAAAACTGCGCGCCTGGATATCGAGAAGCTCGTCGTAGTGCTCGGTTAGGGTTGGCATCACGACCTCCTGCACAAGGGCCTGTGCCTGGTCCTGCTGCTTGATGCCGATCTGCTGCATCATTCCGACCATCGGCGCTGCAATCGCGCTGAGCAACGCGGTGCGATCCCCCTGCATCTGGGTGACTACCTCCCGGGCTGCCTTCAAGGTAGCAGGATCTGAGACCGCGACCGTTGCTGTGGTCGAAGGCGTAGGCTGAGCCAACGCCGTGCAGGGCAGTCCGACGCCGAGATACAGAACAAAGACAAGTTGAAAGACGCGCATGGCTGTTCCGATCACAGGCACCGCGGGATCTAAAACTACGCGGCCAACATGCTCTGCTATCATGCTTCTGTGTCAGATGTGCCCTGGCTGGCACTTAAAAGGCGGAACCGACCGCGGGAACCGCTCCTTGATGCCTTCACAACCCCACGCGCGTGGGGGCTCGAGCAAGCGTCGGTTCACCTCGATCCCAACCTCGTCGTACGGCGCAGGACCTGCTGTCACGAATGCTGTCCCAGCTACAGCTGATCGTCCCGAGGCGAGCGATGAGGATGGCAAAAGCGACGGTGACAACCAGGGCCACCCGCGATTGAGACCGCGGCCGGTCGTTCGCGGGCTACCAACGTCTTGTTTCAAGCCGTACCCACTGGCGATCTCTTTCCAGCCGAGGCTGCCGTTATCTCCAAAGCGGTCAACGCTTATGTGCGGGCTATCCAGGCGACCAACCTCAACGAGTGCCTCTTGCCTATCGAACCGCAGGCAACCCGATGACGAGCTTTGCATCTCTAGCCGCTCGCCTGCGGAAGGTAGGGCCAATCACAAGCCAGACGGTCCCTGCCCCTCCTCGCACAGTGATCGTCACTAAGAACGATAGAGACGATGCCCAGCAGTTCGCTGCTCTCAACGCTTCCGAAACCGACGAGCCAGGCTTGCATCTCTTTGCTTGGCGCATTGTCGCCCCCCAACCGAGGAGCCGCTGCCCATGACGATGGTCACCAGCCTGGAGTTGACCCTGTTTGTGGTCCACGACCTATGCAAGTTCTCGGGCTGTTGGAGTTGACCCTGTTTGTGGTCCACGACCTATGCAAGTTCTCGGGCTGTGACAGCTTGGTTGGCGAAGGCTCGGGGCGTCAAGCCGCCCAGGGCCGTGTGGGGTCGATCTTCGTTGTAGTGGTACCTCCAGTCCTCAATCCGGTCGCGAGCATCGGCCAGCGACAGGAACCACGAGGCGTTCAGGCATTCCGCTCGGAGTCGGCCGTTGAACGACTCGATATAGGCGTTGTCGGTCGGTTTACCCGGTCGGGAGAAATCGATCTCGACCCCATTCAGGTAAGCCCACTGGTCAAGCATGCGCCCGGCAAACTCCGGCCCGTTGTCGACCCGCAGGCTTTTGGGTCGGCCCCGCAGCCGGACCAAGGCGTCCAGAGCCTCGGTCACCTGGAAGGCGCGGAAGTTGGCTCTCGGTGTGAGCGAGAGCGCCTCTCGCGTATGGCAATCCACGACGGTCAGGATTCGAAACGGACGCCCGTCGAAGAGACGGTCGGACATGAAGTCCATGGCCCAGACCTCGTTGGGTCCGCCGACGGCCGGTCGTCCCTGGCGATAGCGCCAGGCCCGTTTGCGCTTAGGCAGCTTGGGCCGGATCGACAGCCCCTCATCCCGGTAGATCCGGTAGGTGCGCTTGTGGTTCACCTCCCAGCCCTCCCGCCGCAACAGGATGTGCAGCCGCCGGTAGCCGTAGCGCACCCGTGCTGCAGCCAGCTCCTTCAATCGCATCCGCAGCGCGACCTGCGGGTCGGCTCGCTTCCTGTAGCGCTGGGACGAACGGCCGAAGCCGGTAGCTAGACAGGCCCGACGCTCGCTGATCCCGTAGGCCACCTGCAAGTGACCAGCGACCTCACGGCGAGCGGCAGGCCTTACCACTTTCGCTTGAGGACGTCCTGCAGCATGGAGCGGTCCAGCGTCAGGTCGGCGACCAGCCGCTTGAGCTTGCTGTTCTCGTCCTCCAGCTGCTTGAGCCGTCGGATCTCCGGCACCCCCATGCCGACGAACTGTTTCTTCCAGCGATAAAACGTCGGCTCGGAGACGCCCATCTTTCGGCAGACCTCGTCCACCGTCGCGCCGTTCTCCGCCTGCCGCAGGGCGAAGGCGATCCAGCGATAAAACGTCGGCTCGGAGACGCCCATCTTTCGGCAGACCTCGTCCACCGTCGCGCCGTTCTCCGCCTGCCGCAGGGCGAAGGCGATCTGTTCGTTCGTGAAGCGTTTGCGAGGCATGGCACCCACCCTCCTTCAGGGTTCAGGATGCCCGAAAAACGTGCGCTCAGCGCGGACCAGTTTGGTGGGTCAGGGTCAAGCCTCCTCAAGCGCGCCGAGCGTATCGAGAGATAGCAGCAGGTTAGGGCGCCGACGGGCCTGGTCGCCTTTCGCAGCCTGGCGAACGAGGAAGTACCAGATGCCAAGCTCAATTGGCGCCAATTGGTCGCTGATGGGCGAGCCAAACTGCGTTGGAACTGCATTGTCATTCCATCACCGGCCACGACCACGGAGAAGTGGGAGGCGCAGACGGCGCACCCGTGCGGTAAGCCCATCCACTAAATCGTGCCAGACCGCACATCCACGCCGCGTAACTGGGTGCATCACAAGAACGGTCGTCGTCTTGCCCCCCTTCGACGACTCCAACTAACGGCGCAGAGGCTTTCAAGCCCTGCGCCGTTTGCATGTCATAGGCAGGGTCGCCTCGTGCTGCCGTTAGCTGGCGAGACGCTGCGCCTGACGCTTGGCTGCATCGAAGGCCTGGAGATCCAGGGCGAGGTTGATGATCTGGGCGCTCTTCAGACGCGCCGGCTCGATCGCGCTGCCGATGCCGTGCTGTAGGTAGACCTCCTCCACCTCCGGGGTTCGCATTGCGCCGCCCATGGTCCAGTTGGGGAACGAGCGGCCCTGAACGTTGCGCGCATCCATGATGGTTGCAGTTGTATGCCTTGGGTTACGGGCAATACGAGTATAGGTGGTGCTCACCTGAGATTGGTCACCCTCAAGGATCTGAATGAACCAAGTCTTGTCGAAAATCAGGAACCCGGTGATCCCGTCTCGGCTGTTGTTACGCTGTGAAGCTGAGACGATCTCCCGCAAATTTGTGAGCATCGCGCGATCATTCCCGAGGACGACGTTGCGGCTGTAGTAAACAAGCTGGTGGATCATCGTAGTTTTTCACTTCTACCAACAGGCGGTTCGCGAGCAGATTTTCGTCTCTCGCAGCTAGACGAGCCGATAACGCAGCGTAGATCAGATTGTTTTTGATCAGAAATCGTTGTTTGATCGATGAGTTAATTGAATCGTAAGCCGCGAAAATGAATTACCGGCTGGCTACTTACTAAGATGGATCTTCCCAAGATCCTGTCGCTACGATCCGCATCTTGGCATCCAGCAAAGGCCGCTGAAGTTCCATCGGGATCTCACGGGTGCGGAAAGCCAAGTGCTCCACTCCTCTGGGGCCGTCAGCAGCACCGGCACGGCGTCGAGTCGATCGGGCCGACCACGCCATTGGCTTCGCAGGTCGGGAACGAGAAAAGCTGGGCGTGTCGCAAACATTCAACAGCCGAAATAATCTCCTCTGATCAGGGCATTGCGGTGCCTGTTCACCGCCTAATGACCTGCCTCGTCGAGGTCGGTGAAGCCGTCTGATGGGTTCGGAGCCACCCGTGCAACCGTGCTGAGAGCAGAATTTTCCACGGCAGAAATCTTTGCGACACGCCCGGCATTTCCGGTCTGCCGCTCACGAGAACGAAGGGAATGTTGCAATGAGTGATACAAATGGATTGACGGGATTGTTGCGCTCGGTGATACATGTGTCATCGAACGCAACACAGGCGGGCCGATGATCCGCAGTTTCCATGATCGAATAACGGAGGCGGTGTTCCGGGGTCGTTGCCCTAAGGGGTTCCCGGCCGACCTCTTCAAAACCGTTCGGCGGAAGCTCACCGTGCTCAACTCGGCGACAACGCTGGATGACCTCAAGGTGCCGGCATCGAACAGGCTCCATCCGCTGGGGCGCGACCGGGCTGGACAACACGCCATCGCGGTCAACGACCAATTCCGGCTCTGTTTCGCTTGGACGGATGCCGGGCCGGAACGGGTCGAGTTCACGGACTACCACTAGGATCTTGCGACGGACGCAAAGGAGGGCAACCGCCAATGTCTGACACGATCGGAAACATCGAGGCCCTGCGCCAGACCTTTGACACCGCCGATGGTGCCGGGGACATGGAGATCATGCCCCCAGTTCACCCTGGCGAGATCCTGCGCGAGGAATTCATGGCCCCGCTCGGCCTCACTGCCGGCGCGGTCGCGAAGGCCCTGGACCTTCCGCGCTCCCGCATCGAGCGGATTGTAAGGGAGGAGATCGGCATCAGTACGGACACCGCCCTGCGGCTGGCCCGGTACTTCCGCACGTCGCACCAGTTCTGGACGAACCTGCAGGCGCATTTCGAGAGCGAGAGCCTGCTTGCGGAGATTGGGCCGGATCTGGAGCGGATTGAGCCCGTGCCCGAACAGGCTCAGGCCGCCTGATGACCGCATTCGGAAAGCGCCTCATCCAATCCGCCCAGGAGGCCGGCGCCATCGCTCGCGGCGAGGCCGACCCAGTACGTACCACACGCACACCCCGACCGACGTCGACGTGCGGGCGATCCGCGACGGCCAGAAGCTCACACAGGCCGCGTTCGTCGCGCGCTACGGGTTCCCCATCGGGACCCTGCGGGACCTTGAACAGGGTCGGGCGCGGGCCGGACGCCTCAACGCGGGCTTACCTGCTGGCGATCAGCCGGGAGCCGGCGGCGGTGCGGCGGGTTCTTGAGGCTACTGGCATCGAGCCCCTGCGCCACGGCCGCCCGGAAATTCAGCTCGCGGAGCCTCAGGTATTAGGCGGGAACTACTCGCGTTCGGCCGCGGCGTGAACGCCTCGCTAGTTACGGCCTCCGGCCCTGCCCAGGAGCCTGATGAGGTGGACGGCTCCTGTCGATGAGATCAACGACCTCATCTGGGCACAGCGATGCCGTAGCGGGGGCCGTCCACCCCATCAGGCCCTTGGTTCTACCACTTATGAGGTTTCACAGCGTTGCGAATTTGCAATGGTACGGTGTCATGACGTTGCACCCTCAAAAAATTGCGATATTGCAGCTTCATGACGCCTTAATGCCTCGACGTTATGAAGCTGCGCATGAGAACGATCACGCTTGTCACTCAGAAGGGCGGGGCTGGGAAGACCACCATCGCCACGTCGCTCGCCATCGCCGCCCAACAGCGCGGTGAGATGGTCGCTGCCTTCGATCTCGATCCTCAGGGGTCGATGGTCGAATGGGGTAAGATGCGGAAAAAGGCCGACCCCGCAGCCATCCCGGATCAGCACCTTCCAGTGATCGAGCGCTTCCCGCTTGAGCGCATCGGCCAGATCGGCTCGATGCTCGATAGCCTTGGTGGGAAGGGTGTCACGCTGACGATCTTGGACACGGCAGGCGCCGATACGCCCACGACCCATGCAGCCATGGAGGCGTCGACGTTCTGCCTAGTACCCATCCGGCCGACGCGGCTCGACCTGCTTGCGGTACGCGCGACGGTGCAGGCGATCATGCGCAGCGGGAAGCCGTTCGCGTTCGTCCTGAACCAGTGCTCGCCCATCCCTCGCAACGGTCGGGCGAATGACACGGCGACAGGCTTGGCGTCGATCGGCTTCGTGGCCGAGCCTCTAATTCTCCTCAGGAACGACTATCAGGACGCCTTTGCCTCAGGCCAAGGCGTCACCGAGTACGCCCCTGACAGCAAAGCCGCCGACGAGATCCGGCAGCTCTGGAAGTGGCTCGACACCCAATTCAAGGAGATGAAGGCATGAGCCGCCGCGCACCCTCGATCTTCGACGCCGACACCATGCTACCCAGCGCTGATGAGTCGCCTGAGACCTTGGAAGCCGCTCCAGTTCGGAAGGTCGGCCGACCGGCAAGGTCGACCGCTAAGCCCAAGCCGACGCCCTTCTACATCCACCCGGCGGTCAAGGAAGTCCTGCGGGACATCAGCTACCATAAGCGGGTCAAGGAGCACGATCTGTTCGTGCAAGGCCTTGAGTACGTTCTGAAAAAGAACAGCTACCCGACGATCGCCGAGATCATTGCCAACGCCGAAAAATTATAATTTCGCAACGCTGTGAAATTGCAGCGTTGAAAATTTGCTTCGGACCTTGCTACCTTCGGGGGGCCTGTCGCAAATGCAATCGCGTGGGCGTTTACCCGACGTTGACCATACCGCCTGCATGGCGCCTCCGTTTTCGGAGGCCGCCCATGAGGGCGTGTCGCAAACATTCAACAGCCGAAATAATCTTCTCTGATCAGGACATTGCGGTGCCTGTTCACCGCCTAATGACCTGCCTCGTCGAGGTCGGTGAAGCCGTCTGATGGGTTCGGAACCACCCCAGCGGATTGAGGTGCAGCCGTGCTGAGAGCAGAATTTTCCGCGGCAGAAATCTTTGCGACACGCCTTGATGCCGCCGCCGACCAGATCATCCAGCGGATCGCCGCTGGTACCTACCAGGAGGGCTGGCCCCTCCTCGTCATTACATCCCCCGGATTTCAGGAGCCCTGCCCATGACGACGATCGCCAGCCTGCTCAAGCGCGTGGAGCGTATCGAAGCGAAGCAGATCACGACCCGGCCCAGCGTGATCACGTCCGCGATTGTGCTCACCGACGAGATGGTGCGGGATGCCGTCACCAACTGGCAGCAGTGGGTCAGAGAGGGCCGCGCCAGCGTTTACGGCAGCGATATGCATCTGCGGGCGCCGATGCTCACCGTCGAGGAGTGGGAGGCGCAAACTGCGTACTTGCGCGGCGAGCCCGTCCACTGAACCGTGCCGGACCGCACAAGTACGTTTAAAGGGACATCAGCGTGTCGATACAACTTCGTACAGATATCGTTCGCGCATTGGCAGCAGCGTGCGAACAGGTCAAAGGAGCTGGAGGCAGTGACCCTGAGTTTGTGGACGTGGTGATGCGCTTGGTCGATGGAGCCCTACGCTTCCTCGAACAGGACCGAGACATCTGGGAGGCTCGACGAGCCGTACTTGAACGGCTGGAGAGTGCTGCGCTGCTGATTGGTCGCGATAGGACCGGACCCTATGACGGGCGCTCGAAACGAGCCATCGAAACGGCGCGGGCATATGCTGTTCAAGCAATCAAGGAATTGCAGGCCCAGATCATGCGGAATGGCCGTGTGAACGCGGCAGGTGACCGTGTGGGGCTCGGGAAAGCTGGCGCAGCGATCCAGTAGCGGCTGGTGCCAGAGCACGTCTTGAGAGGCCTAGGAGACGCGCAGCAGCTCAGTCCCCGAAGTAGTCACCCCGCCTTGGCTTCGCGGAAGGTGTCAGCCTCAAGAGCCATCAGCGCCTTGCCCTTCTTGAACGCGACGTGCGTCTTCTTCTCGCTGAGAAGCTGTTGGATCTCCAGGATTTGGGGTGCCGCGCTCGGCATGGTCTGTAAGATCTGGACGGCCAATCGAGAAAGCTCGTTCAACTCCTCGAAGGGGTTCTCTTTCAGAACGATCTCCTGAAGCGCAAAGACCATCTTCGAACAGGGCGACGTAGCCTCGCTTTCGCGGATCATCTCACTTTCGCGCAAGATGCGGCAGTGGTTTTTCAGAACCAAGCTTGCGCCAGAGCCAGCGTTACAAATCTCAGCGCCATTGATGTAGACCGTCTCACCAGGTCTGATCGTCAGCTTTAATGCCATTGCCTGAACTCCTTTTGAGCTAGCCGGTGCACGCTCCAAGGCGAGCATTTCCCATTTTCTGTTATGTCGGGCAGGTTAACGACTGATTAACTATACAGCCAAAACACACACGTTGGCTGCAACTTGGCGGATTGATTTAAGCTACAATTAGGAACTCCGGCTCCCAAGTGACGTGCCTTCGAAATTAGAGGGTTCATTCGGTCCAAAGGATCTTCGAGATGTCCAGCATTACGCTTTCTGCCGCTACTCGCCAGAACCTGCTTTCGCTTCAGGATACGGCCGCCCTCACCAATACTACTCAGAACCGTCTTTCCACTGGCAAGAAGGTGAATTCGGCTCTTGATAATCCTCTAAGCTTCTTCACGGCGCAGAGCCTGAACAACCGCTCCGGAGATCTGAGCTCCTTGCTGGATGGCCTGTCGAACGGCGTGCAGACGATCCAGGCTGCCAACCAGGGTATTACCTCGATCCAGAAGCTAATCGATAGCGCGAAGTCGATCGCCAATCAGGCCTTGGCGAGCAAGAATTCAACGATCACAACTCCTGCTGTTATCGGATCTGCTACTGGTACAGCAACAGGTGCCTACACTGCGCCTACTGGAACTGCACTTTCTTTTAGCTTCCAGCTTGATGGTGGAACAGCAAAGACCGGTTCGATTGCAGTAGGCGATACCATCGATACCGCGATCGGTAAGCTTAACACTGCAGCCGGCAGTGCTATTTTCAGCAAAAATGCAGCCGGCACCAACATCACAATTAATTCTGCCGCGGCCGATGTGACCCTCGCGTCTGGAACTGCAACAGGCCTTGGCTTTAGTGGTGCTTCTGATATCACCCATACTACTGCAGCTGCGGCTGTACTTGGTCCGGACGCGACCCGCACCAGCTTGGCGACGCAATACAACACGCTGTTGAAGCAGATAGATCAGCTGTCGGGCGATGCTGGCTTCAACGGCGTCAATCTTCTTGGTGGTGGCGGCACGAACAAACTGAACATTAAGTTCAATGAGACCGGTAAGTCTAGTCTCGACATTCAAGGTGTAGACTTTTCGTCGACCGGCTTGAACCTTGGCGCCGTACCTACTACCGGCACCGGCGCCAACTTCCAAGCAGATACCGATATCAATACAACTATTACTGCACTCAATACAGCTTCGAACACGCTGCGTGCTCAGTCCTCAACCTTCGGTTCGAACCTATCGATCGTGCAGAACCGTCAGGACTTTTCGAAGAACCTAATCAACATCCTCGACACCGGATCAGCCAACCTGACGAACGCGGACCTTAACGAGGAAGCCGCCAACTCGCAGGCCCTGTCGACCCGCCAGTCGCTCGGCATCTCGGCCCTCTCGCTCGCTAACCAAGCGCAGCAGGGCATCCTGCAGCTCCTCCGCTAAGCGGACTAGCTTTAACGACTAGAATGCGGCTGGGGGAAACCCCGGCCGTTTTCGTTCGGGCGACCGCCTACAGAAATCCCGAACCCGAATGATCCTTGAAGGTGGCAGCCCCCACCCGCGAAAGGTCATCGCCTGATCCATATTTGAACGGCGTGTAATCGGGCAAAGGACAGCTCCGGCGGCGTCGCGGGCTCAAACACAGCAACGCCTCTGCGGTCTCGCCTAGCTGATAGTCGCCCCAATGCCGATACGGGAGCCAAAGGCAGGCATACCCCGCGCGCACGGCATCGAGCAGCTTGCGCGGGCTTGTGTTCCCGCACTCGACGGCCAGTCGCCTTGCGTAGGAAATCGCGTCAGCAATCCCACCTGCATACCCTTGCTCCATCTGCGCGTCTGTCAGACCGCGACCGGTTATCCAGGCCATAGCCGAGAGCTTGAGTTGCATGTGCCGCCCGCCGCCCCCGCCTTTTCCAGGTTGGACCCCGACAGTGATCGGAAGGCGGACATGCCGGTATCGGCAGATCTCCGCATGGTCCCAAGCCCATACCGCCCGCCACAAGGGGTTGGCCGCACGCTCAAGTGCGAAGGCTTCATCGAGGCCCATGCCCATTCTACACCCCCAGGAAGCGCGACGAGCCGTCCGAGGGCCGCGCGTGAAGATAGCGGCCGGTTGTCGCCACCGAGGCGTGCCCGAGCGTCGCCTGTACCAGATGGATCGGGGCACCGCGGTCGAGGCTATGCGAGGCGTGGGCGTGCCGCAGCCAATGCGCGGAGACCTCCGAGGGCAAACCAGCGCGGGCTGCCGCAGCCTTCACGATCCGATGCGCCGCGCTCGGGTCGAGCGCCCCGCCATTCCGCGACAGGAACACCGGCTCATCTAGACCCGCCTCGCCCCTCAGAGCCGCGAGCACCTTCCACGTCGCGGCCGAGAGCAGCACAACCCGCGTCTTGCCGCCCTTGCCGAATATCGTCGCCTGCCCGGTCTCCTGGCGGGCAGTGAGATCGCGCCAGCGCAAGCCGCACGCTTCGGAGATCCGCAGGCCGCCGCCGTACAGGACCGTAAGCAGCACGCGGTTTCGCAGGGCCGGTTCCTGGCGGATCATCAGCAGGGCGTCGGCCTCGCTCATGATCCGTTCGGCCAGCGTGTTCTTCACGGGCGGGGCCTTCACGGCAGCGCCGATGTTGAACCGGAGATACCCGACCTCCTGCGCGAACCCGAACAGGCTTTTGAGCACCGCCGCCGCGAGGGCGACCGTTGCCGAGGAACCCGGCCGCGTCGCGAGGTAGGCTTGCAGATCCCCGATCCTCACCGAGGCTAACGGCCTGCCGACATGCGCCAAGAAGCGGGTCGCCTCGCGCTCATAGTTCCGGCGCGTGTTCAAGCTCGATGATCGCGCCAGCCACAAGCGCACCATCTGCGCGTCATCGTCGGCTTGCCCGGCCGGCAACGCCTCAGCCTGGCCAACGATCGGGATAAGGGCCGTGCTCATGTCTCATTTGCCCCAACGCAAGATAACGCTTCTTGTCTTGCGTTCGTAAACATGATCGATTGCGAAGTCGGGAGTAAGACCGCAAGCTATCTTGATAGCAAGATGGCGAGAAAAAACGGGAGCCTGCTCGCAAGCCCCCGCGATCCCGCGCCATCGGGCTCACTTGCTGTTGCGGATCACGAAATCGCGGATGGCTTCCTCGCAGATGTCCTGAATGGTCCGGTCTTGTTCGACCGCGATCAGCTTGAGCCGCTTCCGGGTGGCCGGGTCGATCCGTGTCAGGATCTGCACGCGGGTATCGCGCTCGCCGGCCCGGGGAGACCTTTCCGGAGAAGGCGCAGGCGCTACGGCCTCACCCTCCCCTGGTGATGTGGCAGCCGGCGCCGGCTTCCGTGCGAAACGGTCGCTCAAGCTGTCGAGGGTTGGGCGCGGCTTCGTGCTCATCGGGGCTTTCTCCCATCCTGCGCCAAGGCAGCTTCAATCTCGCGCCACAGGGCGTCGACCTCGGCGGCAGCCTTCCCACCGGGTTCGTGTTCGTTGACCGTCGAGCCGGTCAGGATCGCGTGCGACATGCTCACTCGGTTCGCGACAACGGAGGCCGCCACGGTTGCGCCCATGCCGACAAGGGCCGCCCGCGCTTCTGTGACGATCGCCGGTTCGGCTGAGCCCGTACGCGGGGGGGCGTGGTTGATGACGGCCAGCGGCTTCTTGCCGACGCGCTCGGCCAGTTCCAGCGTGGTCGCTACCGCAGCCAGGTCGAGCGGTCCCGGCCGGGTCGGGACGAGCACCAAGTCGGCAACCCGCATGGCCCCTAAAATGCTGTCTTCGGCGTGAGGTGGCGTGTCGATGATGACGCGGCCAATCCCTTCTCGCTTCGCCGCCGCGACAAGCTCGGGCAGCTCGCGTGCATCCGCCTCGATCAGGTTCGGTACGTCGGCCTCGCGCAGACGGTGCCACCACGCAAGCGACCGCTGCGGATCTGTGTCGAGCAGGAGCGCCGGGCGCCCAGCTTCGGAGGCAAGCACGCTAAGGTGCATCGCGAGCGTGGTCTTGCCGACGCCCCCTTTCCGCGCCGCTATCGTGATGACTTGCACGCGCGATCCCCTGTGATCCTGCCCCGGAGCCCGCAGGCCATCGAGATTGCGAGCGAGACTGTCAACAGCCTCCCGAGCCCGCACGATGGCGTGGGAGCATGAACAATTGCTTGCGAGCCCGAAGGCCCGCGAGTGGTCGAGATAGCCAGCACGCCAGCTCCCACGATAGAAGGATGGCGAGATAGCAATTTCAAGTGTCGTGTCAGCGCAGCCGACGTGGCGTCCGCCTGGGGCGCATCCGCGCTTGCGCCCGGTCGAGATCCGCAAGGGCGCGATCGGCCCGAGCGAGCCACTGCTCGGCGGCAGCCTCATCGCTCCGCGCCCTGGCCCGGCCGAGCCCGGCCGTGATCCGGCGCACTCGCCAGAGCTCAAAGCCCATCCAGACGAGGCCCACCAGGGACGGCACCGGCACGGCCTGGGGAATGGCAGGAACGACGCGCATCAGCCGGCGACCATGTAGAGGGCGACGAGGACAGTCGCCGTGACGACGTTCCCGCGCCCCGCCTCATGCCCGGCTTCAGTCAGGAGCTTGCACCGCAGGCGCTTGAGGCGACCGATACCGCGGGCGACAGCGGGAAGGCCGAGCGCCAGGGCGGCGCGCATGGTCAGGCGGGTTTTCATCGGTCGGGCTCCGTCATGGTGGAAAGGGGGCCGACGTCCTCGCCGCCCGAGATGTAGGCATGGAGGTCGACGGCACGGATGAACGTGAGGCCGTCGCATTTCTTGGCGGGGATCTTCCCGGCAGCGATGAGCTGGTAGAGCTTGGCCCGTCCAATCCCGATCGCCTCAGCAGCGTCGTTGATCCGATAGGCGATGGGTGCAGGCTTCTCGCGGATGAGGGGCCGGCGCCTGCTCTCGGTCGGGAATGTCTTGGTCTTCGTCATGGGGTCTCCTGCCTTGATGGTGCTCGATCAGGTCGCCCCTCAACGGGCCGTGTCCTGCTCGGCGTCGGAGGAGGAGCCACGCAGCCAGACGACTTGGCTCGCGTGATGGTTCTCGGGCGCGCCGAGGGAGGGTTCAGCGTCGGCGCCGTCCTCCCGGTCGGTGTCGCCCTCGATCTGGTCGAGGAGGGCAATCAGCCGGTCGGCGGTGTCGAGAGCCGCTTGCGCCGCGTCCTCGATCTGGCGCCGGATTTCAGCAGAGGAGGGCACCGGCAGCACCACAGGAGCAGCCACCGGGCGACGAGGGGCGAAGGTGTGAACGTTGCTCATCGGGTCAGGCCACCGTCAGCAGGGTGCGGACGACAGCCCAGGCCATGCCCTGTCCCTCTTGATGGTCCTCGTTCGCGAGCGCGATTTCGGCTTGGATGCGGAGCCCGTCCAGAGAGAAGGCAGTCAGGGACAGGGCGGCAGCCTCAAGCGCGCATTCGGCCGCGAACAGGCGGGACGCTTCCGCTTCGGCCTCGGCAAGGCCCGCCGCTGCCTTTGTGTCCGCAACCTCCCGCTTGTGCTGGTCATAGGCTGCGCAGACTTCATCAAGCCGAGCCTGCACCGCAGGACGCCGAACGGTGCGGATCTGACCATGCCGGAAGCAGCCCGTACCCGGCTCAAGTCCGGCACGGAACGGCATGTCACTCGCCGCTTTCCAATACCATTCGCGCTCGTCTTGCGACTGCCAGGTGGCGAACTGAGCGATACCGAGCGCCACGTCGCCGTCCCGCACAAAGAGCGCATCGGGGGGAGCGGCCCGGCAAGAAGCCTCAATCTGGGCGACCCGTTCGTTGGCGGCCTCGTAAGCGGCACGGGCGGGTCGCCATTGCTCACCGAGGGCCAGCAGCTCGGCATCCGAGCCAGTGGGCTTGCGCGACATTACTCGCACAGCTGTGGTCCTGAGGCTTGCCGCACGGGCTTTCAGGGAAGGGCGATCGGCGCCCCGGCGGAAGGGATTGGACAGCTTGAGAGAGGGCACGCGCGGCGCTCCTATGGTCGAGGGAAGGAGGAGGGCGCGGCGGCAGGGCGCCACCGCATCGAAGGCGGCAGCGTCAGAGCATCGGACTACGGGCGATCAGGCCAAGGATGCGGACGTGCTGTTCGTTGGCCTCGTCCTCATCGAGGGAGAACTTCTCGTCCTCTAGGAACTCGACGGTGTAGCGAGCAAGGGCTGCGCAACCGGCAGCCGTGGTCGGGACCGTCTTGAGCAGCACGCCATCGACGTGGGCGAAGAACGCATCAGTTGCCGCGTTCTGTTCGGGGCTCGGGTCCAGTTCACCGGCCGGCAGCTCCACATTGTAAGCGCAGGTGCGGGCCATCGTCAGGCGCCGCGTCTCGGCGATGGCCGCCAGGATGGGGTCAGCAGCCAGCGCAGCGGCCGGCGCGGCAGAGGCAGCATCAGCCGGCTTGCGGCGGATCACACGGGAGGCCGAAGCCTTGAGGGACGCAGCGCGCTCGCGCAGCGAGGGGCGAACGGTGTTGGGCTTGGCGAGGAGAGCGAAGGGATTGCGCATTTTGGGAACTCCGAAGCTTGATAGCTTGATAGTTTGTGGGATTGGGAAAGGGGGAGCTTGCTAGGCTAAGGTCGCGAGGCCGATGACGACGAGGCCGCCGCAGATCAGAGACAGCGCGGCGATTGCCTCGCCGAGGCCGCTCAGAAGCCGCAGCGCCGGCGCGAGGGGCGCGCGGGCGGGTTCGGTCGCCGGGAAGTCGAGGCGCAGGTACAGCGCCAGATCCGCGGCCCGAGCGAGCACCGCCGCATCGGTGATGCCGTCGTGCTGAATGTGCCAGCGCAGATGACGAAGGAGGGCGAGGGCGCCGAACTGCGTTGCGCAGGGTGTGGCGAGGAGGCGAGCCAAGGCGCCTTCCATCTCGACGTGTCGGCGCGCCACCAGGGCGTCAGTGGCTGACTGCCAGACGGCCCAAGCCTCGTCGTGGTGGTCGATGGCCGCGAGGATGGGGTCGGCGTGGAAGGGGACGTGCTCGATGACGAGGGCGTGCGAGGTCGATGCCATAACCGGGGCTCCGGGGCTTAGGGTGGTCAGGAAAGGGAAGGGACGGTGCCGGGAGGCGCGGGGCGCTCAGTCGGCCGGGATGGGCAGCGAGGCCCAGGCAGTGCAGTCCAGCGGGTAGGCGCCGGGACGGGCGAAGACCTCGCGCAGGCGGCGTTGCGCGGCGCGGGCGGCCCCTCGGGTGTTCGTCGGATGGGCGTGGCTCACCCGCTTGCCGTAGTACCGGACGAGAGCCAGGGCGCCGGCTCGCGTCGTTGGGGTCAGGGCGTGAAGCTCAGACCGAGCGGCGAACCGAGCCCGCGCCGTCTCCATGCGGCGGGCGCGCCACTCCGGGGAGAGGACGCCACCGGCCAGCCGAGAGGCCGAGACCAGCCCGGCGGCGCGGTGTGCGGTGTCGGCGGCTTCCGTGATGCGGATGGCGGCCAGCAGCGGGTCGGAGGGCATGGCGAAGCCAACGCGCATCAGGGGGCCGAGGAGGAGGGCGCCACCGAACAGCGAGCGCCGGGTCAGGATGTGGACTGTCATTGGCCGGGCCTCAGTGAGCGGCGGCGCGCTGGGCGGTCTTGGCAACCTGCCAAGCAGCCTTGAGCGAGACGGACATCGCGGCGGCCCAGGTGGAGCCGGTGCGGATCTGATGAGCCTTCGCGGCGGCAGCGGCGTGAGCCATGATCGCGGCGCGGTCGAACTTGCCAGCGACGACGAGGGGACGGCGGGTCTTGGTGAAGCACTCGACCAGGGCGCGGGCAGAGAGGAAGCCGGCGGGGAGCTGCACGCGGTCGTTCCGCATGTCGCGGAGAGCGGTGGTCCAGGAGATTTTGCGGGTGAAGGACATTTGGCACCGCGTCTTGCGAAAGCTGCACTCTGTGCTAACTTTCTAGGACAGGGGCCTAGGTCATGTCAACACCCTGTGTAGACTTTTTGGTACGGGGTACAGAGTGACGCCAGCACAGCTACGAATGGCACGGGCGGCCGTGAGGCTTGGGGTCCGCGAGATTGCAGAACTTGCCGAGGTGGCGCCGTACACCGTCAGCCGTTTTGAGACGGAGCAGGGCGGCTTGCGCCTGGATACGGCCGAGAAGCTGAAAGCGGCCTTGGAGCGCCTAGGGGTGAAATTCACGACCGACGACCAGGGCCGTGCGTGCATCTGCTACGAGGCGCCTCCGAAGGGCGGCATGGAGTGACCGGCCGCGGCAACTTCTTCGCCGTCGATCGCCTCGCGTGGGCCTCTGTGTGCGGCCTGGGCAGCATCAACGCCGCCGTCGCGTACCTCGTCCTCGCCAGGGGAACACTTGCCGACATGAGGTCAACGTCATGGTCGGTCAACGCGATCGAGACCTATACCGGGATTGCCCGCCCGCGCGCCGCCGCGGCCATCCAAGCACTCACCGCCGCGAAGTTCATCGAACAGACGAAGGCCGGCAAACGCCCAGCCTACCGCATCGCCTTGCCCGAGGCCCCTGCCTGGGTTTGGCTGCCGAACAGCATCGTTGATGGAGTGACGGACGAGAGCGCCCCTATTGAGCGCATCCGGCAGGCTCAGAACCTCAGCGCCTTACGGCTGTTCGTGGACTTGTACGCCGCGCAGGATCTTGAGGCCGATGGCGGCGTGAACTGGCAGCAACTTCGGCTCAACTACAGCCGGCGGCTGATCGCCCAGGCCGGCGCCTATACGGTCTGGGGCTTCTGGTCTGGGAATATGCGGACGTGGGAGCAAGTCGCGTTCGTGCGGCCCTTCCTGACTGGCAAACGCGATACCGTCACGGTTGAGGGTAAGACGGGCACCATCGACGCCGGGCTGGCCGCGTTTTGGGATGCGCTCAGCATCCTCAGGAACACGAAGCTTTTCTCGTTCGTGGCCCACCTGATCGAGGCCGACACCGAGGAGGCATCCGTCATCCACCCGCTTGCCCACGGCACGGGCGAGGAGGTCGAGCGCGAGCTTGCCCATTCGGCTTTCGAGGCGGCCGAAGCCATGATCCCTGAGGGGTACGTCGCTAGGGCACAGAGCGAGGGCGTTGACCTCATGGTGCCCGTGCTCAGTCACCTAACCGCCGTTCAGGTCGTGGGCCTGCCCCGGCTTCTGCATCGGGCGCACACGTCTGCAACGGCACGATGGGTGGAGCGGACCGACGAGTGGCGCCGCAAGGCCGCAGAATTCCAAGAAATGGCCGGAAACCCCAACCGCCGCAACCACATGCAATATCAACGAAGATCAAGGGGGATCAACTGAGACCAACGGGGATCAACGATCCATAGAACCCCGTAGGAACCCCCTCACTTCGTTCGGGGACGCTCGGTCTAACGCCCTCTCGCCGTCACACAGGATTGCATCCCATGTTCCCGAAGCCGAAAGCACCGCAGCCCGAAACCCTGCCCCCGTGGGCCGAAGGGCAAGTGACCCTGTTCGCTTTCCAGGCCCTCAAACGGGCATACGCGGCACACGGCTACGTCGGCAGAGCACCCACCATGCGCAAGCTGGAAGCTCGCGGCCTCGTCCGGCAGATCGAGGGGGGTGCCTACGTCATCACGGAAGACGGTAAGCAGTTGGTCGAGGGCTACATCACATGCCCGCCGGAATACGATCGCCAGCCTGCCCCCGAATGGCCGAGCCCGTACCAGCGTCGAAGGGCTGCCGAGCAGGAGCGTGCGCCGATCGCGAGCCCGAGATCCTACGCCGTCGAGCGGGTCGAGGGCGGCTGCGAAGTGATCCGGTTCCCCTCTCGTCGCGATGACAGGGCGCCACGCCGCTAAACAGCCCTCAGGTTCGCCCAGGATGCCCCAGGACGGCCGAGACCTGGAANTGATCCGGTTCCCCTCTCGTCGCGATGACAGGGCGCCACGCCGCTAAACAGCCCTCAGGTTCGCCCAGGATGCCCCAGGACGGCCGAGACCTGGAAATCCCACCGACTGCCCATCAAGACCGTTAGGCTTCCTGGAGGCCCTGCGCGCGTCCCGTTTCCCGCCTCCACACACGCGCGTAGCGGGCGCGCGCACGCGATATGAAGGTTTTGCGCCTCAATCCGCGCCAAATGGGCCAGTTTGACCGAGGGGCCGGACGGGAAACGGGCGATTGGATAGGCCGTCTGGCCTGACAACAATCCCGATTTGAGCCCGTGCTGCCTTGGAGCGTGTGAGATCCGGCTAACCAGTCTCAGCCATCCTACCGGCGAGCCACTGTGATGCGTACCGGCTCCTCGTCGTGTGGACACGGCACGCCCCGCCAGCCCGTGAGCAGATCGGGCGGCGGGGCTTCTTACTCTCGGCTACTCTGCGGCGGCGAGCTTCGTCCCAGGTGCCGCTATGGACCTTTCGTCGAGCCAGCACCCAAGCCTGCGAACGAGGGCGCTTAAGGGAGAGCTGACCCCAACCCGTGCGTCCTGCTCGGCCATGTCGATCTGTTCTTGAAAGTCGATGTTATCGAAGGCCCGGAAGAGGGCGTCGCCAGCTTCGCGCCATAAGGGCCGCTTGGACAGCACTTCTGCCAGGGCACGTATGAGAACTCCCTTCAGCATGTGGCGATTGCCGTCTCCGGTTTCGATAACACATTGAAGAGCAGCAATCGCAACCTCATCCCCGTAAGTCGCGACAATTGCCTTCAACGACGCCATCGCATTAATGCCATTTGACGGCAGATCTTTGGTAGACATTTTGTGGCGAGGAATTTTTACGCCGGCCTGCACAGCTACATCGGCAACCCTTTGTGCGAAGGGACATCCAGACTGTAGTTCGGCATGGAATATGTTGTTGTGCCTGAGCCTAGTGACCTTCGAGTTAATCGCCGCGAAGGCTGCTGCCTGTTGTGCTCGGTCTGCCTGTACGACGCCGCATGGGACTTTCTTGATATTGTGAAGGAAGGCTGCCGTTGTGCGGTGTTGCCCGTCGATGATGGCATAGAACCCGCCCTCGACAGGGGCGACGATGACAGGCGTGAATTTTGACCAGTCGAAGTTGTTCGCGATGCTCACGATATGTCGCCACGCAAGGCTGCCCATGGCGCGCTGATAGCTATCATCCACCACGAGCAGATGAATATCCAACCACTGAAGCATTGGTGCAGGGCCGGCCTTCAACGGGGCTAGCTTGAGGTTCCGATGGTTTGGGATGGCCTCGGCCGAAATCGAACGAAACTCAGGGTCCCCCGTCGACGTGACAGGGACACCGAACATGCCTGACTGATCCATACGGCTCTCCAAAGGGAGCACGGTTGGCCGCCGGCCATAACGGGAGGTGTTGGCCGAACGGCTTCGCTCCCGCCGGTTAGCATTCGCCGGATTGTGTTGAGCGCCAAGGCGGGGCGAGGACTGCGGGGCAGAGTTCGCCAGTCTGAGTGTGGCTCCGCCGGAACTCCCTTAATACGTGGATCCAGCAATTTCGCAGGGCCGAACGGTTGGAGAGACCTTGCCACTGACATTTCACGAATTGACCGAACTGCTGCGCTCGCTTGGAGCATTTTTCAGCCCGATCGCCCTTGTTGCCGCGGCTTGGATGAAGCGCAGCAAGACAGCGCCCCACTAGGCCATTTCAAAAGCCTCGCTGCCCTGTCCTTGGATGGCGTGGCGGGGCGGCCGAGCTATGGCGTCGGCCAGCCTGCTCCCCTATCCCGTCCGACCCGCAACAGCCGCCGGACCCCATGTCAGCCTCAGCGAAACCGAAGCTCGTCCCTGCCGACCCCGCGCTCTGGCGCAAAGGCTTCCTGGATCTGCGTCCCAGCGTCGTCCCATGCCCAGGCTTCACCCTTCAATCGTGGGGAGGCGCGCACGAGGCGTGCGTCGACTTCCTGGATCGCTGGGCGGATGAAGCGGTCGCCCTTGGTTGGACCACGCTGGAGATCTTCGGGGTTCATCCCGAGGTCGGCACCGTCCGCCCCGACTTCTGCGGCGCCCTGGTGCTCGGGGCCGAGCGCGTGTCCGGGATCGCCGAAACCCGCATGCGGTTCGTGAACACGACCTACTATCGAGACACACCGGGGCGGCCGATCGGCGCCGTGCCGATCTGGAGGTTCGGACGTTAGTTTTCGGCCATTGATACCCATCCGAACTGTATGCAATCTAAGAATGCATTGATCGGATGGCTTGCTGATGCCTGACGCGTTTACCGAACCAAACACAGGCGTCGCCCCGATCGTAAGGATCGGAGCGCACGCCACGGAAATCGGCGTGATCGCCGAGGGCCTCGACCTGGAGATGCTGAAGACCCTTGTTCGAGCCCTCCTCATCGAGGTCGGCCGAGAGACCGCCCGCCATATCGCGCAAGGGCATACGGACGCGCTGGGAAACTGAGCATGCCCGAGGAGCCCCATCGGTACCGCTCATCACCGGCGGAGATCGAGCATCAGCAGCGCCGACACGGGCACTTCCTGATGTGCATGGTGGTCGTTCTGGTCGGCATTCTGGCCTCCAGCGCATGCATTGCCGGCTTGCTCGCCTGGATCGGCGGCTGACGCCGGCGGGGTCGGCCCCACAGTGAGGCGGGGTTGCGAACTTTTGGAGCTCCGGGAGACCGAGCGGCGCGCCGTTTCTCAGGCGTGGGCCGTCGGCAGCTCGGCTACCTGCGTGGTGTAGCGCGGGCTGCGCATCTCGAACCTCGTCGACCAGGTGCGCTTCTCCGTGAGCCCTGCCCGGGCTGGCACGACAGCGCCCCGGCCGAAGCGCGCGTTGCAGGCGTCCATGGCCGCCATCAGCGGGGCGCTACGCTCGCGGCCCAGCTGACCGATCAGCGCCCGCGGCGCATCCTCGAGGAGCTTCAGGTCGGTCGTGACTACGCCGGCCTTGCTGTAGCGCCAGGGCCGATCGCCCGGTGCCTCGCGCCAGGTGCGCGCCACGCCGGCCTGCGCCGCCTTGATCAGCGCCAGCGTGTCGTTCGTGGCTTCCGGCAACGTCACGGTCGTTGAGACGGACCGCATCGGGTCGCCCCGGTCGTGCTCGCTCGTGTGATAGAAGACCGAGACGTGCGTGGTCCCGAGGCCGCCGCGCCGCAGCTTCTCGCCGAGCCGCGTCGCGTGGGCGGCGACCGCCTGTTCAAGCGTTTCACGCTCGGTGATGCGGCGGGAGAACGAGCGGGTGACGGCGCAGCCCTTGCGCTGGGCGGGCAGGAGTTCGAGCGGCAGGCAGGCCAACCCGCGCAGCTCGTAGATGATGCGCTCGCCCACCACTGTCATGGCTTTCCGCACCGGACGCGGATCGAGGTCGCGCAGATCGGCGACCGTATCCACGCCGAGGCCGATCAGCTTGGCGAGCGAGGCCCGGCCGATACCCCAGACCTCGGCCACCGAGATCCGGCAGAGCCAATGATCGTAGGCTACCGGGTCGGTCAGGTCGCACACCCCGTCGAGATCCGGGATCGTCTTGGCAATGTGGTTGGCGAGTTTCGCCAGCGTCTTAGTCGGACCGATGCCGACGCAGGTCGGAATGCCGGTCCAGGCTCGCACCGTGGCGCGCAGATCCCGCGCGAGCGTCACCCGGTCCCGATCGCGCACGTCCGAGAGGTCCAGGAAGCTCTCGTCGATGGAGTAGATCTCCACGGCCGGCGAGAAGTCCCGGTAGACCGCGTTCGTACGGGCGCTCATGTCTCCGTAGAGGGGGTAGTTCGAGGAGAAGACCCGCACGCCTTCGCGCTGGCACTGCTGGCGGATCTTGAACCAGGGATCGCCCATCTTGACCCCGAGCGCCTTGGCCTCGGCCGTGCGGGCGATGGCGCAGCCGTCGTTGTTGGACAGCACAATCACTGGCACGCGGGCGAGCTTGGGATCAAACACCCGCTCGCACGAGCAGTAGAAGCTGTTGCCGTCGATCAGCGCTATCGCCCGGCTCATCGTACCAGTCCGGCGCGGGCCACGTGCCAGCGGATCGAGAAACGCACCACGCCCCAGATTTCGCCTTCGATCAGATCCTCGACCGCGAAGGCCGGCAGGTCGGGATTGTCGAAGGCAAGCCGCGCGACGTTGCCCTCGATGACGAGGCGCTTCAGGCTCATGGTGCCGTCGACGATCGCCACGACGACGCTGCCGTTGCCGGGCTTGAGGCTGCGATCGGCCACCGCCAGATCCCGATCGAAGATGCCGGCCCCGCGCATGCTGTCGCCGGAGATGTTCCAGGCGAAGGTCGCGGGTGGGTTGGGTGCCAGCCAGCGCGGCAGTTCGAGCGAGCCTTCGAGGAAGTCGTCGGCCGGCGACGGGAAGCCGGCGCACAGCGCGGCGCCTTGGATCGGAATGCGGACCGTGCCGGCGCTATGGAGTGCGAGCTCGGCGACCTGCAGCAGCTTCATCGGCCGTCGTCCGGGTAGATCGCACCGTCGCGGATGTAGCCGCGCGAGATGAGCCGGCGCTGCTGCACGGTCCGGCGCTCGGCCTCGGCGAGATCACCCAACGCATCCTCGACGGACTGCACGAGGGCAGCCCAGGCGTCACCGCGCGCGGCGCGATGGTAGGCGAGCGCGATCGTCTCCGCTTCGGTCAAGCGGATGTCCACAGGGGGGTCGTTGGGTTGGGCCTGCATCTCGCGTCCGGTTCCTGCTAGAACACAACGGGAACAAAGCGCATCGCCGGGCGTGGTTCAATCGAAACGGCCAAGCCGTGAAAAGGCGCCGTGGACGCCTGTGGAGTGCGGGGTAGAAGACCAATGCCGACCCGGCTTTACCGCTTCCACTGCACGGATGGGCACGATCTCGTCGCCGATCTGCGCGGCCGGCGGCTGCCGACGCTGGCGCTCGTGCGACTCCAGGCCGAGCGGGTCGCCCTCGACCTCATGGCACACGGCGGGCACCTGGATTGGTCCGCCTGGTGGGTAGAGGTCTACGACCAGAACGGCAGAGCGGTGCTGTCTAAGGCGTTCACCGACGTCCGCCAGGATCGCCCGGGGGCGCGGGTTCGAGAGGGAACCGCATGACCTTCAGCGAGGAAGCGGCCGAGCTCCATCGGCTTGAGGCGGTCGCCGTAAGTCTGGGCATGACCAGCGCTGCGTTCGAGTGCATTCTGCGGGAGGTCACGGCCGCGGCGCAGGTCGTGGGCGCCTCTCCGGTGGAACAGCTCGGGGAGATCCGGCGATGCATTCATCTCGCCGGCAGCGGCACGCAGTTCGATCGTATCCTTGAGCAAAAGTGTCCGGAGCCCGTCGGCTGGGGGTAATCCAAGGAGTACACCGGGAAACGATAGGCCCGGCGCACATCGACGGTGCCCGGGCCGCGCAGGCAGTATCAGGCGAGGTCGTTCTGTTCTTCGGGCTCTTCGGGGAAGCGTTCAGCCGGATCTGCCGTCTCCCCGGTGTGGCTGCCCGCGATCTTCTTGGTCTCAGCGGCGTCACCCTTGGGCTCGGAGCCCTTCGGATCGCTACTCCCGTCCCTCGTGATCACCTGATCCATCGGGACGTCCAGCGGGTCTTGCTTGTTCTCGCCCATCGTTTCCTCTCCGGTTTTTATTCCAGACCAACGGCTGAGTAAAACGGTTGTTCGAGCGCTCTGGCCGGGCCGCTGGGGCGCAGATAATGGTATCGCCTCTCCTAAAGCCTGAGACCGCGTTGCCGCTCGTCATCATCGGCCGCTATGAAGCCAGCCAGCACCCGAGCTGGTGTGGTGTAGACGGTTCGAAAACCTTTAGGCATTGGTCCGCAGCCGATGCAGACGGCGAAGTCCCACCGGCGCCAAATGCGCGTGTTGCGTTCGTCGGTAGCTCGCTGCCGTGCCTGTCCGCGCTCAATCGCCTTCTTTATTTCAGCAGCTTTCTCGTCGCTGGTGGCGCTGGATGTGGGGGGTAAATCAGGACGAGGCTGGCGTTTTCCCTGACTAAAGGCAGGGCTTCCAAGTCCGAACGTTGCGCAGAGGATGAGGCACAGAACGCGCATCAGATCTCCCAAAACAGTTCAAAAATTTCTTCATCTACGGTCACTACGTCCCTCATTATATAAAAGTTTCGATTATTAATTATTTTCCGGCGATGCTTTAAATCACGCTTCCGTGACAAAATAAAAATGCCTTAACTTGCGCTCAGCGGATGAAGGTCGGGTCGTTTCTCGCCATGAACCAGCACCAAACGCAAAGCACGACGCAGGTAGTTACAACTCATCACGCGCAGCAGATATCGCGCATGGCTCGGGTTAGGCTTTCGATCGGCTCCGCTATCTTTCGGTGCTCCCGGTACCAATCCTCGATAAGGCGCCGCTCATGCCTACGGCCCAATAAGGTGTGCCTTCCAGTATGGTAGAGCCTCCGCATGCGTTCATGGCCCTTCCTCCTCGTCCTGCTCCTCGCCACGCCGGCCCTTGCCGATCCGATCGTCGGCCGCGCTTCGGTGATCGACGGCGACACGTTGGAGGTGCGAGGAACGCGCATCCGCCTCCACGGCATCGACGCGCCCGAGAGCGCGCAGGTCTGCAAGGACGTCGCCGGCAAGGACTACCGCTGCGGCCAGGCGGCGGCGCTGGCCCTGTCCGATCACATCGGCAAGCGCCTCGTGACCTGCGATCCGCGCGACACTGACCGCTACGGCCGGGTCGTCGCCGTCTGCCGCGCCGACGCCGAAGATCTGAACGCCTGGATGGTCCGCCAGGGCCACGCCACTGCCTACCGGCGCTACGCCGAGGACTACGCCAACGCCGAGCACACCGCGAAAGCCCTCCGGCTTGGCATCTGGGCGGGCACGTTCCAGGAGCCGTCGGAGTGGCGCCGGGAGAAGCGCGCCGGTGGCGAGCATTCACGGCCTGAGACCGTCACGCCGCCGAGCAAGGCAAGCGGCTGCAACATCAAAGGCAACATCTCGGCCGGCGGCGAGCGGATCTACCACCTGCCTGGCTCAAGCGACTACGAGCGGACCCGCGTCAACGACCGCGCCGGCGAGCGCATGTTCTGCTCGGAGGACGAGGCCAAAGCGGCCGGCTGGCGAGCGCCACGCAGATGAGGCTTACCCTCCGCTCGCTGCCTTACCGACCACCTGATGTCCTGGCGTCCTCACACTGAGACGCCTACTGCCCAGGCATCCGGCGGATCTGGCTGATGTTCTCGGTGGAGAGGTCCGCATAGAGGCTGTGGGGAGCTTTATCCGGCGTCCTTGAGCTCGACGTAAGAGCTTGACGTCTCAATGCGCTACCTTCCGAGCCAGTCGCGTAACGAGGCTTCTTATTGGCAAAATTATCGCTGACGGTCTTCTTGTAAGAAGGGGTATCTCCGCACCCCTCGCAGATCGACATTGTCCAAGATTGCCAAAGGCCGTTTGTCTTTTCTTCCATTGAGGCAGCTCGCTCACGCTGAGCGGATGCAAGCTGCATAGTATCCAGGTCTGGAGCCTGTTTGGGTACCGGCGCAGTGCGTAGCTCATTCAGCAGAGTATCGTTCTGACCACCGCCAAAACGTCCGGGAGGTGCGGATTGGGCCAGAGCTGGGGAGCCAAGCGAAATCAAAGCGAGGAGTGCAGTCTGAAAGCGCATGGAAAATCCTTTCCATCACCAACTGTACGAAAGACCCTGTGTTCTGAATGCTTCAAAACAAAATTAACCATCTCGGATTGCCCCGTTGGGTGAAAGTCGGGTCGCATAACGAGGGTTAATCCAACTTTGGGTTCAGCAGAGACCTACGAGTGCTACGCCCCCGATGATCAAGATGGCACCGACGATGCGCCCCAGACTAGCTGGGTGCTGGTCGAAGCCGACCCATCCGAAATGATCCAGCAGGACCGACGTGACGACGCCTGCGGTGACGAACAGCCCAAGGAAGGCCGCAGCTCCGATCTGCCGGGCGATAAAGAACTGGGCGAGAATGATGCCTCCGCCCATGATGCCGCCGAACCAAGCCCACCAGGGCATTTGGATCGCTTGGTCGAGCGATGGCCATGTTAGGCGCCCCGTGAGCAGGCCCACGGTCAGGATGCAGGTGGCCGTGCCGGCGACAACCACGAGTCCGCCGGTCAGCGACTGCGACAGTCCTTTAGACAAGGTACCGTTCTGACCAGCCTGAACGGCATTAGCGACGCCCGCGAGCAGGACGAAGCCGTAGAGGTACCACATGGTAAACGCCCGCCCGCTGAGATCTCCTTAGATAAGACCGCTCAGCCGGAAAGGTGCAGTGCGTCGGCTCTAAGCCTTGTCGGCCTTCTCTTTTGCCAGCCTCAGGGCCTTCAGGCGCACTGTCTTGTCCTCGGTGGCCTGCTGGGTCGCGTCGTAGTCAGCTTGCGCCTCGCCCCCTGCGCGAGCCCTTTCCAGATGCTTGGCAGCCTTCGTTTCACGCCGATCCCGGGCGCCGCTGTCATCACTCGTCATGGGGGCTTGGCTTCCGGGTGGCGATGGATCGGGCAGGTCCTACCGTTGACTTAACCATGCCCGCCACGCGACATGGCATGTCTGGCTGCGTTCGCCCTTTGGGGCGAGTCGTAAGCTGGCATCAGGAGAGATCACCGCCGCGAGATAGACCCTGAAACGACTACGGCCCCCCAGTCGCCAAACTGGAGGGCCGCGAAATCGAAATGGCCTGTGGTGGCCGCTGTCAGTCCCCCACAAGCCATATGACCCCTCTGGGTGTCAAGACGGAACGCCAATTCCGTCAACGGTGAAGTCGTGCCTTGTGCCTGACCGCGGCCCGTAAGGGACCGGGACCGATGTTTCACGCCGCCATGCAGGCCGCGATTGAGGGCGCGCGAACGCTCGCGCAGATGGACGAACTATCGCGCCAGCTCTGGCGGGGGCACGGGGAAGGGGTCGTGGGCGACCATGAGGCCCAGATACTCGCCGAACGCCTCCATGGGCGCCGTAGCGCCATCCGGGAAGGCATCCGACCGATCGGCATCCCGGCGGGGCGTGCGAGCTTGTTCCCGCCGCGTAGGAGCCTCAGGAGCACGGATCGAGCTGCATCCTTGGAGCGACGCCGGCTGCTGGCCTGTTCCGGTCCCCTGCCGCCTCAGATCGCTGCACGCTTCACGGAGGGGCAGCGGGCAGTCCTCCGCATCGTTGGGGACGAGGTTGCTGCCAAGGGTGTGTGCGGCCTCTGCATCGATGCCATCGCGGCCCGAGCCGGGGTTTGCAGGCGCTTGGCGCAGGCGGCCATCCGCTTGGCCGAGGGCGACGGGCTGGTGACGATTGAGGAGCGCCGCCACGAGGGCCGGAAGAACAGCCCGAACCTAGTGCGCGTCATCAGTCGCGAATGGCAGGCGTGGATGCGTAGAGGCGCGCGTGCGGGAGATGCCTCCCACCGTGGGGATAAGCCCAAGCCCCAATGGCAATCAGGCATAGGGTGCAAAGCGATGCATCCCACGGATAAGGGGATAACTCTGGGGACAGGTTTGCCACCAAAACCAACCAAGAAGCTGCCGGAACGGCAGAGCCTTGCCCATCGGTAGCGCGATCTCCGTCATGCCTCAGGTAGACTGAACCCGCGCAGCTATGCGTGGGATGAACCGCCCCGGGTTTCCCGGAGGCTCCAACTCCTGAGAGGATGGAGCCATGACGAAGCGAACCCCACCGTATTCTCCTGAGGTCCGTGCCCGCGCG
>NZ_LMNJ01000034.1:0-297142 GCF_001423325.1 Methylobacterium sp. Leaf113
GCCAGAACAGGTCCGCCATCGCCGCCTCCGTGCTGCAAACGGCGGCGCCAGAACAGGTCCGCCATCGCCGCCTCCGTGCTGCAAACGGCGGCTCTGAATCACAAAACCAGAATTCTCGCAACGTCTTGGTTCGGTTCACACCCTAGATACATGGGCTTTCAATGAGAGCGCACGGAATTTCTTCGAAGCTGCCGATTTCAAGCCGTTTAATATCGTCATGCGCAAGAAGCTAGGCAATTCTGCTTAGGTTGCGAGCGGGTGGGATGGCGATATCTACTTACCTAGATTATCGATCGGGAGAAGACCGGCGAAAATCCACCTGACCCATTCTTAGAGCGAATCCGCTGCGTCCGACCCCGTCCACGTCGTCGCGAGAAATTCGTATCGCGCTCGAAGGCGGATGTGTGGGGACGGGCAGTTTGGAACAGTCAGGAACCGAAATCTCGGAAGACCTACGGTCCACGCAGCGTCAAGCGGCGGCCAACGCTGCTTTCAAAGCTCGAATTTCCTGGTCGCGAACCTCCACGACCCTTCGCAGGTTGAGCAGTCCGATCACCTGCTTCGCCAGGGCGTTCAGGCACTCGGTCTGTTCCTCGTTCAGGCCACCCGGGCGCGCCACCGTGTCGATGACGCACAGCGTGCCCAGGGTCTGGCCCTCCGGCGAGGTCAGGGGGGCGCCTGCGTAGAAGCGGATGCCCGGTTCGCCCGTGACGAGGGGATTGGCGCAGGTCCGTTCGTCCTTGGTCAGGTCGGGGATCACCAGCAATCCAGGGCGCCCCAGGGCATGGGCACAGACCGACGCGCTGAGATCGGTCTCAGAGGGTTTGAAGCCGGAGCGGGCTTTGAACCACTGCCGGTCCGCGGCCACGAGGCTCACCAGGGCCACCGGGACCGCACAGACCGAACGGGCGAGCAGCACGATCCCGTCGAAGCTGGCTTCCGCATCGGTGTCGAGGATCGCGTAGGCATCCAGCACCGCCAAGCGGTCGGGGTTGCCGATAGCGGCCACCGGGTCACGGTCGTTGCTCATCCGGTCAATCTTTCCGTCGGCTGTCGGCAGCCCCGGAGGGCGAACCGATCAGGCGGCGCAGGACGCGGCCCACCTGTTCGGCCGAGTAGGGCTTTTGCAGCAACTCGAACCCATGGTTGTTCTGCCCGGCAAGAACGTGGCTGTAACCCGAGGTCAGCACCACAGGCAGCCCGGGGAAGTCGCTGCGGATCGCTTTGGCGAGTTCGAGGCCGCCCATTCCGGGCATCACCACGTCCGAGAACACCGCGCGGAACGTCTCCGTTCCGGTCTGAAGCCGCTCCAGCGCCGCTTCGCCGCTGACCACAAGCTCCGTCTGGCAACCAAGGTCTTCCAGAAGCTGGGTCGCGGTGAGCCCGACCTCGATGTTATCCTCGACGATCAGGATGCCTTGTCCGTAGCCCAGCGGCGACAGCAGCGCATCCGGATCCACGGAGTCGATCACCCCGGCTCCGCCTTCGGCCCGAGGCAGGTAGAGGGTGAAGGTCGTGCCGTGTCCGAACCGGCTGCTCACATCCACGTCGCCGCCCGATTGCTTGGCGAATCCGAAGACCTGGGAGAGGCCGAGGCCGGTGCCCTTGCCGACCTCCTTGGTGGTGAAGAACGGCTCGAAGATCCGCTCCATCTGCTCCGGGGCGATACCGCTTCCGGTGTCGGTCACCGAGACCGATACGAACGTCCCGTTCTGCGCGGGATGGCTTCGGATGACGGGGATCTGCTCCACGGGCCGCACGGCGACCGTCAGTTCCCCCTCGCCGTCCATCGCGTCGCGGGCATTGACCGCCATGTTGACCAGCGCGGTGTCGAACTGGCTCATGTCGGCATTGATGTAGCAGGGGGCCGGGGAAAGCTCGGTGGTGATCCTGATGCGGGAGCCGGTCAGCGTGCGGATCATCTCGCCGGTCCGGCGTAGGCTCTCGCAGGCGTCGAAGACCTCCGGCGTCAGCGGCTGCCGCCGTGAGAAGGCCAGCAACTGATTGGTGAGTCTGGCGGCGCGCTCGACCGTGTCGGAGATCGCGCCGATGTAGCGGGCACGACGCTCGTCGGAGAGATCGGGCCGCTTGAGCAGATCGGTGGACGACTTGATGACGGTCAGCAGGTTGTTGAAGTCGTGAGCGACGCCGCCGGTGAGCTGGCCCACCGCTTCGAGTTTCTGCGACTGTCGGAGGGTGTCCTGCGTGGTCGTCAGTTCCGCTTCGGCTCGCAGGCGGGCCGAGATGTCTCGGGCGTAATGGAATGCGCCGATGACCTGACCGGCATCATCCCGCAGCGGCGAGTAGGACACCTCCCAGTAAGGCTTGACCCGGTCGGGGTCGCCGAACTCCTCGGTCACCGAGAAGGCCTCCCCCGTCAACGCCCGCTCCATGAGATTGCGCATGACGGGCGCCTGGTCGGGCGGGAAGAGGTCCGGGAACACGTCTCCGAGCTGAACACGGTAGGCGAAGATCCGGTGGAATTCGTCGCTGTGCGCCTGGTTGAAGGCGATGAGGCGGAACTCCGTATCGAAGGCGCAGATCGGCGCGACGCTCGCCTCGACGAGATCGCCGTAGAGGCGGAGTTTGGCGGTGCGCTCGGCTACCCTCGCCTCCAGCGTGTCGTTCAACTCGCGCAGGGCGATCTCGGCCCTACGCCGCGCCGTGATGTCGGACGCCGCGCCGTACCACTCGGTAATGTTGCCCTCGGCATCCAGCAGCGGCACCGCGCGGGAAAAGGCCCAGCCGATGGTGCCGTCGACCTGATTGACCCGATGCTCGATGGAGTAGGTCGATTGGGTTCGGATCGCCCGTGCGATCTCCGCCCGGACGGCTTCCCGGTCGGCGGCCGGGATGTACTCGTCCAGCCAGTTCCGGTTCGCGCTGGAGGTGTCGGGGATGAAGTTACCGCCCGCGAGCTGGTCGAGTTCGGTCCAATCGGCGTTGATCCGGTAGCGCACCTCGGAGGAGCTGCGGATCAATGCAGCGAGGGTCTGCTCGCTTCGCTGGAGGGCGAGTTCGGTCTGCCGTCGTGCAGTGATATCGGAAAAGAGCACCGCGACCTGCCGCAGGCTGGCCGGCTCGACGCGATGCGCGGTGACGGCCAAGTCCCGCCCCGTGGCGACCAGGTGCTGCTCGAACTTGATCGGCACGCCGGTCCTCAAGACCTCGGCGTAGCGGTGCACCCACTCGTCGGCCTCGGCGCCGACGATCTCACGCAGGCGCTTGCCGACGGCATCCGGGATGCCAGAATTCGCGGTGTAGGCCGGGTTGGCCTCGATGTGGATGTAGTCGCTCAACGGTCCTTCGGGACCGTCCAGGAACTCGATGACGCAGAACCCCTGCTCGATGGAATCGAACAGCGTTCGGTAGCGCGCCTCGCCAGGATGACGGGCAAGGCCAGCCTCTGCGCTCATGGACGGGCGGTCGAGCTCGGTCATGGCTTCGAGGATGGGCCCGGCGATATCCGCTGAACGTCCTTCGTCTCCTGATGGGATCGCAGCAGGCGCACGGCCGCGCGGATCAGGTCGCTCGCGGAGGCATATTCTCCGCGCATGACCTGATCATCGACCCACGCGGCGAGCGGCTCGGTCAGCGCGATGTGGCGGGAGTGCTTGGCGGGCATAACCCTCGATAGCATCCTTCCTCGGCGGGGTGTTTCCTATTCGACACCTGCGACGCGATGGACGGCCCTTCGGACCAGCCCGGGCGTGATCTGAGCCAGTCCCTGAGAGACCAGCGTGAACCGTATCGCGTGACATCACGTCGTTGTGATCTAGGTTAAAAGAAGAAGCCATGTTCTTTGGCGAACTCGACCTAGGAAGGTTCGCCGGTGTCCGACGCAATCCGCAACTTAATGGACGTGATCCTGAGAGGAATCGTTGAGGACGAGGGATTTGCACGCGAACTGGCCGACGCTGCTTTCCAGCTTGGGTCTGACGACGACCTCGTGTCGGTTCAGGTTCTGTGCAGCCTGAGCCGGCAGCATCGCGTGCGCGCGATCAAGGGACGGGCCGAACTCGCTGCCCTCGCGGAGCGATACATCCGCGGCGAATGCCCGTGAGAGGATCGGGCTGGAGGAGCGCTCCTACGGCAGGAGCTTGTAGCCGCCGCCCTCGGTGACGAGAATCGCCGCGAGGGCCGGGTTCGGCTCGATCTTCTGGCGCAGGCGGTAGATGTGCGTCTCGAGGGTGTGGGTGGTGACCTGGGCGTTGTAGCCCCAGACCTCGGCCAGCAGCGTGTCGCGGCCCACCACCTCGCGCCCGGCCCGATACAGGAAGCGCAGGATCGCGGTCTCCTTCTCGGTGAGCTTCAGCTTGGAGCCGCGCTCGCCCACCAGCAGCTTGGCGCCGGGCCGGAAGGTGTAGGGACCGATCTGGAAGACCGCGTCCTCGCTGGCCTCGTGGCTGCGCAGATGGGCGCGGATGCGGGCGAGCAGCACCGCGAACTTGAACGGCTTCGTGACGTAGTCGTTGGCGCCCGCTTCCAGGCCCTCGACGGTGTCGTCCTCGGAATCCTGCGCCGTCAGCATGATGACCGGGCCGCGATAGCCGCCGCGGCGCATGGCCCGCACGCCCTCGCGCCCGTCCATGTCGGGCAGCGCGACGTCCATCACCACGAGATCGATGCGGTCGTCGGTGACGCGGGCGATGGCGCTCTGGGCGTCCACCGCCGTCAGCACGGTGAACTCGTCGTAGAGATCGAGCTGTTCCATCAGCGTCTCGCGCAGCGAGGCGTCGTCGTCACAGATCAGAAGGCGATGGGTGTTCGGCATCGACCGAAGGACTTTCAGGCAGTTTCGCGGGGTTCGTCTGCGGTTGTCGGGCTGCAGACGAACGATGACGCCGAGGCTTCGGCACACAAGCACATTCCAAGGCAACGATGATGACACGGTGGCATCGTCATGCCTTATGTAAATCACACCGTGCACACTTAGCCCACAATCTCAACTGCGCACAATACGGTTGTGCGCAGTCTATCCGGCCCCTACGGCGCGGCGCGGCCGAAAGTTTCAGGGGCCGGACCGGAGCGTCTGGCGCTCCGCATCGGGGAATCGCCCGGCCGGCCGCCCAGCCCCGGCGAAAAACTCGATTGGCAGCCTGCGGGCGGGCACGCGATAAGCGGCCGATGAAGCGCCCCCCGAAGCGAACGACCCAGCGCGTCGCCCTGCCACACCTGCGCGTGCGCGCCCTCGTCACGGACCGGAGCCGGGGCCAGCTCCTGGCGGGCGGGGCGATCGTCCCCTGCGCCCTCGGGCGGGCCGGGATCACCCAAACCAAGCGCGAGGGCGACGGCGCCTCCCCGCGCGGCCGCTTCCGCCTGCGCGGCGGTGTCTACCGGCCGGATCACTTCGCGAGCCGCCCGGCGAGTCCCCTCCCCTTGGCGCCGAGCGCGCCGGGGGACGGCTGGTGCGACGATGCGCGCGACCGGCGCTACAACCGGCCGATCGCCCTGCCGGCACCGGGGGTGGGGCACGAGCGGCTATGGCGGGAGGACGGACTCTACGACCTCGTGGTCGACCTCGATTACAACCGGGGGCCGATCCGACGCGGGCGCGGCTCGGCGATCTTTCTGCACGTGGCGCGGCCCGGCTTCCTGCCGACCGAGGGCTGCGTCGCCCTCCGGCGCGCCGATCTGGTCCGGCTGCTGCGCCGGATCGGCCCGCGCACGCACCTGTGGATCGGTTGATCCTGGCGGATCAAGTGAACCCCGCACCTCGGGCGGCGCGGGCCTGCAGGGCGGCGAGGCTGCTGCGCACGGCGATGGCGAGGGGCGTGTGCGGCTCCTCCCCCAGAAGGGCGACGAGGCGGGCATTGTCGAGTTCGAGGCTCGTCGACCACAGATAGCGCATCTCGATCACCTCGCGCAGGAAGGTGACGAAGGGCGCCCCGGCATAGACCGGCAGCCACCGGAACGGCCGGACCGGCGGGCGCGCGCCATGCGCCCGGCCCGCCGCTTCAGCCACCGCCTCGGCCACCGCATCGGCCACCGCATCGGCCATGCCGCGCCCGTGCAGGTGATGGCCGCGGAAGTGCAGGCTCAGGCAGCGCGGCAGGTCGGCCTCCCGGTCGGCGAGGCGCGCGAAGGTCTCGGCGAGATCGGGCAGGTAGGCCCAGGCATGGCCGGCGCCCGGCACCTCGGGGGTGACAACCCGGCGCACGGGTCGGCCCTCCCGCATCAGCACGGTGGTGACCCAGGAACTCGGGGCGCGCGGGCCGAAGAAGTCGCCGGCGCGGACCACCAGCGAGGCGAGGCCGGCCTCCGCCGCCGCCGCCGCGAGCATCGCCTCCATCTCGACCCGCACGGCCCCCTTGCGGGTGCGGGGATGGCGGGGCGCGTCCTCGCCGAGGCGGGCGCCGCCCTTCGGGGTGAACACATCCGGGCCGTAGACGTAGAGGCTTCCCGGCAGCAGCAGCCGCGCCCCCGCGCCCTGTGCCGCCGTGATCGCGTGGGCCAGCATCGGCATCGCGAGGCCGCGCCAGTTGCGGTAGCCGGGCGGGTTGGCCCCGTGGAACAGCACGCGGGCGCCGGCGGCGGCGCGCACCAGGTCGGCCTCCCGCAGGGCGTCGCCCGCGACCCAGTCGAGGCCCTCCGGCCCGCTCAGTCTGGCCCGGTCCGGGTCGCGGGCGAGGCCGCGTACCCGCCAGCCGTGCCGCAGCAGCGCCTCCGCCACCGCCCCGCCGATGCCCCCCGTCGCCCCCGTGACCAGGGCCAGTCGCTCCGTCATCGCCTTCACTCCTCTGTCGAAATCCACGCGAGGATGCAGGCGGCGAGGCTCTACGCCCATTGCCGAAAGGTAGTGACCTGCCATACGAAAATGCATGGATGGTCCTTTGGAACACCGAAACGCCGATCCGGACTGGCACCTGTGGCGGGCCTTTCTCGGCGTGGTCCAGGCGGGCAGCCTGTCGGGCGCGGCCCGCGCGCTGAGCCTGACCCAGCCGACCCTGGGCCGGCAGATCGCGGCCCTGGAGCGAAGCCTGGGCCTGACCCTGTTCACCCGGTCGAGCGACGGCCTGCGGCCCACCGACCGCGCCCTCGACCTGCTGCCCCAGGCCGAAGCGATGGCGGCGGCCGCGGCCGCGCTGATGCGGCGGGCCTCGGGCGCCCCCGACGCGATGCGGGGCCGCATCCGCCTGACCGCCAGCACCTTCCTGGGCGGCGCCGTGCTGCCGGCCCTGCTGGCAGGCTTCCACGACGCCCATCCGGGGGTCGACCTCGAACTGTCCTTGAGCGACCGGACCGAGGATCTGCTGCGCCGCGATGCCGATCTGGCCGTGCGCAACGTCGCCCCGACGCAGAGCGCCCTCGTGGCCCGGCGCATCGGCACGGCGCCGATCCGGTTCTACGCCCACCGCGCCTACGTCGCCCGGCGCGGCGTTCCGGCCTCGGCGGCGGATCTCGGCCGGCACAGCCTGATCGGGCGCGCGGCCCATGCCGAGCGGGTCCGCCCGAGCCTCGGCCACGACCTGACCTTCGCGTTCTCCTGCGCCGACGATCTCGGCCTGCTGGCGGCGCTGCGCGCCGGCTTCGGCATCGGCTACTGCCAGGACGGCATCGCCCGGCGCGACCCGGATCTGGTGCCGGTCCTGCCCGAGATCGTCCTGGCCGAGGTCGGAATCTGGCTCGTCATGCACGAGGACCTGCGCACGACGCGCCGCATCCGCGCCCTGTTCGATCATCTGGCCGGGGGGCTGAAGGCGTATCTGGACGGCCCGGAGCGGGATGTTTCGAGACGGTCGCCGAGGTCCTGATCGAGGCGCCCCCCCCGCGTGTTCGCCACACCCTTGCCGGCGGACCGCGTCCCCCTCCCCTGTGTGGGGAGAGGGAGCGGCGCTGTCCTGCCGAAGACCCCGGCTGCCGGATGCCCGGTCAGCCCGCCACGGCGGCGGAGACCGCCGTCAGGGCCGTCATGTTGACGATGCCCCGTACGGTGGCGGTGGGGGTGAGGATGTGGACCGGCTTTGCCGCCCCGAGCAGGATCGGGCCGACGGAGACGCTCTGGCCGGCCACCACCTTGAGGGCGTTGAAGGTGATGTTGGCCGCCTCCAGGTTCGGCATGACGAGGAGGTTGGCCTCGGCGGTGAGGGCCGAATCCGGCCGCAGGCGGCCCAGGATCGTCCGGCTGAGCGCCGTGTCGGCCGACATCTCGCCGTCGATCTCGAGATCCGGCGCGCGGGTGCGGATGAGCGCCAGGGCCTCCCGCATCTTGCGCGACACCGGATCGTCGATGCTGCCGAAATTCGACGCCGCGACCAGGGCGACGCGCGGCGTCTGGCCGAAGCGGCGCATCTCCGCAGCGGCCTGCACCGTCATGTCGGCGATCTCCGCGGCGCTCGGGTCGCGGTGGATGTAAGGATCGCAGATGAACAGCGTGTGCCGGGGCAGTTGCAGCAGGCCCATGGCGGCGAGCCCCTGCGCGCCCGGCTTCAGGCCGATCGCCCCGGCCACCTCCGCGAGGTGGGCCGGATAGGTGCCGGTGGTGCCGCAGAGCAGGCCGTCGACCGCGCCGGCGGCGAGGAGCCGGGCCGCCTGCACGGTGGCGCGGGCCTCAGACGCCGTCTCGGGCGCTGTCTCGGGCGCGGTCTCGGCGACGTGCACGTCGGTGCCGATGCGGATGCGCAGGCCGAGACCGGCGATCTTCCGGGCGATGGTCTCGGCCCGTCCGACCAGGACCGGGGTGGCGAGGCGCTCGTCGACCACCACCTGGGCGGCGCGGAGCACGCGGTCCTCCTCGCCCTCCGCATAGGCGATCCGCTTCAGGCCCGTCTCGGAGGCCGCGGCGAAGACCGGCTGCATCACCGTGCCGGAGGTGTAGACCAGGCGCTCCAGGGAGCGGCGGTAGGACTCGACGTCCTGGAACGGCCGGGTGGCGACGCCGCTGTCGATGGCGGCCTGGGCCACCGCCGGGGCGACGGTGGTGATCAGGCGCGGGTCGAACGGGCGCGGGATCAGGTAGTCGGGCCCGAAGCGCAGCTCGTGGCCGCCATAGGCCGCCGCGACCACATCCGACGGCTCGGCATGGACGAGGTCGGCGATGGCGCGCACGGCGGCGCGCTTCATCGCCTCGTTGATCTCGGTGGCGCCGACGTCGAGGGCGCCCCGGAAGATGAAGGGGAAGCACAGGACGTTGTTGACCTGATTCGGGTAGTCCGAGCGTCCGGTGGCGATGAGGCAATCCGGACGCACCTGCTTGGCCAGCGCCGGCAGGATCTCCGGGTCGGGGTTGGCGAGCGCCAGGATGATCGGCCTGTCGGCCATGCTGGCGACCATCTCGGGCTTGAGCACGCCGCCCTGGGAGACGCCGAGGAAGATGTCGGCATCCTTGACCGCATCGCCGAGGGTGCGTGCCTCGGTCTCGCGGGCATAGGCGCGCTTCTGCGCGTCGAGGGAGGCCATCCGGTCGGTGGAGACCACGCCGCGGGAATCGCAGACGACGATGTTCTCCTTGCGCAGGCCGAGGCCCACCAGGATGTTGAGGCAGGCGATGGCGGCGGCGCCCGCGCCCGAGCAGACGAGGCGGGCCGTCTCGATCGGCTTGCCCACCACCTGGAGGGCGTTGATCAGGGCGGCGGCGGCGACGATGGCGGTGCCGTGCTGGTCGTCGTGGAAGACCGGGATCTTCATGCGCTCGCGCAGCTTCGTCTCGATGACGAAGCATTCGGGGGCCTTGATGTCCTCGAGGTTGATGCCGCCGAAGGTCGGCTCCAGGCGGGCGACGGTCTCGATGAACTTCTCCGGGTCGGTCTCGTCGATCTCGATGTCGAACACGTCGATGCCGGCGAACTTCTTGAACAGGCAGCCCTTGCCCTCCATCACGGGCTTGCCGGCGAGCGCGCCGATATTGCCGAGGCCCAGCACCGCCGTGCCGTTGGTGATGACGGCGACGAGGTTGCCGCGCGAGGTCAGGCTGTAGGCCTCGTCGGGCGCGTGGTGGATGGCCATGCAGGCGGCCGCGACGCCGGGGGAATAGGCGAGCGCGAGATCGCGCTGGGTGCTCATGTCCTTGGTCGGCTGGACCGCGATCTTCCCCGGGGTCGGAAAGCGGTGGTAGTCGAGGGCGGCCCGGGTCAGGGCGGCCTCGGTGCCGGCATCGGCGTTGGCGGCGGCGCCCGCGGTGCGCAGGTCGGTGTCCTTGCTCATGGTGTTCGTTCCACAGATCGGTTGCTAAGGGGTCCGCGACGGGGCCGGCGCGTGCCTCGTCCGGGCATCGGCCGGCCGTTCCCGGTCCGCGTGGCCCGGGGTCGGGTCGTCGCCTGGGCGGCCCCCGGAGACGGGGCCGCGCGGTTCGCAGGCGGTCAGTGAGCCTTTTTCGGCCCGTCCTTTTTCGGCATGTAGAGGTCGGTGATGGTGCCTTCGAAGGCCTCCGCCGCCAGCCCGATCGTCTCCGACAGGGTCGGGTGCGGGTGGATGGTCAGGCCGATATCCTCGGCATCCGCCCCCAGCTCGATGGCCAGCGCCGCCTCCGCGATGAGGTCGCCGGCCGAGGGGCCGACGATGCCGCAGCCGAGGATGCGGTCGGTCTCGGGATCGAACAGCACCTTGGTCAGGCCCTCCTCGCGCCCGAGCGCCAGCGAACGCCCGGAGGCCGCCCACGGGAAGACGCCCTTGCCGAGCGTGATCCCCTTCGCCCGGGCCTCGTTCTCGGTCAGGCCGACCCAGGCCACCTCGGGGTCGGTATAGGCCACCGAGGGAATGACCTTGGCGTCGAAGGCGCTGGGCTTGCCGGCGGCGACTTCCGCCGCGACCTTGCCCTCGTGGGTCGCCTTGTGGGCCAGCATCGGCTGGCCGACCACGTCGCCGATGGCGAAGATGTGGGGCACGTTGGTCCGCATCTGCCGGTCCACCGCGATGAAGCCGCGCGCGTCGACGGCGACCCCCGCCGCCTCGGCGCCGATGCGATGGCCGTTGGGGCGCCGCCCGACCGAGACCAGCACCTTGTCGAAGGTGTCGGTCGCCGGCGCGCTGCCGCCCTCGAACGAGACCTTCAGGCCCTCGGACGTGGCCTCGACGGCGGTGACCTTGGCCTTGAGGTGGATCGCCTCGTATTGTTTCTGGATGCGCTTCATCAGCGGCATGACCAGGTCCCGGTCGGCGCCGGGGATGATCTGGTCCATCAGCTCGACGATGGTCACCTTCGAGCCGAGGGCGTGATAGACGGTCGCCATCTCCAGCCCGATGATGCCGCCGCCGATCACCAGCAGGCGGCCCGGGACGCCGTCGAGTTCGAGCGCCCCCGTCGAGTCGATGACCCGCGGGTCGTCATGCGGGATGAAGGGCATCTGCACCGGCTCGGAGCCGGCCGCGATGATGGCGTGGTCGAAACCGATCACGCGGGTCCGGCCCTCGTGCTCCACCGCGACCTGATGCGGTGAGACGAAGCGGGCCTCGCCCATCACCACCGTGACCTTGCGCTGCTTGGCGAGGCCCGAGAGGCCCCCGGTGAGGCGCTTGACCACCCCGTCCTTCCAGGCCCGCAGCTTGTCGATGTCGATCTGCGGCGCCGTGAAGCTGATGCCGTGCGCCGCCATGGCGTGACTCTCGTCGATGACCTTGGCGGCGTGCAGCAGGGCCTTCGACGGGATGCAGCCGACATTGAGGCAGACGCCGCCGAGATTCGGCCAGCGCTCGACCAGCACCACCGACTGGCCGAGATCGGCCGCCCGGAAGGCGGCGGTGTAGCCGCCGGGACCCGCGCCGATGACGAGCACCTGGGCCCGCATCTCCTCGCCGGACACGGGGGCCGCGCCCTTCGGAGCCGGGGCGGGCGCCGCTCCGCCGGTCGCGGTGGCCGAGGAGCCGTAGCCGGCCTGACCCTCGCCCGGGGCGTGGCCGCCCGGGGAGGCGGACGCGGCACCGGATGTCGTCGTGTCGGTCACCGTGGGCTTCGGCGCGCCGGTGCCGGCGGCCTCGGCCATCACCAGGATCAGGTCGCCCTGGCTGACGCTGTCGCCGGGCTTGATCCGCACCTCGGCCACCGTGCCGGCCACCGGGGACGGGATGTCCATGGTGGCCTTGTCGGATTCCAGCACGATGATCACGTCGTCGACCGCGATCACGTCGCCGGGGCCGACGCTGACCTCGATCACGGGCACGTTCTGGAAGTCGCCGATATCCGGCAGGTGGACGTCGTTGCTGCTCATCAGGTCACCTCACTCGTTGGGTCGCGCGGGCCGGGCTCCGTCGTCAGACGACGAGGCGGCGGACGTCCTCCAGGACGTGGGCGAGGTGGCGGGCGAAGCGCGCGGCGAGCGCGCCGTCGATGACGCGGTGATCGTAGGAGAGCGAGAGCGGCACGATCAGGCGCGGCTCGAACGCGGCGCCGTTCCAGACCGGGCTCATCTTGGCGCGGGCGACGCCCAGGATCGCGACCTCGGGGGCGTTGACCAGCGGCGTGAAGGACGTGCCGCCGATGCCGCCGAGGCTGGAGATCGAGAAGGTGGCGCCCTGCATGTCGGCCGCCCCGAGCTTGCCGTCGCGGGCTTTCGCCGAAATCGCCCCGAGGTCGCGGCTGATCTCGATGATCCCCTTGCGGTCGGCCTCCTTGATCACCGGCACCACGAGGCCGTCCGGCGTGTCGACCGCGACGCCGATGTTGTAGTAGCGCTTGAGGATCAGCGCGTCCTTCTCGGGGCTGAGCGAGGCGTTGAATTCGGGGTGCTTGCGCAGGGCCGAGACGGCGGCCTTGATCAGGAAGGCCAGCAGGGTGACGCGGTAGCCGTTGTCCTTCAGCGCCTTGCCCGCGTTGTCGAGCTCCTTGCGGTAGGCGTCGGTCTCGGTGATGTCCGACTCGTCCTGGTGGGTGACCAGCGGCACGTTGAGCCAGGACCGGTGCAGATGCGCGCCGGAGATCTTCTTGATCCGCGACAGCGGCTGGGTCTCGATCGGGCCGAACTTGGAAAAGTCCACCGCCGGGATCTCCGGGATGCCCATGCCGCCGCCGGCAAACGCGGCCGTGCCGGAGGCGCCGGCGGCCGGCGCGGCCGAGCGGGTGAGATGCCCCTTCACGTCCTCCTTGGTGATCCGGCCCTTCTCGCCGGTGCCCTTCACGGCAGTCAGGTCGAGGCCGAGTTCGCGGGCGAGGCGGCGCACGCCGGGGCTGGCATGGACCTGCGAGAAATCGGGAAGGGTGCCGACCGGCGCCGCAGGCGCAGTCGGGGCGCTCGGGCGGGAACTCGGGGCAGAACTCGAGGCCGGCTCCTGCTTGGCCAGGAGCGCGGCGCTGTCGGCGCCGGCCGGGGCCTCGGCGGCCTTGGCTGGGCTGCTGGAGGCCTTGGCGGGGCTGCTGGAGGCCTTGGCGGGGCTGCTGGAGGCCTTGGCGGGGCTGCTGGCCGCCTCGCCCTTGAACACCAGGAGCGGCGAGCCTTCGCTGACCTTGTCGCCCAGCTTGACCAGGATTTTTTCGACGACGCCGGCGCTCGGCGAGGGCACGTCCATGGTCGCCTTGTCAGATTCCAGCGAGACCAGCGGGTCGTCGGGTCCGATCGTGTCGCCCTCCTTCACGTGGATCTCGATGATCGGGATCTCCTTGAAGTCGCCGATATCCGGAATCTGGATCTCGATGCCCATTGCGCTTCTCCCTGGCTTGAGTCGGAACCTCTCGCGGGCTCCCTCGTCCGGTGATGTGTTCGGTGAAAGGTCGGGGATTCGGGGGCGCCGGATCAGACGGTCCAGGGTGCCGGCCGGTCCGTATCGATGCCGTACTTGGCGATGGCGTCGGCCACCGTCCGGGCGGGGATCACGCCGTCCTCGGCGAGGCTGTGCAGGGCCGCCACCACGACCCAGTGCCGGTTGACCTCGAAGAAGTCGCGCAGGCGGGCGCGGTAGTCGGAGCGGCCGAAGCCGTCCGTCCCGAGCACGCGGTAACGGCCCGGCACCCAGGTGCGGATCTGGTCGGCGAACAGGCGCATGTAATCGGTGGCGGCCACCACCGGGCCGGTGCGCCCGGTCAGGCAGGTCTCCATATGGGAGAGGCGCCGGCCCTCGAGCGGGTGCAGGAGGTTCCAGCGCTCCGCCGCCATGGCGTCGCGACGCAATTCGGTGAAGCTCGGGCAGCTCCAGATGTCGGCGCTGATCCCGAAATCCTGCGCCAGCAGGTCGGCGGCGGCGATGACCTCCCGCAGGATGGTGCCCGAGCCGAGGAGCTGCACGCGCAGACCCTCGGTCGTTTCCTTCGGGCCTTCCTTGAAGAGGTACATGCCCTTGATGATGCCGGCCTCGGCGCCCTCGGGCATGCCGGGGTGCTCGTAGTTCTCGTTCATCACGGTGATGTAGTAGAACACGTCCTCCTGCTCGGCATACATCCGGCGCAGGCCGTCCTGCACGATCACCGCCACTTCGTACGAGAAGGTCGGGTCGTAGGAGACGCAGTTCGGGATGGTCGACGCGATCAGGTGGCTGTGGCCGTCCTCGTGCTGCAGGCCCTCGCCGTTGAGGGTGGTGCGCCCGGCGGTGCCGCCGATGAGGAAGCCGCGCGCCCGCATGTCGCCCGCCGCCCAGGCGAGGTCGCCGACCCGCTGGAAGCCGAACATCGAGTAGTAGACGTAGAACGGAATCGTCGGCGCGTCGGAATGCGAGTAGGAGGTCGCGGCCGCGATCCAGGACGACATCGCGCCCGGCTCGTTGATGCCCTCCTGGAGCATCTGACCGTTCTTGTCCTCCTTGTAATACATGAGCTGGTTGGCATCCTCCGGCCGGTAGAGCTGGCCGACCTGCGAGAAGATGCCGAACTGGCGGAACATGCCCTCCATGCCGAAGGTGCGGCTCTCGTCGGGCACGATCGGCACGATGCGGTGGCCGATGGTCTTGTCGCGCAGCAGCGTGTTGAGGATGCGCACGAAGGCCATGGTGGTGGAGATCTCGCGGCCCGCGGTCTCCTTGAGCTGGGCCGAGAAGGCCGAGAGCGGCGGGATTTCGAGAGCCTGCGATTTGCGCCGGCGCGCGGGCAGCGGTCCGCCCAGGGCTTCCCGCCGCGCCATCAGGTAGCGGTGCTCGGGGCTGCCCTCGGGGAACTTGATGAAGGGGATCTCCGTCAGCTGGTCGTCGGTCAGGTCGATCTGGAAGCGGTCGCGGAACTGGCGCAGCACCGCCTCGCCCATCTTCTTCTGCTGATGGGTGATGTTCTGGCCCTCGCCGGACTCGCCCATGCCGTAGCCCTTGACGGTCTTGGCCAGGATGAGGGTCGGCTGGCCCTTGTGCCGGGAGGCGGCGCTGTAGGCGGCAAAGACCTTGCGCGGGTCGTGTCCGCCGCGGGTGAGGCGCCAGATGTCGTCGTCGCTCATGTCGGCCACCAGGGCCGCGGTCTCGGGGTAGCGCCCGAAGAAGTGCTCGCGGATATAAGCGCCGTTCTTCGACTTGAAGTCCTGGTACTCGCCGTCGACGCATTCCTCCATCAGGCGCGCCAGCATACCGGTGCTATCCTTCTGGATCAGGGCGTCCCAGCCCGACCCCCACAGCACCTTGATGACGTTCCAGCCCGCGCCCCGGAAATCGGCCTCCAGCTCCTGGACGATCTTGCCGTTGCCGCGCACCGGCCCGTCGAGGCGCTGGAGGTTGCAGTTGATGACGAAGACGAGGTTGTCGAGCTTTTCGCGCGCCGCGAGCGCGATGGCGCCGAGGCTTTCCGGCTCGTCCATCTCGCCGTCGCCCATGAAGGCCCAGACCTTGCGGCCATCCGTCTGCGCCAGGTTGCGGTGGTGCAGGTAGCGCAGGAAGCGGGCCTGATAGATCGCCATCAGGGGGCCGAGGCCCATGGAGACGGTGGGGAACTGCCAGAAATCCGGCATCAGCCAGGGATGCGGATAGGACGACAGGCCCTTGCCGCCGACCTCCTGGCGGAAGCCGAGGAGCTGGTCCTCGGTGAGGCGCCCCTCCAGGAAGGCGCGGGCATAGATGCCGGGCGAGGAATGGCCCTGCACGTAGATGAGGTCGCCGCCGTGGTGGGCGTCGGCCGCGCGCCAGAAATGCATGAAGCCGGTGTCGTAGAGGGTCGCGGCCGACTGGAAGCTGGCGATGTGCCCGCCGAGTTCCGACGAATCCTTGTTGGCCCGCAGGATGATCGCGATGGCGTTCCAGCGGATGGCCGAGCGGATGCGGTGCTCGATGACCCGGTCGCCGGGATGCGGGTCCTGCTTCTCGGGCAGGATCGTGTTCAGGTAGGCGGTGTTGGCCGAGTAGGGGACCGGAGCGCCCTTCTTGCGGGCCCCGTCGATGACCTGCTCGATCAGGTAATGCGCCCGCTCCGGCCCATCGACGTCGAGGACGCCGTCCAGCGAATCGAGCCATTCCTGCGTCTCGACGGGATCGAGGTCGCGGCTACGCTCCATGGCATCCTCCTGAAGGCTTTTTCTGCGGGCCTTGGGACCCGCTTATGTGGCTGATCCCCGCTGAGCAGCGTTCGTGCCACCTGCAACCAAGCCCGGTTCTCCTTTCGCCGCAATGGCTTCGGGGAATCACCCCGTATTTGGTCTGCGAATTTTGTTACGGGTTTCAGTTTTTTTGTCCGGGTTTCCGGACATGCGGCGGTCTGGTGCGAGGCCCCCCGCGAGCTGACGCACCCGCCATCGCCGGCCGCACCCCCTCCCCCCGACAGTCCCGATCCCGGCGACCGCCGGGGCGAGGCCGTGGGACGAGGCGAGCGTCGCACGAGAGATTCCGGAGCGAGGGGCTTCTGAACGCGAAAGAGCCGGTTCCGTCGCGACGGAACCGGCTCTCATGAAGGCGCCAGAACGGGTGGACCCGGCTCAGTGCACCAAAATCTTGGACAGGAAGTTCTGCGCCCGCTCGGAGCGGGCGTTGCCGAAGAAGTCGTCCTTGGTGGCGTCCTCGACGATCTCGCCCTTGTCCATGAAGATGACCCGGTTGGCGACCTTGCGGGCGAAGCCCATCTCGTGGGTCACGCACATCATGGTCATGCCCTCGCGGGCGAGCTGGACCATGACGTCGAGCACCTCGCCGACCATCTCGGGGTCGAGGGCCGAAGTCGGTTCGTCGAACAGCATCACCACCGGGTTCATGGCGAGCGCGCGGGCGATGGCCACGCGCTGCTGCTGGCCGCCCGAGAGCTGGCCCGGATACTTCTTGGCGTGGGCCGAGAGGCCGACCCGGTCGAGGAGCTTCAGGCCGGTATCCAGGGCGGCGCCCGGATCGCGCTTGAGCACCTTCATCTGGGCCAGGGTCAGGTTCTCGGTGATCGACAGGTGCGGGAACAGCTCGAAATGCTGGAACACCATGCCGACCCGGGCGCGCAGCTTCGGCAGGTTGGTCTTCTTGTCGTGCACGGCGGTGCCGTCGACCACGATCTCGCCCTTCTGGAAGGGCTCCAGGGCGTTGACGCACTTGATCAGGGTCGACTTGCCGGAGCCCGAGGGGCCGCACACCACCACGACCTCGCCCTTGTTCACGGCGGTGGTGCAGTCGGTGAGGACCTGGAAGTCGCCGTACCATTTGCTGACGGACTTCATGGTGATCATGGGGCCCGCGGTGCCGGGGGCCTGCGACGTGTTCAGCGGAGTGCGCATGGGAGGAATCCTCAAGGCTCGGGATGCGGCGGGACGCTCGGGCGTCAGCGGATGATGGCGATCTTCTTCTGGAGATGGCGCACCGCCATCGAGGCGATGAAGCAGACCGCGAAGTAGACCACGGCCGCGAACAGATACATTTCCACGAGGCGGCCATCGCGCTGGGCGATCTTCGAGGCCGCGCCGAGGAAGTCGGTGATCGAGAGCACGTAGACCAGCGAGGTGTCCTGGAAGAGCACGATGGTCTGGGTCAGCAGGATCGGGGTCATGTTTCGGAAGACCTGGGGCAGGATCACCGTGCGCATGGCCGAGAAGTAGGTCAGGCCCAGGGCCGAGGCCGCCGCCGCCTGGCCCTTGGGGATCGACTGGATGCCCGCGCGCATGATCTCGGAGAAGTAGGCCGCCTCGAACAGCGTGAAGGTCACCAGCGAGGAGGTGAAGGCGCCCACCGTCATCGGCCGGTCGGCCCCGGTCACCCACTGCCCGAGATAGGGCACCAGGAAGTAGAACCAGAAGATCACCAGCACGAGGGGCAGCGACCGCATCAGGTTGACGTAGCTCTTGGCCACCAGCGGCACCACCGGGATGCTGGAGAGCCGCATCATGGCGATGAGGGTGCCGAGGACGATGCCCCCGAGGGCGGCCAAAGCCGTCAGAGTCAGGGTGAAGCGCATGCCGTCGAAGAACAGGTACGGCAGCGCGGAGGTGATGACGGAGACGTCGAAATTCGCGAGCATCGCGGCGATCCTTGAAGAACGTGGCGGCGGGGGACGGGCCTTCAGCGATGGCCCGGGACGGCGACGCGACGCTCGATCCAGCCGGAGATGAAGATCACCACGACGTTGATGAGCACGTACAGGATGGTGGCGGCGGTGAAGGCCTCGAACACCTGGAACGAGAATTCCTGCATGGCGCGGGCCCGCGCGGTGAGTTCGAGCAGGCCGATGGTCAGCGCCACGGAGGTGTTCTTGAGGTTGTTCAGGAATTCCGAGGTCAGCGGCGGCAGGATCATCCGGTAGGCGCTCGGCAGGAGCACGTAGCGGTAGGTCTGGTACACCGTCAGGCCCATGGCGGTGCCGGCCATCTTCTGCCCGCGCGGCAGGGCCTGGATGCCGGCGCGCACCTGCTCGGCGACGCGGGAGGCGGTGAAGAAGCCCAGGCACACCACGGCGGTGTAGAACGGCGCGTTGGGGAGCTGCTTGACCCAGCTACCCCAGGATTCCGGCAGCACCTCCGGCAGGACGAAGTACCAGAGGAACATCTGCACCAGCAGCGGGATGTTGCGGAACAGCTCGACATAGACCGTGCCGACGGTGTTGGCGGTCTTCGACGGCAGGGTCCGCATCACGCCGACGACCGAGCCGAGGAAGAAGGCGATGACCCAGGCGCAGAGCGCCGTCACCACCGTCCACATCAGGCCCGAGAGCAACATGTCCGCGTAGGTCCCGGTGCCTTCCGGGGAGGCCTCGAAGAAGATGCCCCAATTCCAGTTGTAGTTCATCGCGTCGTCGTCCCCTGTGATCGGGCATCCGGGCGAGCGCCCGTGGCGAGAAGGCGGGCGCGCGCCCGTGAATGTGGCGGTGCTGTGTCGGACAGTGCCGAGACCTTGAGCGGAAGGTCCAGGGCCTTGACGGCCATGGCCGGGTCCCACGCTGACATTTCCAGAGATTTGCCGCTTTTCCGGGCAGGTGCAGCTTTACGGCACGCAGGTGCCCGCGCTCCGCGCCGAGGGGGCGGAGCGTGGGGCACGGGTCGATTCGGATCGGGTCGGGGGAAAACGGGATTCGGGCGCGGCATCGGTGGCCGGCCCCCAAGCATCATCCGGACCAGAGCGCGGGACTTGGCGCATCCTCGCGGGACTTGGCTCACCCTCGCGGGGCTTGGCTCACCCTCGCGGGACTTGGCGCATCCTCGCGGGACTTGGCGCATCCTCGCGGGGCTTGGCACATCCTCGCGGGGCGTGGCTCACCCTCGCGGGGCGTGCACGCCGCTCAGGCGTGGGCCGGATTGGCCGCCGGGGCAGCGTCCCGGGCCGGACGGCCGAGGGTGAGGATCAGCCCGGCGGCGACGAGGCAGAGAGCCCCGGCGGCGAAGAAGGCCGGCAGGTAGCTCGCGAGTTCGGTGCGCGAGAGGCCGGCCCCGTACGCGATGGTCGCCGCCCCGAGCTGGTGCCCGGCGAAGACCCAGCCGAAGACCAGGTTGGCGCGCTCGCGCCCGAACCGCGCCGCCGTCAGCCGGACGGTGGGCGGCACCGTGGCGATCCAGTCGAGGCCGTAGAACACCGCGAACAGCGACAGGCCGACGAAGGAGAAATCCGAGAACGGCAGGAACATCAGCGAGAGGCCGCGCAGGCCGTAGTACCAGAACAGGAGCCAGCGGTTGTCGTAGCGGTCGGAGAGCCAGCCCGAGGCCACGGTGCCGACGAAATCGAACACCCCCATGGCGGCGAGCACGCTGGCGCCCTGCACCGGCCCGATGCCGTAATCGGCGCAGAGCGGGATGAAGTGGGTCTGGATCAGCCCGTTGGTGCTGGCCCCGCAGATGAAGAAGGTGGCGAACAGCACCCAGAACACCCGGGTGGCGGCGGCGTCCCGCAGGGCCGCGATGGCCCCGCCGGCGCTCGGCCCGGGCGGGATCTTGCCCGCCACCGGCGGGATCTTGTCCATCGCTGGCGGGGTCTCGCCGTAAGGGGCCAACCCCAGATCTTCCGGGCGGTCGCGCATCAGGGCGAGCACGCCGAGGCCGGCCGCCAGGAGGAGCCCGCAGATCACCAGCAGCGCGGCGCGCCAGCCCAGGGCCTCGGTCAGGGCGGCCAGCAGGGGCAGCACCACCAACTGTCCGGTGGCGGAACTCGCGGTGAGCAGCCCGACGACGAGGCCGCGCCGGTGCGAGAACCAGCGGGTCGCCACCGTGGCCCCCAGCACCAGGGCGGTCAGCCCCGTGCCGATGCCGACCACCACGCCCCAGAGCAGGACGAGCTGCCAGACCTGGGTCATCCCCAGGGAGGCCAGCAGCCCGCCGGCGATGAGCAGGAGGGCCAGGAGCACGATCCGGCGCGGGCCGTAGCGGTTCATCAGGGCGGCGGCGAACGGCCCCATCAGGCCGAACAGGACCAGGCGCACGGCCAAAGCCGAGCCGATCGTCGCCGTGTCCCAGCCGAATTCCCTCTGCAGCGGCAGGATCAGCACGCCGGGCGCCCCGACCGCGCCGGCCGTCACCAGCATGGTCAGGAAGGTCACGCCAGCCACCGCCCAGCCATAATGCAGGCCGCGACGGGCCAACCCGGCCGCGACGGCATCGGAGAGGCGGAGGGTGGGATCGGTGGCCATGGCGCGTCGCTCCGAGGCGCCGGCTGCCGGGGCGCTGCGCCTTGCATAGGCGCATATGCACGTATTAGACAAGCGATCCGTGCCCGCCGGAGTGCCCCGTGGACGAGTTCCAGCCTCGCGCCGTGATCTGCCACTGTAACGCGATCCGCCAGGGCGCCCGTCAGGTGACGCAGTTCTACGACCGACACCTCGCCGCCATGGGCCTGCGCACCTCGCAATATTCCATGCTGATCGGCCTGCGGCGGCTCGGGCCGATCTCGATCAACGGGCTCGCCGACGCGATGGCGATGGACCGGACGACCTTGGGCCGCGCCCTCAAGCCCCTGGAGCGGGACGGCCTCGTGGGCGTCGGCCCGGGTCCGAACGGGCGGACGCGCGCCCTGCACCTCACCGAGGCCGGGCGGCAGCGCCTCGCCGAGGCCGAACCCCTCTGGCGCGTGGCCCAGGCGGATTTTGAGGCCCGCTACGGCGCGTCCGAGGCGGCGGACCTGTGCACCGCCCTGGCGCGGGTGGTCCAGATTCTGTGATGCGAGTTCCGCAGCATGAGGGTCGCTCAACCCCCCACCTCCAACGCCTCCCCGCAAACGCCTCCCCGCAGGAGGGAGGAGGGCTGCGTCACAGGTCCGAAAACCTGGATGCAGGAATCCAACGGCCTGTCGAAGGAAGCGTAGCGGGCTCGACGTCTCGGCACGATCAGCACGTGAGGCGGAGGGCCCGAGCGTCGCTCCCCCGTTGCGCGCCCCCTCGCCTCACCCCTTGCGCGGGCGGGCGCCGAAGATCGCGGTGCCGACGCGGACATGGGTGGCGCCCATCTGGATCGCGGCCGGGTAATCCGCGCTCATGCCCATCGAGAGGATCGGCAGGTTGTGACGCGCGGCGATGCGGGCCAGCAGCGCGAAATGGGCGGAGGGCGGGGCCTCGGCCGGAGGGATGCACATCAGGCCCTGGATCGCCAGGCCGTGGGTCTCGCGGCATTCGGAGAGCAGAGTGTCGACGGCGGCGGGCGAGACGCCGCCCTTCTGAGGCTCGTCGCCGGTATTGACCTGGATCAGCAGCTTCGGCGTCCGCCCGGTCCGTGCGATCTCCTTGGCGAGCGAAGCGGCCAGGGACAGCCGGTCGAGGCCGTGGATCACGTCGAACAGCTCCACCGCCTCGCGGGCCTTGTTCGATTGCAGCGGCCCGACGAGGTGGAGTTCGACATCCGGGTAGCGCTCGCGCAACGCCGGCCACTTGGCCTTCGATTCCTGCACGTAGTTCTCGCCGAACAGGCGCTGCCCGGCCTCCAGGGCCGGCAGGATGCCCTCCGCCGGGATCGTCTTCGACACCGCCACCAGGGCGACCGAGGCCGGATCGCGCTCGGCATCCTCCGCCGCCTGGGCGATCTGGTGGCGCACCGCCGCGAGCCCGGCCACCACGTCGGCGGCGCTCGGGGGAGAGGGGTTGTCGCCAGCGATTGGGGCGTCGGGAGCGGCGTCGGCCATGGTGCCTCGGAAATGCGTCGGGGGAACGGGTCCGGCAGGGACTGTCTGCCAGGGGGACTATCATTCCGAACGCAGGCCGCAAGACGGAAGCTCCCATCCGGGAGGCTTCACGCAGGCCGCAAGACGGAAGCTCCCATCCGGGAGGCTTCCGCGCAGGCTCGTGTTGACCCCTCCCCTCCCCGTGGTAGTCCGACCGTCAAACCTCCCGGCGGCCCCGCGACGACGCGCGGGCGGCCCCTCGCTTCCCGAACCCCGGCGCCCGGCCCATGACGACCACCCCCGCGACCACCCCGACGCCCGAGCGCTACAACGCCAAGGAGACCGAGCCGCATTGGCAGCAGGCCTGGACCGAGGCCGGCATCTACGCCACGAAGAACGACGACGACCGGCCGAAATACTACGTGCTGGAGATGTTCCCCTATCCGTCGGGGCGCATCCACATGGGCCACGTGCGCAACTACGCCATGGGCGACGTGGTGGCGCGCTACAAGCGGGCGCGCGGCTTCAACGTGCTGCACCCGATGGGCTGGGACGCGTTCGGCCTGCCGGCCGAGAACGCCGCCATGGAGCGCAAGGTCAACCCACGCGATTGGACCTACGCGAACATCGCGACGATGCGGGGCCAGCTCCAGAGCATGGGCCTGTCGCTCGACTGGAGCCGGGAGATCGCCACCTGCGATCCCGATTACTACAAGCACCAGCAGCGCATGTTCCTCGACTTCCTCGACAAGGGGCTGGTGACGCGCCGCACGGCCAAGGTGAACTGGGACCCGGTGGACCACACCGTGCTGGCCAACGAGCAGGTCATCGACGGGCGCGGCTGGCGCTCGGGCGCCCTGGTGGAGCAGCGTGAGCTGACCCAGTGGTTCTTCAAGATCACCGACTTCGCCCAGGACCTGTACGACGCCCTCGACGGCCTGGAGCGCTGGCCCGAGAAGGTGCGGGTGATGCAGAAGAACTGGATCGGCCGCTCGGAAGGGTTGGAGGTCCGCTTCGCCCTTGCGGCGCCGCCCGCGCATGGGGCGCCGGAGATCACGGTCTACACCACGCGGCCCGACACCCTGTTCGGCGCGAAGTTCCTGGCCATCGCCGCCGATCACCCGATCGCCGCGGCCCTGGCCCCGGCCCATCCGGCGCTCCAGAGCTTCATCGAGGAATGCCGCCGCACCGGCACGGCCCAGGCGGCGATCGATACGGCGGAGAAGCTCGGCTACGACACCGGGCTCACGGTGCGCCACCCCCTCGATCCGTCCTGGCTGCTGCCGGTCTACGTCGCGAACTTCGTGCTGATGGAGTACGGCACCGGCGCCGTGTTCGGCTGCCCGGCCCATGACCAGCGCGATCTCGACTTCGCCAACAAGTATGGCCTCGGCAACACCCCCGTGGTCTGCCCGGAGGACCAGGCGGCGGCCACGTTCGTGGTGACCGACACCGCCTATGACGGCGACGGGCGGATGATCAACTCGCGCTTCCTCGACGACATGACCACCGACGAGGCCTTCCACGCCGTGGCCAACCGGCTGGAGGCCGAGATCCTGGACGGCGCCCCGGTGGCGCAGCGCAAGGTGCAGTTCCGCCTGCGCGACTGGGGCGTCTCGCGCCAGCGCTACTGGGGCTGCCCGATCCCGATCATCCATTGCGACAGCTGCGGCCCCGTCCCGGTGCCGGTGGCCGACCTGCCGGTGAAGCTTCCCGACGAGGTCTCCTTCGACGTGCCCGGCAATCCGCTGGAGCGCGACCACGCCTGGCGCAACGTCCCCTGCCCCACCTGCGGCAAGCCGGCCCGGCGCGAGACCGACACCATGGACACCTTCGTGGATTCGTCCTGGTACTATGCCCGCTTCACCGCGCCCTGGCTCCAGGACGCGCCAACCGACCGCAAGGCGGTCGACCAGTGGCTCGCCGTCGACCAGTATATCGGCGGCATCGAGCACGCGATCCTGCACCTGCTCTACGCCCGCTTCTTCATGCGGGCGATGAAGGCCACCGGCTGGTCCGGCGTCTCCGAGCCGTTCGACGGCCTGTTCACGCAAGGCATGGTGGTCCACGAGACCTACAAGGATGCGGCCGGGGCCTGGGTGCCGCCCGCCGACATCCGGATCTCGGGCGAGACCGGCGCCCGCGAGGCGTTTCACGTGAAAACGGCGGCGCCGATCACCATCGGCGCCATCGAGAAGATGTCGAAATCGAAGAAGAACGTGGTCGACCCGGACGACATCATCGCCAGCTACGGCGCCGACACCGCGCGCTGGTTCATGCTCTCCGATTCGCCCCCCGAGCGCGACGTGATCTGGACCGAGGATGGGGTCCAGGGCGCCGCCCGCTTCGTCCAGCGCGTCTGGCGTCTGGTCTCTCTCGCGGCCGCCGGGGACGCCGCATCGGGCTCCCACGACGCCGCCCTGCGCAAGGCCGCCCACAAGGCCCTCGCCGCCGTGGAGGAGGACGTCGAGCGCCTGCGCTTCAATCGCTGCGTCGCCCACATCTACACCCTGGCCAATGCCCTCGACGAGGCGCTGCGGGGCGGTGTCTCGGGCCCCGTCGCGGGCGAAGCCGCCGGCATCCTGACGCAGCTCATCGCCCCGATGATGCCGCACCTCGCCGAGGCCTGCTGGCAGGCGCTCGGGCGTGACGGGATGGTGGCGCAGGCGGCGTGGCCGGAGGTCGAGCGCGGCCTGCTGGTCGAGGACACGGTCACCCTGCCGGTGCAGATCAACGGCAAGAAGCGGGCCGACGTCACCGTCCCGCGCGCCGCCGACGTGGCGGCCGTCGAGGCCCTCGTCCTGGCCGATGAGGCCGTGCAGAAGGCCCTCGAGGGGCGTGCCCCGAAGAAGGTCATCGTGGTGCCGGGCCGGATCGTGAACCTCGTGGTCTGACACGGTCGCCGACCATGATCCTGCCGGATAGGAAACGTAAAGCTTGCAGCGAATAGGCTGTCGTCGGACCCCGGTTCGCCGTACAGACGGACGGGACGAGAGAGCGGGACGACGGCAGGCATGATGCGCTTGGCAAACGGCACTGGGGCGGTTCGGACGCGGGCGACCGGCACGATCGGGCGTGCCGCGCGGGTCGTGGCCGTCGCCGCCCTGGCGCTCGACCTGTCGGCCTGCTTTCGCCCGCTCTACGGCCCCACGGCCTCGGGCGAACCGATGTCGGCCCTGCTCGCCTCGGTTCAGGTCGACGACGTCGCCATGGCCCAGGGCCAGGAGCGCCTGGGCCATTACCTGCGCAGTGAGCTGATCTTCGATCTCGACGGCTCGGGCCAGACCGCGCCGAAGCGCTACCGCCTGAAGATGCAGGGCAGCGAATCGGTGCAGACCCCGATCGTCTCGTCGCTGACCGGGCGCGCCGAGGCCGGCACCATCGTGGGCACCGTAAAATACGCCTTGGAGGATCTCAGCGGCACCAAGATCATCAGCGAGGGCGTAGCGACGTCGACGGCGACCTACGACCGCTCGATCCAGCGCTTCGCCAGCCTGCGCGCCGCCCGCGACGCCGAGATCCGACTGGCCAAGGTGCTGGCCGAGCAGATCAAGACCCGCATCGCCTCGGTGCTGGTGACGAAACCCTGAGCGGGACGCGCGCGTGACCGCCGTCAAGGCCGGCGACGTCGATGGCCTCATCCGGCGGGGGCCCGATCCGCGTATCGCGGTGCTGCTCGTCTACGGCCCCGATACCGGTCTCGTCTTCACCCGCGCCAAGACCCTGGCCGAAGCCTTCGTCAGCGATCCGGGCGACCCCTTCGCCATGATCAAGATCGACGGCGACGTGCTGGCGCAGGACCCCGGCCGCCTCCTCGACGAGGCCGGCACGGTCGGGCTGTTCGGCGGCACCCGCACGATCTGGGTCCGGGCCGGCAGCCGCAACTACGCCCCGGCCGTGGACGCCGCCCTGAAGGCGGAGATCCACAACGCCCGGATCGTGGTCGAGGGCGGCGATCTCGGCAAGTCCGCTCCCCTCCGGACGCTCTGCGAAAAGTCGCCGAAGGCCCTCGCCCTGCCCTGCTACCCGGATGACGAGCGGGCGCTCGGCGACCTGATCGACCGGACGCTGCAGGATCAGGGCCTGCGCATCGCACGCGACGCCCGGGACATCCTCGCCACCAGCCTCGGAGGCGACCGGGGCGCCAGCCTGTCGGAAATCGAGAAGCTGGCGCTCTACGCCCGCGGGCAGAGCCAGGTGAGCCTGGACGATGTCGAGGCGGTGGTCAGCGACGTCGCCGGCAGCGTGCTCAACACCCTGATCGATGCGGCTTTCGCCGGCCGTACCGGAGAGGTCGAGCGCGACTATCGCCGCTTCCGCCACGAGGGCATGGACCCGTCGGTGATGCTGGGCTCGGCCCTCCGCCATGCCCTGACCTTGCTGGCGACGCGCCTCGCCGGAGAGGGTTCGAGCGCCAGCCAGATGGTGGCGAACTGGCGCGGCCTGCATTTTCGGCGGAAAGCCCAGGTGGAGACGCAGCTCGCGCGCTGGTCACCCCCTGCCCTGCGGCACGCGATCCAGCTGTTGCAGGACTCGGTCCTGGCCTGCCGCCGGGCTGACCCGGAGCTGGCCCACGCCCACGCGTCGAGCACGCTCCTGCGCATCGCCGGCGAGGCGGCCCGGCGCCGCTGATCGGGCGGCCCCGGTGCGGGGCCTCAGGGGCGTGGCCTCAGGCCTCGGGCAGCGTCACCCGGAAGCGCCGGCACAGACCGTCGAGTTCGTCGGCGGTCTCGTAGCGGATGCGGATCTCGCCGGCGCCCGCGACCTTCGACTTCACCGCCACGCTGACGCCGAGCGCCCGCGCCATCGCCTGTTCGAGGGTGCGGATCTCCGCATCCTTGCCGGCGGCACGACGGGGCCGGCCGGGGCGGGGGCCGTCGCCCTCGGGCACCTCGGCGGAGGCCAGGGCCTCGACCTCGCGGACCGACAGGCCCTCCTCCACGATCCGCCGCGCCACGCCCTCGGGGTCGCGCACCGCCAGCAGGGCACGGGCATGGCCGGCGGTGATCTCGCCGGCGACGACCCGGTCCTGGATCGACGGCGACAATTGCAGCAGCCGCAGGGTGTTGGCGAGATGGCTGCGGCTCTTGCCGAGGATCTCGGCCAATTCGCTCTGGCTGTACTGGAACTCGCTCATCAGCCGCTCGTAGCCGGCCGCCTCCTCAATGGCATTGAGGTCGGTGCGCTGGACGTTCTCCAGGATGGCGAATTCGAGCGAGGTCCGGTCGTCGATCTCGACGGTGACGACCGGCACGTCGTGGAGGCCGGCCCGCTGGGCGGCGCGCCAGCGACGCTCGCCCGCCACGATCTCGTAGGTGTCGGGCACGCCCGCCAGCGCCCGGACCACGATCGGCTGGATGATGCCCCGCACCTTGATCGAGGCGGCCAGCTCTTCGAGATCCGACTCGTGGAAGCGGCGGCGCGGGTTACGTGGGTTCGGGCGCAGGAACTCCACCGCGACCCTGCGTTGCGCCTGGGATTTGCTCGCCTCGGCGTTGTCGTCGCCGAAATCCCCGATCAAGGCCGCGAGGCCGCGCCCGAGCCGGGGCCGCACCACATCATCCGCCATCGCCACCTGCTTCAACTCCGAACGCACTGGGTCATGTCATGGGGTGAGGGCAGGGCGCCCCCACCCGTCTCAGGCCGCGACGGGCAGGCGCCCCTCGCGCTGGATGATCTCGGAGGCGAGGCGCAGATAGGCCTGCGAGCCCGCGCATTTGAGATCGTAGAGCAGCACCGGCTTGCCGTGCGAGGGCGCCTCGGACACGCGCACATTGCGGGGGATCATGGTCTCGTAGACCTTCTCGCCCATGAAGCTGCGCACATCGGCCACCACCTGCGCCGACAGGTTGTTGCGGGGATCGAACATGGTCAGGACGATGCCCTGGATGGTGAGGCGCGGATTGAGCGCGCCCCGCACCTGCTCCACCGTGCGCAGCAGCTGGCTCAGGCCTTCGAGGGCGAAGAACTCGCACTGGAGCGGCACCAGCACGGCGTCCGAGGCCGCCAGGGCGTTGATGGTGAGGAGGTTCAGCGAGGGCGGGCAATCGATCAGCACGTAGGTTATGCCGGCCGTGCTGCCGGTCTCGCCGATGCCCTTGAGGACATTGCGGAGCCGGTGGGCGCGGTCGGGCGCGCTGGCCATCTCCAGCTCCAGGCCGAGCAGATCCATGGTCGAGGGCGCCACCATCAGCCGCGGTACCGCCGTGGGGATGCAGGCCTGGGCCAGGGACGCCTCACCCGCGAGCACGTGGTAGGTCGAGACTTTGCGTTGGCGCCGGTCGATGCCGAGCCCCGTCGAGGCGTTGCCCTGGGGATCGAGATCGATCACCAGCACACTCTCGCCGATGGCCGCCAGGGCGGTGCCGAGATTGATCGCCGTCGTGGTCTTGCCGACGCCGCCCTTCTGGTTGGCCAGGGCCAGGATGCGCAGCGGCCGATCCGGATGGGCTCCGGCCGTCGGTACGGGAGTCGGATCGCTTGTCATGAATCCACGCGAGATAGGGTCGTGACGCGGACGATCCGCGCTTCCGACTCGGTTCGGCTCGGCACGAGATCGTAAACGAATCTCCACCGTTGCGCGGCCTCGGTCAATTCCGACTGGACGTCACGTCCTTTCGGAAACAGGCCGACCGTGCCGGTTGTCAACAGGGGCTCGGCCCAGGCGAGAAGCTGGGTGAGGGGGGCGACCGCCCGGGCACACACCACGGCGACGCCCTGATGGGCCGCGATAGCCTGCTCGATGCGGGCGTTGTGAACCCGGGCCGGCGCCCCGGTGAGGCGGGCCGTCTCGGTGAGGAAGGCGCATTTCCGCGCGTTGCTCTCGATCAGGTCGACCCGGAAATCCGGGCGGTCGTGTCCGGCGATGGCCAGGACCAGACCGGGCAGGCCGGCCCCTGCCCCGAGATCGAGCCAGGTCGCGGCGTCCGGTGCAAGGTCCAGGAGTTGCAGCCCATCGGCGATGTGGCGACTCCAAACCTCGGACAGGGTACCGGGTCCGACGAGATTCTTGATGGTCTGCCAGCGCCGCAACTGCTCGACATAGATGTCGAGGCGCCGCGCTGTTTCACGTGAAACATGCGCTTCGGCCAGGATCCGGTCGCGGTCACGCTCAACCATGGGCCGCGACACCCCGACCGGCCCGGCGCGCATGAGCGGCCAGCAGGGTCAGCGCCGCCGGCGTCACCCCCTCGATTCGGGCCGCCTGCCCCAGCGTCCCCGGCCGCACCGCTTCGAGCTTCAACCGCATCTCGTTCGAGAGCCCGGCGATGCCGGCATAATCCAGGCGCACCGGCAAGGCGACGGCCTCGTCCCTGCGGAACGCGGTGATGTCGGCCTGCTGCCGGTCGAGATAGACCGCATAGGTCGCATCGGTGCAGAGGCGGTCGGCCACCCGTGCCGGCACGGCCTGCAATTCGGGCCAGACGGCGCCGAGGCGGTCCCAGTCGATCCCCGGATAGGACAGGAGTTGGAAAGCGCTCCGGCGAATCCCGTCCTGGTTGAGAGCGATGCCGACGGCTTGCGCCTGGTTCGGGGTCAGGCTCAGGGCATCGAGCTGCGCCCGCGCGGCGTCGAGCGCCGTCTGCGAGGCCGCGAAATGCTCGGCCCTGTGGCGACCGACGCAGCCCAGGGCGGCCCCCCTCGGGGTCAGCCGCTCGTCGGCATTGTCGATGCGCAGCGAGAGGCGATACTCGGAGCGCGAGGTGAACATGCGATACGGCTCGCTCACCCCGTGGGTGACGAGATCGTCGATCATCACGCCGAGATAGGATTCGGCCCGGTCGAAGATCGCCGGGGCCGAGCCGCCGACGAGGCGTGCGGCATTGATGCCGGCGACGAGCCCCTGCCCCGCCGCCTCCTCGTAGCCGGTGGTACCGTTGATCTGCCCGGCGAGGAACAGGCCGGGCAGGCGCTTGGCCTGCAGGGTGGCATCGAGTTCGCGCGGATCGACGTAGTCGTACTCGATGGCGTAGCCCGGTCGCAGGATCGTGGCGCGCTCAAGACCCGGGATCAGCGCGATGACATCGCGCTGGACGCTCTCGGGCAGGGCCGTGGAGATGCCGTTGGGATAGACGGTCGGATCGTCCAGGCCCTCCGGTTCGAGGAAGATCTGGTGTCCCTCGCGGTCGCCGAAGCGCACGACCTTGTCCTCGATCGAGGGGCAGTAGCGCGGCCCCCGGCTGGCGATGCCGCCGGAATACATCGGCGAGCGATGCAGGTTGGCCCGGATGAGATCATGCACCGCCTGCGTGGTGCGGGTGATGCCGCATTCGATCTGCGGCGTGGTGATCCGGTCGGTGAGGGTCGAGAACGGAACCGGATCGTCGTCCGCCGCCTGCATCTCCAGGCGCGACCAGGCGATGGTGCGGCCGTCGAGGCGGGCCGGCGTCCCGGTCTTGAGGCGTCCCAAGGCGAAGCCGGCGCGATCGAGCGTCAGGGCCAGACCCACCGAGGGCGCCTCGCCGACACGACCGGCCGGGATCTGGGTTTCGCCGATATGGATCAAGCCGCGCAGGAAGGTGCCGGTGGTGAGCACCACGGCGCCGCAGGGGAGGGCGCGGCCGTCGTTCAACAGGACCGCCGCGACACGTCCCTGCGTGATGGTGAGGTCGGCGACCTCCGCCTCGATCACCGTCAGGTTGGCGGTCTCGGCGATGGCGGCCTGCATGGCGCGGGCGTAGAGCTTGCGGTCGGCCTGGGTGCGGGGGCCGCGCACGGCCGGTCCCTTACGCCGGTTGAGCAGGCGAAACTGGATGCCGGCCGCATCGGCGACGCGGCCCATCAGGCCGTCGAGGGCGTCGACTTCGCGAACCAGATGGCCCTTGCCGAGGCCGCCAATGGCCGGATTGCAGGACATGGCGCCGATGGTGGCGGCCTGATGGGTCACGAGGGCCGTACGCGCGCCGATCCGGGCCGCGGCGGCCGCAGCCTCGACGCCGGCATGGCCCCCGCCGACGACGATCACGTCGTAGGAATCAGGTGTGTGGTGCATGGGATCGATTAAGCGTCTGGCGCGTGGATGGTCAACGCGCGCCGAGCGAAGATTGCGGTTTCCACGTGAAACAAGAGGCTTGTGCGCCCGCAGGACAACAGGGCGCTGCGCCTTGCGCCGGCGCTCGTCACTTGCCGATGCAGAAGCCCGCAAACAGCCGGTCCAGCATCTCCTCGACGCCGACATGCCCGGCCACTTCCCCCAGCGCACGGACCGCGAGGCGCAGATCCTCCGCCGCCAGTTCGGGCAGCGGGGCGCCGGCGAGCAGGCGGTCGAGATGGTCCCGGCATCGGCTGAGCCCGAGGCGGTGGCGTTCACGGGTGATCAGCGCATCGCCGCTTCCGATCGCCTGCGCGGCCCGGGCTTCGATGGCGGCGAGCAGGCGATCGAGTCCGGCCCCCGTCAGAGCCGAGATCGCGATGCAATCGGTGTCGTTCGAGGAATCGCCGAGACCGAGATCGCACTTGGTCCGGACGTGGAGCACCGGACTGCCCGGATCGGGCGTGGGTGTCGAGTCCCGCTCGGCGTCCGGCCCTTCCAGCATCACGATCAGGTCCGCCTGGGCCATGCGGGCCCGGGTTCGCCGGATGCCCTCCGCCTCGATGGCGTCCGCCGCCGCGCGCAGACCGGCCGTGTCGACCAGGATCACCGGCAGCCCGCCGAGGTCGCAGCGGACCTCGATGACATCGCGCGTCGTGCCCGGAAGATCCGAAACGATCGCCGCCTCGCGCCGGCTCAAGGCGTTCAGCAGCGTCGACTTGCCGGCATTGGGCGGACCGGCCAGCACCACGGTGAAACCGTCGCGCAGGCGCTCGCCCCGGTGACCATCCGCCAGGACGGCAGCAATCTGATCGCGAATTGCCCGCGCCCGCTGGCTCAGCGCCGCATCGAGCGCAGCGTCGTCGACATCGCCCTCATCGGAGAAATCCAGCGCCGCCTCGACGCCGGCCAGGAGATCGATGAGCCGGGTGCGCCAATCGGCGACCTGACGGCCGAGGGCGCCATCGAGTTGGCGCAGGGCTTGGCGCCGCTGCGCCTCAGTCTCGGCATCGATGAGGTCGGCGATACCCTCGGCCTCGGTCAGGTCGAGGCGCCCGTTGAGGAAGGCCCGGCGGGTGAAGGCACCGGGCTCGGCCGGTTGGCATCCGGGGATCTCCGCCAGCGCCCGCAGAACGGCCGTACGGACCGCAAGACCCCCATGCAGATGGAGTTCCGCCATATCCTCGCCGGTGAAGCTGGCGGGACCCGGCATCCAGGCGACCAGCGCCTCATCCAGCGGGTCGCCGTCCGGCATCCGCAAGGTGCGCAGCGACAGGCGCCTGGGAACCGGCAGGGGAGGGGCGAGGGCGCGGATCACCGCGGCCGCGTTCGGCCCGCTGATCCGGATCACGCTGACGGCGGCCCGGGCTGGCCCGGTCGCCGGCGCGAAGAGGGTGGTGGTTTCGATCATCCGTGCGGTGCCCCGCAACCCGACAATTCCGGTCTCAGAATATAGACCGGTCTCGGAATATCGTTATGCCGGCAAACCAAATTGGTTTCTTGCGGGAAATTTTTGGGAAATAGGCAGGACGATGCTTGTCCCCGGGGCAGCGCAAGCCCCGGGGTCACCCCGTCTCAGGTGTTCATCGAGTCGAAGAAATCGTTGTTGCTCTTGGTCTGGCGCAGCTTGTCCATCAGGAACTCGATCGCGTCGGTGACGCCCATCGGGTTGAGGATGCGGCGCAGGACGTAGGTCTTCTTGAGCGCGTCCGGCGGCACCAGGAGCTCTTCCTTGCGGGTGCCCGAGCGCGTGATGTCGATGGCCGGGAAGATGCGCTTGTCCGAGACCTTGCGGTCGAGAATGATCTCGGAGTTGCCGGTGCCCTTGAACTCCTCGAAGATCACCTCGTCCATGCGCGAACCGGTGTCGATGAGCGCCGTGGCGATGATCGAGAGCGAACCGCCCTCCTCGATGTTGCGGGCGGCACCGAAGAAGCGCTTCGGGCGCTGAAGGGCGTTGGCGTCGACGCCGCCGGTCAGCACCTTGCCGGAGGACGGCACGACGGTGTTGTAGGCCCGGCCCAGGCGGGTGATCGAGTCCAGCAGGATCACCACGTCGCGGCCGTGCTCGACCAAGCGCTTGGCCTTCTCGATCACCATCTCGGCGACCTGCACGTGGCGGGTGGCCGGCTCGTCGAAGGTCGAGGCGATGACCTCGCCCTTCACCGAGCGGATCATGTCGGTCACTTCCTCGGGGCGCTCGTCGATGAGCAGCACGATGAGGTAGCATTCCGGGTGATTGATGGTGATCGACTGCGCGATGTTCTGCATCAGCACGGTCTTGCCGGTGCGCGGCGGCGCCACGATCAGGGCGCGCTGGCCCTTGCCGATCGGGGCCACGATGTCGATGATCCGCGGCGAGAAATCCTTCTTCGGCGGATTGTCCAGTTCGAGCTTGAAGCGCTGCGTCGGGAACAGCGGGGTCAGGTTGTCGAAATGGACCTTGTGCTTGATCTTCTCCGGGTTCTCGAAGTTGATCGTGTTGACCTTCAGCAGCGCGAAATAGCGCTCGCCGTCCTTGGGACCGCGGATCGGCCCCTCGACCGTGTCGCCGGTGCGCAGGCCGAAGCGACGGATCTGCGTCGGCGAGATGTAGATGTCGTCGGGACCCGGCAGGTAGTTCGATTCCGACGAGCGCAGGAAGCCGAACCCGTCCTGCAGCACCTCGCAGGTGCCGGCGCCGATGATCTCGACCTCCTTGGCCGCGAGTTGCTTCAGGATCGCGAACATCAGTTCGGCTTTGCGCATGGTCGAGGCGTTCTCGACCTCGACCTCTTCGGCGAACGCGATCAGGTCGGTCGGCGTCTTGGATTTGAGGTCCTGAAGCTTGACCTCGCGCATGCCGTCGAGATCGGCGGCGACGATTCCGCCCTCGACCGGGCTTTCCTCGGGGAGGGCATCGTACTGTGACGTCATGGGGATTCAGAACCGGCGGGAAGGGCGAGGCGGGGCAGGGAAACAGGAACTGGCAGGTGGGGAGTTTGGTCGCCGGGCGCCGTTTCGGCACCGATCAGGCGGTCCGCTTCCAGGGGAAACGGCCCCGCGCATCGTCTTAGCGGAGCCTTGGGCTCACGGATGCAACACGGCGTAACGAGGAGAGGCCCTATCCGTAGCGCGTTTCCCGGGTTTTTGCAAGATCGCCGCGATGGGGCCTCTCAGCGGCGGCGCAGGCGCACGTAGAGGGCTCCGGCGCCGCCATGGTGGCGCGCCGCCTCCTCGAAGCCGAGCACCACGTGGCGCAGGTCCGGCGCGCGCAGCCAGTGCGGCACGCTGCGGCGGAGCACCCCGCGCTCGGAGAAGGCATCGTCGTAGGTGGGGCCGCCTTTGCCGGTGACCACGAGCACATGGGTGTGCCCGGAGGCGCGTGCCCGCATCAGGAAGCCGATCAGCGCGCCGTGCGCCTGGGCCTGATACATCCCGTGCAAATCGATCCGGGCATCGACCTGCAGCGCGCCCCGGCGCAGGGCGAGGCGCACGCGGCGCTCCAGGCCGGGCGCCGGGGCCGGGCTCGGCGCGATCACGGGGGCCGGCGCCGCCGGCGGCGGGCTCGGTTTCAGGGCGGCGCGCTTGGCCAGCGTCCGGGGCATCGGCTTCGGAGGCATCGGCTTGGGCGGCGCGGGTTTCGGGGGCTCGGATGTGGCGCTGGCAGCCTTCGCCGCGGCCTTCATCGCAGGAGGCTTCGCAGCGACAGGGGTGCCCATTCCGGTGGCGTCGGCGGCGTTTGCAGCCTTGGGCCGCCCCGGCCCGCGTCCGCGCAAGGGGGTGATCAGCCGGGCGATCTCACCCCACAGATAGGCGTCCTCGCTGGACAGGCCGCGCGGGCGTCGGGGCGTCTTCATGGCGCGCGGCGGGTCTCGGGGCTGGGCTTCGGGTTGGTTTCGGGTTTGGGCAGCAGCACCACGAACCCGACGGGATCGCGCAGGTTCCCGGCGGCGATGCCGGCCTCGGCGCCGGTGCCGAGATAGAGGTCGCCGCGGGCCGGGCCGACGATGGCCGAGCCGGTGTCGGCGGCGACGACGAGACGCCCCGGATCGGGGGAGCCGGCGATCCGGCCTTCGAGCCAGAACGGCAGGCCGTAGCGCCACAGGGTGGCGTCGACGGCGAGGTTGCGCCCGGGGCTCAGGGGCACGCCGGCCCCGCCCGGCGGCCCCAGCGCCGGGTCGTCGATCTCCGCCAGACGGAAGAAGATGTAGGAGGCGTTAACTCGCATCAGGCGCTTGGCCTGCGCGGGGTTCGCCCGCAGCCAGCCGGTCCAGCGCGCCAGGGTGAGCCCGTCGAGGGGCAGGTGCCCCTCCGCCACGATGAGCTTGCCGATGGAGGTGTAGGGGCGGCCGTTGCGGCCGTCATAGAGCACCCGGACCGAGCGCCCGTCGGTCAGGCGGACCCGACCCGAGCCCTGGACCTGGAGCACGAACAGGTCGACGGCGTCGCGCAGGTAGAGGAGGGGCCGCGCGCGGTCGCCCAGTACCCCGTCCTCGATCGCGGCCCGGTCGGGATAGGGCTCGAACCCGTCGCCGACCCGGCGCGCGGCGCGCAGGGCCGGATCCAGGCCGGGCCGCGTCTCGCCGGGCTCGAGCCCGACGAGGTCGTCGGGGCGCGCCAGCACCGCGGCGGTGAAATCCGGGCTCGGGGTGGCGGAGCCGACGAGTTCCGGCTCGAAGTAGCCGGTGAGAAAGCCCGTTCGCCGCTCCGGGTTGCCGCCGGCGGCGGGGCGGACGATGCGGTAGGCCGCGAAGGCTTCGGAAAAGAACCGCGTTGCCTCGGCCTCGGCCACGGTCTCGGGCATGGTCTCGGCCACGGTCTCGGCCCTGGCACAGGCCGCCGCCAGGGCCTCGGCCGAGCCCATGACGGTGGCGGGCTGGGGCGTCGCCGGGCGGGTCCGGCAGGTCCGCCGGAAGGCCGCGAGGGTCGCGGCCGGATCGGCACCGGGAAAGCCCGGCAGGGCGGCGGTGTCGACCGGCTCCAGAAGGGCATCGCCCACCCGAAACGACTCCCCCACCCGAAACGACTCCCCCACCCGAGACGACTCGCCCACGCGAAACGGCTCGGCCGCGGGGGCGGCCGAGCCGGGGGAGGGGAGGCTGAGGGCGGCGAGGACAGCCGCCGCTGGACGGGAGAACCGGGTCACGCGCGCTCGGGTACCTTGGACACCTTGGGCACCTTGGCGACCGGGCGGCTCAGGCGCCGGCTTCCGTGGCGACGAGCTGCCAGTTCGGGTCGCGGGCGCCGAGCGTCCGGGCGAAGGTCCAGACGTCGGGCACCTCCACCACCGCTTCGGCGCTGCCATCCGTCACCTGGCCCTGCGCGTCGCGGGTGGCGGTGATGAGGTGGGAGAGGAAGCGCACGGTGACCTGGGCCACGCGGTTCTTGACGTCGACGGCCACGATCTCGGCCTTGTCGAGGGAGACGAAGGTGGTTTCCACGGTCTCGCGGCGCGCCTCGCGGGCGTCGATCTCGCGCTCGAAGCCCTCGCAGACCTCCCGGGAGAGCAGGCTGCGCAGGGTCTTGCGGTCGCCCTTCGCGAAGGCGATCACGATGGCCTCGTAGGCGCTGCGGGCGCCCTCCACGAAGGCGCGCGGATCGAAGGCGGGCTCGACCTGGACGATGGCTTCGAGGCCGTGGGCGATGGCCGAGCCGGGCTCGGCGATGCCGCGCCAGTCGCGCACATCGGTCTTCACCGCACTCTGGCCGCGATCGGCCTGCGGCTGGGCCCGGTCGGCGCCCGGCAGCCGCACCACGTTGTCGGCCTCGCCGCGCGCGGCCGGCGGCTCGGTGCGGCTGCGGTCCACCGGCTTGAACGGCGAGCGCTCGGTGCCGGTCTTCTGACCCAGCACCGAGCGCAAGCGCCAGATGACGAAGACCGCCAGGGCGAGAAAGATCAGGGTCGTCAAGTCGAAGGAGTCCTGCATTACCGATCCGATCGTGGCCGTGGCACGAATACGTTACTTCCCGGGGCTCTGGAAACCCGGCCCGGCTCCTCGGCTGACGTGTCTGTCCGAGTCGCGCTCGACCGGAACGCGCCGAACCGAGCCGCATCCCGCCGAGATCCGTTCAGCCGGAAGACGCTCGACCCCGGTCGCGCATATCCGCCCATGTCGCGCATTCGCCGGGTCTCGCGCAAGCCGCGGGCCGGCTCGGCGCCTCTCGATGCGAAGATATGGATATCCGGTGCGCCGATTCCAGGTGAAGGCGCGCGCCTGCGCCGCCTTGACCCGGCCGGGCTGTCCCGCGGGGTTCGGACGGTCGGGTTGTCCGGGGTCAGGTCGTCCGGGCCGGGCCGAACCCGCCTTCGCCTTGTCCCCTGCGAGCGCGCGTGATAGCGCGCTATCGCGCCGGCCGGGCGGCGAGGGCGTGCCGGTGCGCAGGCCGGTCGACTCGGTTCCGGGGGCCGGGAGCACCGCTGTCCGAGGCCGCGCCCCCTCAAGATGTCGCCCCGCCGCGGACCGAAGACCCAGGAAGAGGACAGAACGCCATGGCCGACACTCCGAACCCGAACGGCAACAGTGGCGCCACGGCGCAGCCCGACGACGGAACGCCGACGATCAACGCGCTCGCGCAGTACAGCAAGGATCTCTCCTTCGAGAATCCGAATGCGCCGCGTTCGCTGCAGCCGCAGGAGACCGGCCCGCAGATCAACATCCAGGTGAACGTCAACGCCAAGCAGATCGCCGAGTTCGACTTCGAGGTCGACCTGACGCTGGAGGGCGATGCCAAGATCGCCGGTGAGGTGCTGTTCGCCTTCGAGCTGACCTATTCGGGCATCTTCCGCATGCGCAACATCCCGGAGGATCAGTTGCATCCGGCCGTGATGATCGAATGCCCGCGCCTGCTCTTCCCCTTCGCACGCCAGATCGTCGCCGAGGCCGTGCGCAACGGCGGCTTCCCGCCCCTGTACATCGATCCGATCGACTTCGTCGGCCTCTACCGCCAGAAGGCGATGGAATCGCAGGCCCAGGGCGCGACCGGACCGCTCGCCTCCTGAGGATCTGATCGTCCCGCATCCGCCGGCCCCTTGGCCAGTCGATGCGGGCGGCTGCCACACGTTGCATCGTCGCCGCATCGCACATCCCTGGATTGCTATAGCGACCGTCGCGCCGCGCCCATTCGGCGTGGCGGCCCGGGACAGAACCGGCGCGGGCCCGCTCCACTGCCGGACTCGCGGGACCCGCGGAGGATGCGATCACGCGCAGGGCTTCGGCCGCCGGCTCGCCGCAAGTGCCCGCACTCCGGTGGGCGGCCGCGCGGCCGGGCCGAACCACGACCGGACCCCGGGGCGGCACCAAACCTGAAACGGCACGAGGCCTGAATCAGGACGAGATCGGAATTGGATCGAAGAACGGGCTTGGCCGTTACTCACGTCCCGTTTCGTCGCGGCCGCCATGACGGCCGGCCGATCTGCGCCGTGGCACGTTCGGACCCCGAGGCGCCGGCGGATCGCCCCAGCCCCGGACGCGTATGCTCGCCACCCAGCACCTCGCCCTGATCAACGTCTTCACCGGCGACATCCAGGGCGGGCTCGGCCCGTTCCTCGGCACCTGGCTCGCGGAATCCGCCGCCTGGAGTCCTTCCCGGATCGGCTTCGTCACCACCCTGGCGGGGATCGGCTCGCTCCTCCTCAGCGGCCCCTTCGGCGCCCTGGTCGACCGCCTCGGCCGGCCTCGGCTGCTGATCGCCCTGGCCTGCGGAGCCATCCTGTGCGGCACCCTGCTGCTGCTGCCGGCGCGGGGCGTCCTCCCGGTCTTCGCCGCGCAGATGATGGCGGCGGCGGGCGGCACCCTGCTGCTCCCGGCCGTCACGGCCCTGACTCTCGGCATCGTCGGCAAGGACCGCTTCCCGAAGCAGCAGGGCCGCAACCAAGCCTTCAACCACCTCGGCATCCTGCTGGCAGCCGGCGGCATCAGCCTCGGCACCGGCTGGTTCGGCCCCGCCATCGCCTTCTGGGTGCTCGGCGGCATGGCGGTGCTGGCCATCGCGGCGACGCTGACGACGCCGGGCCATTGCTACAGCGAGCGCCGGGCCGTGGGCTGGCAGGAGGATGCGGACGACACACCGGAGCGCGCCGGCCTGCGCAGCATCGTGGCCAACCGCAAGCTCCTGGTGCTGGCCGTGGCGCTGGCGCTGTTCAACCTCGGCAACGGCGGCATGCTCTCGCTGCTCGGGCAGAAGCTGGTGGCCACCGCGGTCGACGCCACGAGCTGGACCGCCCGGTACGTCATGGTGGCGCAGCTGGTGATGATCCCCGTGGCGCTCTTCGCCGGATCGCTCGCCGACCGGCGCGGCCGGCGCCAGCTCCTCATCGCCGCCTGCGCGGTGCTGCCGGTCCGCGCCGTGCTCTCGGCCTTCATCGACGATCCCCTGTGGCTGATCTCCGCCGAGATCCTCGACGGCGTCGCCTCGGGCATCATCGGCGTCGCGGTGCCGGTGGTGGTCGCCGACCTGACCTGGGGTTCCGGACGGACCCAGACGGCGCTCGGGTCCCTCAACGCCCTCCAGGGCATCGGCGGCGCCCTCTCGGCCTGGTACGGCGGCCTCGCCCAGGCGGTGCTGGGCTGGACCGGCGCATTCCTGGCGCTGGGGGCACCCGCCCTCGTCGCCCTCGGCCTCGTTCTGTGGCTCGACACCACCAGCGAGGGCCGGGGCCGCGCGGCGAAGGGCGGAGCGAAGGCAGCCGAGAAGACCGGGATCGAGCCGGACGCCGACCGGCACGGCGCCTGAACGCCGCGTCGCTCCGGCGCCGATCGCCACCCGGCGGAACGGCGCCGGTCCGCTTCCGTTGGGCGAGGAGGCCCTGGCGGCGCGCAGGCTCCGGGCGGCGCGGACTCACCTCTGGAGCGAAGACACGATGGACGATCGACCCGACGGCCGAACCTTCCAGGTCACCGAATCGCGCGCCGTGCCCTGGCTCAGCATCGTGTTCGGCTACGGCCCGATGCTGCCCTTCGTGGTCGGCGCCGCCATCGCCTGGGTCCGGCCCGGCGACACCCTGGGCGAGGCCGCCCTGCTCCTGACCCTCCTGTGGGGCTGCGCCATCCTGCTGTTCCTGTCGGGCGTGCGCCGCGGACTCAGCTTCCGCACCGAGGGCGGGCCGACCCTCACCCAGATGGCCACCATGATCGGGCTGTTCAGTCTCGGCTTCGTCGCCCTGGCGCTGGCGATCCTGGACGAGGCGGTGGCCGCGCTGGTCCTGCTCCTCGTCGGATTCGGGGCGATCGCGGTGCTCGACCCGATCGCGGCCCGGCGGGGCGAGGCGCCCCTGTTCTTCGCCCGCCTGCGCCCGGTCCAGATCCCGATCGCGCTCCTCAGCCTCGCGGCCCTCCTGGCCCTGAAACTCTGACGCGCATCCCTGCCGGGGCCTGCGCGCTTGCCGCTCCCCGCCGCCCGCGATAGAGCCCCCGGGACCCCGAACAGCCCCGACGGACACGCATCCTATGGCCAAGGCCGATTCCAACCAGGCCGACTCGAACAAGGCCGACACGCTGAAGCCGCGCCTGCCGCGCGGTTTCGTCGACCGGCGCGCGGACGAGATCGCCGCCCAGCACCGCATGCTGGAGACGATCCGCCGGAGCTTCGAGCTCTATGGCTTCGAAGCGCTGGAGACGCCGTTCGTGGAGTACACCGAGGCGCTGGGGAAATTCCTGCCCGACCTCGACCGGCCGAACGAGGGCGTGTTCTCGTTCCAGGACGACGACGAATCCTGGCTGTCGCTGCGCTACGACCTGACTGCGCCGCTGGCCCGCCACGTGGCCGAGCACTTCGACGCGATCCCCAAGCCCTACCGGAGCTTTCGCGCCGGCTACGTCTTCCGCAACGAGAAGCCGGGTCCGGGCCGCTTCCGCCAGTTCATGCAGTTCGATGCCGACATCGTCGGGGCCGGCTCGGTGGCGGCCGATGCAGAGATCTGCATGCTGATGGCCGACACGCTCGAGAAGCTCGGGCTCACCGGCCAGTACGTGGTCAAGGTCAACAACCGGAAGGTGCTCGACGGCCTGATGGAGTCGATCGGGCTCAGCGGTCCCGACAAGGCCGGGCAGCGCCTGACCGTGCTGCGCGCCATCGACAAGCTGGATCGCCTCGGCGATGCCGGCGTGCGCGAATTGCTGGGCGCCGGCCGCAAGGACGAGAGCGGCGACTTCACCAAGGGCGCCGGGCTGGCCGATGAGGCGATCGGCCGGGTGCTCGCCTTCACCGGCTGGACCGGCCCCGGATCGGCCCCGGCCGAGACCGCCACCACGCTGGCGAATTTCGAAACCTCCCTGGCGGGCAGCGCCATCGGGCTGGAGGGCGTGCGCGAACTCGCCGACATGGCCGCCCTGTTCGCCGCGGCCGGCTACGATGCCCGCATCCGCATCGACCCTTCCGTCGTGCGCGGGCTCGAATACTACACCGGCCCGGTCTACGAGGCGGAGCTGACCTTCCCGGTCACCAACGACGAAGGCCAGGTGGTGCGCTTCGGCTCGGTCTCGGGCGGCGGCCGCTACGACGGCCTCGTGGGGCGTTTCCGCAGTGAGCCGGTGCCGGCGACCGGCTTCTCCATCGGCGTCTCGCGCCTGTTCTCGGCCCTGCAACTGGTGAAGAGCCCGCTCCTGGACGGCCTTGCCAAGCCCGGCCCGGTGGTGGTGCTGGTGCTCGACCGGGACAACATCGCCGATTACCAGCGCCTCGTCGCGTCCCTGCGGGAGGCCGGCATCCGGGCCGAACTCTATCTCGGCGGCTCGGGCATGAAGGCGCAGATGAAATATGCCGACCGGCGCGGCAGCCCGTGCGCCATCATCCAGGGCTCGAACGAGCGCGAGGCCGGCGAGGTCCAGATCAAGGACCTGATCGAGGGGGCCAAGGCCGCGGCCGCCATCACCAGCAACGCCGAGTGGAAGGCCGCGCGCCCGGCCCAGTTCTCGGTGCCGGTGGCCGAGATGGTCGAGCGGGTGCGCGAGGTCCTGGGGCGCCACTTCTGAGGCTCCGGGCTTCGCATATCCAGGGTCGCGACATCACAGCGTGCCCCCCTTCCGCCCTGTGGGAGGGGGCAGCGTGGACGTGGTTGGGTGACCCATTGCCGGCTGAGGCGCGCGGAGCCACCCCCACCTCCAAACTCCTCCCCACGAGGGGGGAGGAGCGCCGCGCCGAGCCTGCACGCTTGAACAGGAGGGCCACCCGGCCCGGCGATCAGGCGACCGAGATGTCGACCTGGATGTTGCCGCGGGTGGCGTGCGAGTACGGGCACACCACGTCGGCGCGCTTCACCAGATCCTCGGCCACCGCCCGGTCGAGGCCCGGCAGGGTCGCCTTCAGGGCCACCACGAGGCCGAAGCCGGTGCCGTCGTCGCGCGGGCCGATGCCGACGCTGGACTCGATCTTGGACTCCTCCGAGACCTGGATCTTGTCCTTGCCGGCCACGAACTTGATCGCGCCGAGGAAGCAGGCGGCGTAGCCGGCCGCGAAGAGCTGCTCCGGGTTGGTGCCGGCGCCACCGCCGCCGCCAAGCTCCTTCGGCGTCGAGAGCTTGACGTCCACCTTGGAATCGTCGGTCGCGGCGGAGCCTTCACGGCCGCCAGTGGCATGGGCGTGGGCGGTGTAGAGTGCCTTCATGGGTATCTCTCCTGAAGCTCGGACGAACGGATCGGGCGCGGTCCCGCTTCGACGTTTTCGATTGCGCGCAATCTAGTTATTTCCTCGCATAGGACTTGATTGTGCGCAATATGAAATTTGCATAAGACCATGATATCGCGTCGGCTTCGGTGCGATGCGCAGCGCGAAGGAAAGCCTCATCATGTCGGGACGGCAGACCCGCACGCTCCCGGAGCCCATCCCGGCTTCGGACACGACGGATGCCCTCAGCCTGGACAGCCAGCTCTGCTTCGCCGTCTATGCGACGGCCCATGCCTTCGGGCGCGCCTACCGCACGCTGCTGAGCGGCCACGACCTGACCTACCCGCAATATCTCGTGCTGCTGGTTTTGTGGGAGGAGGAGGGACTGACGGTCAAGGAGATCGGGCAGCGCCTGTTCCTCGATTCCGGCACCCTGACGCCGCTGCTGAAGCGCCTGGAGGGGGCCGGCCATGTCCGGCGCGCCCGCGACCGGGCCGACGAGCGCCAAGTCAGCATCTTCCTGACGGCGACCGGCCGGGCCCTGCGCGCCCGCATGGAATGCGTGCCGGGACTCGCCGGCGGCATGACCGGCCTCGATGTCGACGGGCGCCGCGCCCTCCTCGACACCCTGGTTCAGCTTCGGGCCTCGCTGCACGACGCGCTCGCGACCGAGAGGGCGACCGACGCCCCCGGTGCCAGCCCGGCGCCCTGATCCGACGACACGGTCCCCGAGACGAAGAAAGCCGGTCCCGCGTTCCAGCGGGACCGGCTCTCCGGAGCATCCGGGTGGCCCGGCCTCGAGGCCGGGTCCGGGGTGCTTACTTCTGAGTGCCGAGGTAGGCGATCACGTCGGCGAGCTTCTTGTCGTCCTTGAGACCCGGATAGACCATCTTGTTGCCCGGCACCTTGGCCTTGGGGTCCTTCAGCCACTCCTTGAGGTTGGCCTCGTCCCAGGTGATGCCCGAGCCCTTGAGGGCGGCCGAGTAGTTGTAGCCCTCGTGCGTGCCGGCCTTGCGGCCCACGACGCCCTTGAGATCCGGGCCGACGCCGTTCTTGCCGAAGGCGTGGCAGGCCTTGCAAGGCGCGAAGGCCTTCTCGCCGGCAGCGGCGTCGCCGGCCTCCTGGGCCTGGGCCGACAGCGGCAGCAGAAGCGCGAGCGCGGCGCCGAGGATGAGGTGACGCATGGTTGTTTTCCTCCGTTGGGCGGCAGAAGCCGCCTTGCTTATGGCAGAGCTTGACGATTTAGAACAGATTGAGACTGGAAACGTGCGGACTCCGCCGAGGGTGTCTGCGACGAAACGAAGCTTCACGGCAGAGTTTTCGTTCCTCCGGTTCTCGAAGAGCCGATCCCCGGGTGCGGTTGTCGTTCCGTTGCCTTAAGATCCCGGACAATCGTCGCCTCTCCGCGTTCCGGATGATCGGTCTAGACCGACGCACCTGAGCGCAGGCTGAAGACGAATCCATCGCGAGGAGCGCCCCATGTCGATCGCCTTTCCCGTGCCCGACGCCGCCATCGTCGCCCGCCGCGACGCGATCATCGCCGGCCTCCGGCCGCTGGTGGCGCCCGAGGCGCTGGTGACGACCGAGGACGAGCGCCGCGCCTTCGAGACCGATGGGCTCACCGCCTACCGCAAGATGCCGCTCGCCGTGGTGCTGCCCTCGACCACCGCGGAGGTCTCGGCCGTGATGGCGTTCTGCCACGCCAACGGCGTCAGGGTGGTGCCGCGCGGCGCCGGCACGTCGCTGGCCGGCGGCGCCATCGCGCAGGAGGACGCGGTGATCCTCGGCGTCTCGAAGATGAACCGCATCGTGGCGATCGATTTCGAGAACCGCACCGCCCGCGTCGAGGCCGGCATCACCAACCTGGCCATCTCGGGCGCCGTCAGCCACGAGGGCTTCTTCTACGCGCCCGACCCGTCGAGCCAGCTCGCCTGCACCATCGCGGGCAATATCGCGATGAATTCCGGCGGCGCGCACTGCCTCAAATACGGGGTCACCACCAACAACCTGCTCGGCGTCACCCTGGTGATGAACGACGGCACCGTGGTGGAGATCGGCGGCGCCCATCTCGACGCGCCCGGCTACGACCTGCTCGGCCTCGTCTGCGGCTCGGAGGGGCAGCTCGGCATCGTCACCGAGGCCACCGTGCGCATCCTGCGGGCGGCGGAGGGCGCGCGCCCGGCCCTCGTCGGCTTCGGCTCGGTGGAGGATGCGGGCGCCTGCACGGCGGCGATCATCGGCGCCGGCATCATCCCGGTGGCGATCGAGTACATGGACCGCGAGGCGATCCTGATCACCGAGGATTTCGCCCAGGCCGGCTATCCGCGCGACGCCGAGGCCATGCTGATCATCGAGGTCGAGGGCTCCGATACCGAGTGCACGGCGATGCTGGCCCGCATCGAGGCCATCGCCCGCGACTACAACCCGACCAGCATCCGGGTCTCGAAATCCGAGGCCGAGAGCGCCGCCATCTGGAAGGGCCGCAAGTCCGCCTTCGGCGCCACCGGCCGGATCTCGGACTACATCTGCATGGACGGCACCATCCCCACCGGCCAGCTCCCCGGCGTGTTGGAGCGGATCGGGGCGATCTGCGCCGAGAAGGGCCTGCGGGTCGCCAACGTGTTCCACGCCGGCGACGGCAACCTGCACCCGCTGATCCTGTTCGACATCAACACGCCGGGCGAGATGGAGAAGGCGGAGGCGGCCGGCGACGAAATTCTGAAGCTCTGCGTCGAGGTCGGCGGCTGCCTCACGGGCGAGCACGGCGTCGGCATCGAGAAGCGTGAGCTGATGCGCTTCCAGTATGCCCAGGAAGACCTGGAGCAGCAGATGCGGGTGAAGAACGTCTTCGACCCGCACTGGCTGATGAACCCCGCCAAGGTGTTCCCGCTGGAGGGGCGCCTGCTCGCCTGAAGCGCCGGGACTTCAGGCCTCGGCGCCGAAGGCCTCGCACCGGAAGGCGCCGTAATCGGTGCGGGCGAGGCGTTCGGCCAGAGCCGGCAGGAACAACGTCGCCTCCTCGGCGAGCCGCCACGGCGGGTTGATGACGATGAGGCCGTTGCCGTTGAGCCGGGTCGGATCGGGCTCGGACACCAGGAGGTCGAGGCGCAGGGCCGGGCGGGTCAGAACCCGGTCGAGCTGCGCCACCATGTGGTCGACCTTGGCCACGTCCTTGATCGGGTACCAGCCGAGATAGATGCCGGTGGGCCACTTGGCGACCGCCCGGGCCAATGCGGTCCCGAGGCGGTCGATCTCGCCCAGCTCCTCGTAGGGCGGGTCGATCAGGACCACGCCACGGCGCTCGGGGGGCGGGATCAGCGCGTTGAGCGCCGTCCAGCCGTCGAGATGTATCACCTTCGACAGGGAATCCTGGTTGAAGCGCAGCCGCAGGGTCTCGGCATCGGCCGGATGCAATTCCACGAACACGCCCTGATCGGTGGGGCGCAGGAACTCCCGGATCAGGGCGGGCGAGCCCGGATAGGTGTCGGCCCCGTGCCGCTCCCGCACCGCCGCCACAGCCGCGCGGTAGGGCGCGAGCAGGGCTTCCACGGCCTCGGGGAAGGGCGTGTCGAGGCGACCCCAGCCGTCACGCCACTCGCCGGTGCGGCCGGCCTCGTCGGCGGTGAGGTCGTAGAAGCCGAGGCCCGCATGGGTGTCGATCGCCCGGAAGCCCGTCGGCTTCAGGCAGAGATGCGCCAGCACCCGGCTCAGCACGAGATGCTTCAGGACATCGGCGAAATTGCCGGCGTGGAAGGCGTGGCGGTAATTCATGGGGTCCGGGCCTGTCTCACCCCGCCCCCGGCGCTCCGGCGCGGGGTGGGATCGCGCCATCCTCTAGCGCGCGGCGTCGATGGCAACCTCGCCCGAGCGGCAATTCTGGCGGGCCACCTCGGGGCAGGGGGTGAAGCCGCGCAGATCCTTGGAGAAGCAGATCCGCACCTCCTGGAGCTGGCCGCTCCGGCAGGTGACCGACATCATGTCGGGGCGCAGGCCACGGTTGGCCGCGACGAACTGCCGGGCGATCTCGATCGGCGCCAGCCGCGTGTCGCGCTCCGGCGCCTGGAAGGCATCCGGAATGGTCACCGCCGCGCGGGCGTCGCGCGCCGCTTGGAAATAGGAGACCGGGTCGAGCCCCGAACAGGTGCCGTGGGTGCGCCACTCGTGCCGGGCCAGCCCCTCGCTCGGGTAGACCTCGCCCGCCACCGCGATCGCCTGCCGGGTCGGCGAGCGCTCGACGGAGGAGCAGTTCGCCGGATAGCCGCGGGTGTATTGCGGCCACAGGCCGTGGACGACGAAGCCGAGGCCGCGTCCCGGCCGGCACTGGCCCTGCGCCTCGCGCCGGGCGCCCGGCCCCTCGCAATAGGTCGGCGACCAGGACAGGGCCAGGACGTAGAAGTCGAAGGAGCCCGGCGTGCCGCCGCGCTCGAAGCCCTGGGCCAGCGCGGGCGACGCCATCAGCGCCAGGGTCAGGCCCGCCAAGGCGCCGCGTGCGCGCGCCCCAGGCCCGGCGACAGGGCTCACGGACGGGCTTCGCGGCAGGCCGAGGAATAGGCGTAGGAGAGGTTACGATCGAGGCCGTGGACGCAGAACTCGATGCCCCAATCGGCGCCGATGATCCCGAGACCGTCGCGCACGGAGTAATCGACCTTGCGGCGGATGCCGTCCGAGGTGGTGGCGACCGCGCTGCAGAAGCGGCGCGGAACGTAGTCGAGGCCCCAGGGCCGCCACGCCGTGCGCTCGATGTGCTCGTAGCGCAGGATGGTCAGGGACGAGTTCCAGAACTTCGTCTCCTTCTCGGCGAAGTGCGACGAGAGTCGCTCCAGCACCTCGGGGGCCTGGCAGCCGGGGATGTCGGCCTCGTAGTTGAACTCGCGCTCCTCGGCGGGGGTGATCTCCTCGCGGCCGGAACGGGCGAGCGCCGGCTGAAGGCTGCCCGCCAGGACGAGGCCGAGGGCGAAGGCGGTGGAGAGGGGGTTCGGGCGCATGCCGGCGTCTTTGTTCCGCTGGAGTCCGTGAAGCATGCCCGGACGATGGCGCCTGGCTCGGCGCTGTCAAGCACGGCGCCGGCCGCGCCGTCGTTTTCCGGGCGCCCTGGGGTTCGCCGGGCACACCTGATCAGGCGGGAAGCATATCAGGCGGGAAGCATATCAGGAGCGAGCGGTCCCCCCGCGTCACATGACGTTTCGAGCCGTCAGTAGATCGGTTCGGCGAGGCCGGGACCGGCCGAACCCGGGGCGGCGAGCGAGAGCGGCTCGGCCTCGAATTCATGCGGCGGCAGGGCGGCCGCGACGCGCGAGCCCGGGACGCGCGCAACCGCCGGGCGCGACGCGGCGGCAACAGCCGCCGGGGGCGAGCGCATCGGCGCGGCCGGCGCCCGGGCGAGCTGCGAGGCGGCCGAAGAGGCAGGCGAAGAGGTTGGCGCCCTGGCGGGTTGGCGGGCCGACATCGGCGTCACGCCGTAGGGATCGTCCTCCTCCACGTCGATCGGGGCCTGCGGCGGGGCCGGCAGCCGCTCCGGCGGACGCGGCCGGGCGGTGGCGCGCGGCACGCCGTCGCCGCCGAGCTGGGGCACGAACTTGATCAGCGGCTGGCAGATGCGGCGCAGGCCGCGCGGATCGTGGCGGGCGAGGTCGACGTGGATGTGGTCGTAGTGGAACACGTTCGAGCCCGGCGCCAGCACGGTGGAGAACCGGGCGCAGGCCCCGAGGAAGACCTCGCGCAGGAAGCCCTGCTCGGCCTCGGTGCCGCGCCAGCCGCCCTTCACCGTGATGACGTAGCCGTCGGCGAGCTTGAACGACATGATGTCGACGGCATTGCCGAAGGAATGCTCGGAGAGCTTGGCGCCGGCCTGGTTGTTGCGGCCCCGGCAGGCATAGGTGCCGGCATTGATCTCGGCCACGGGCTGTCCGAAATACAGGTTGGCCGCCGGCTGGATCGTGTCGGCGAGCCAGGCCTCGGCCTCGGCCAGCGCCGGGCAGGCCAGGGTCACGCGCTGCTTGAGGGCCACGGTGCCCTTGCCGAGGCGGGTGACGCGGTAGGGCTGCAGCATCCCGCAGACGCCCGGCCCGCTGATCTCCTTGGACGGGGTGACGAACTCCGTCGTCTCCACGAGACGCTTGGCGTTGCAGGCCTGCTCGGTCTGGTCACGCCAGGGCTCGCGCTGCTCAAACTTGTTGAGTGCACAGCCGGTGAGGCCCGCGCCGAACAGCGTCAGGGCCGAGAACGCGAATACGCTACGCCACATGATGCGGACGATGCGCAGCGTTGCGTAAACGATGCGTCAACGATGCGGCGCGGAACCCGTGGGCTGTGGACGGGTGTTGACAGCGGCCCTTCGAGACGGGACCAAGCCTCCATGCTGTCCCTCGTCGATCTCCGCACCCGCATCGCCGCCGGTCATCTCGATCCCGCCGGCGCCATCCGTCTCGCCGAAGCCGCCATCGCGGCCCACGACCCCGGCATCGGGGCGATCGTGAGCCGAAATCCCACGCCGAAGGTCTCCGAAGCGGGACCGCTGGCCGGCATCGCCGTGGGCATCAAGGACATCATCGACACGGCCGACCTGCCGACCCAGATGGGGTCGCCGATCTATGCCGGCTGGCAGCCGAAGGCGGACGCCGCCATCGTGGCGCGGCTGCGGGCGCTCGGGGCTGTGCCGCTGGTCAAGACCACCACCTCGCCCTTCGCGAGCCACGACCCGACCGCGACGGTGAACCCGCGCGATCGCGGCCACACCCCCGGCGGCTCCTCGGCCGGCTCGGCCGCGGCCGTCGCGGCCGGGATGGTTCCCCTGGCGCTCGGCACCCAGACCGGCGGCTCGGTCATTCGTCCGGCGGCCTTCTGCGGCGTCGCGGCGATCAAGCCCTCGTTCCGCCTTCTGCCGACGGTGGGGGTGAAGACCTTCTCGTGGGCGCTGGACACCCTCGGGCTGTTCGGCGCCGGCATCGCCGACATCGCCCAGGCCCTGAGCCTGATCGCGGACCGGCCGGCCCTGGATCTCGGCGACGACGCGCCCGCCCCGCGCATCGGCCTGTGCCTGCAGGGCTTCGCCGCGGCCCCCGACGCGGCGGCGCTGGCCGCCCTCGACCGCGCCGCCCGCGCGGCCGAAGCCGCCGGGGCCCGGGTCGCGGACCTGACCCTGCCGGCGCCGCTGCCCGAGGCCTGGACCCGCCATCCCGTCATCCAGGATTACGAGGCGCGCCAGGCCCTGGCCTGGGAATACGCTCATCACCGCGCGCATCTCAGCCCGGAGCTCGGCGAACAGCTCGACGCGGCGCAGACCCTCGTCGCCGCCCAGTACGACGAGGCCCGCCGCAGCGCGCACCGCGCCCGGCGCGTCCTCAAGGACCTGTTCGGCGAGATCGACGTCATCCTGACCCTGTCCGCCCCGGGCCGGGCCCCGGCCGGCCTCGGCACCACGGGCGACGCCCGCTTCAACCGGCTCTGGACCCTGATGGGCGTCCCCTGCGTGACCGTGCCGGTCCCCGGCGACGGCCTGCCGCTGGGCGTCCAGATCATCGCCCGCTTCGGCGACGACGGCCGCGCCCTCGCGGTGGCCTGGATGATCGAGCGGGCGCTGGCAGCTTAGCTCCGGAAAGAACGCCGTGAATCGACCCCGTCCCGGCGCCAGCGCCGGCCTTTCCCCGCCCGGCCTCTCACCGATCGCCCCGATGCGTTCCTGGAAGCAGGCTGTGGCCCGGGCCTTCGACGGGGCCGAGGGCTATGACGGCGCGGCGGCGATCCAGGCCCTGGTCGCCGACCGGCTGGCGGCGCGCATCGCGGCCGCGCCGCTGGCGCCCGAGCCACGCATCCTCGAGGTCGGCTGCGGCACCGGATTGCTGACCGGCGCCCTGCACCGGGCCTTTCCGGACGGGTCCCTCCTCGCCACCGATCTCGCACCCGCCATGATCCTGCGCTGCCGCACGCGGCTCAGCCGCGCGCAGTCCCTCCGCCTCTGCGTGATGGATGCCGAGCGGCCCTGCCTGGCACCCGGCTTCGATCTCATCGCCTCCAGCCTGGCGGCGCAATGGTTCGAGGACCTCGCCGGCACGCTGGCCCGCCTCGCCGGCCTGCTGGCACCCGGCGGCCTGCTGGCGGTGGCGACTCTGGCCTCGGGCACCTTCGCCGAGTGGCGGGCGGCCCACGCCGCCCTCGGCCTGGAGGCGGCGACGCCGCGCTATCCCACCCGGGCAGATCTGGCGGCACTCACCATTCCCGGCTGTACCCTCGCGGTCTCGACCGAGCCCCTCGGCGAATCCCACGCCGATGGCCGCGCCTTCCTGGGGGCCTTGCGGGCCATCGGGGCCGGCACGCCGGGAGCGGGGACGCCGCTCTCTCCGGGCGCCCTGCGGCGGGTGCTGCGGCGGTTCGAGGCCGGTGGAGCGCAGGTGACCTACGAGGTCGCGACCCTGATCATCCGGCGGGAGCCCTGAGACTCCCGGACGAGCCGGGGGTTTTCACGTGCAACAGGGAGTGCAACAGTGAGCGCAACAGGGATTCGCGCATTTCAGGCCGCCGGAGGTCCGGCACCGGCCTCGCGGCGGCGCAGCAGGAACACGCCCTGCGCGCCCATCAGGTTCCACACCCACCAGGGCATCGAGAACCGCATCGGCCGGCCCCGCGCGTCGAGGGCGGTCGCCTTCTCGATCTCGGCATTGACCGTCCGGCACAGGCCGACGAAGTCCCGGATGGTGCAGTGGTGGATGTTCGGGGTCTCGTACCATTCCTCGGGCATCAGGGCCGTGACCGGCATCCGCCCCCGCAGCGCCAGTTCCGAGCGCACCCGCCAATGGCCGAAATTCGGGAACGAGATGATCACCTGGCGCCCGATGCGCAGGAGGTGCTCCAGCACGATGCGGGGATTGCGCGTCGCCTGGATGGTCTGGGACAGGACCACCACGTCGAAGGCGTCGTCGGGGTAGTTCGCGAGATCCGTATCCGCATCGCCCTGGATCACCGGCAGGCCCTGGGCGAGGCAGGCATTCACGCCCTCGCGCGAGAGTTCGATGCCGCGCCCGTCGACGCCGCGCCGGTCGCGCAGCAGGGCCAGCAGGGCTCCGTCGCCGCAGCCGATGTCGAGCACCCGGGCATTCGGGGGCACCAGATCGAGCACCACCAGGTGATCGACGCGGGTGCTGCCGGCTTCCGCCCGCGGCAGGGTCTGCGCCGTCTCCCAGGGCCGGGGGGCGGACATGTCCGGCCGCGTCACAGGCCGCGGGCCCGGGCGGCGGCGTCGATGAAGCCGCGCGCGGCGGCGAACATCACCGGTTCGTCGAGCAGGAAGGCGTCGTGGCCCTTGTCGCTCTCCACCTCGACGAAGGCGACGGGGGCCGAGGCGGCGTTCAGCGCGTGCACGATGGCGCGGGATTCCGAGGTCGGGAACAGCCAGTCGGAGGTGAAGGACATCACGCAGAACCGCGTCTTCGTCCCCTTGAAGGCGTTGGCGAGCACGCCGCCCTTGTCGGCGGCGAGGTCGAAGTAATCCATCGCCCGGGTGAGGTAGAGATAGGCGTTGGCGTCGAAGCGCTCGACGAAGCTGAGGCCCTGGTGGCGCAGGTAGCTCTCGATCTGGAAATCGGCGTTGAACGAGAAGGTCGGCGCCGAGCCGCCCTGGAAGCGCCGGCCGAACTTCCGGTGCAGGGCCGGCTCGGACAGGTAGGTGATGTGGGCGCCCATGCGGGCGACGCCGAGGCCCTTGGCGGGGCGGCTGCCGACTTCGAGGTAGCGCCCCTCCGCCCAGGCGGGATCGGCCATGATCGCCTGGCGCCCGACCTCGTGGAAGGCGATGTTCTGCGCCGAATGGCGCGGACCCGTGGCGATCGGCATCGCGGCGAAGACCCGCTCGGGGTAGCTCGCCGCCCATTGCAGCACCTGCATCCCGCCCATGGAGCCGCCGATGCAGAGGAATAGGTCGCGGATGCCGAGCCGGTCGAGCAGCATCGCCTGGGCGCGGACCATGTCGCGGATGGTCACCAGGGGAAAGTCGAGCCCGTAGGCCCGGCCGGTGTCCGGGTCGAGGGAGGCCGGGCCGGTGGAGCCCATGCAGGAGCCGATGACGTTCGAGCAGACGACGAAGTAGCGGTCGGTGTCGACGGGCTTGCCCGGCCCCACCAGGGTCTCCCACCAGCCGCGCTTGCCCGTCACCGGATGGGTGTGGGCGAAATGCTGGTCGCCGGTCAGCGCATGGCAGATCAGGACGGCGTTGGAGCGGTCGGCGTTCAGGGTGCCGGCGGTCCGGTAGGCGATCTGGAACGGCGCCAACTGCACGCCGGCATCCATCGCCAGGGGCTCGTCCCGGCCGAACTGCGCCACGAGGCCCTGCGGTTCGCGGGCCTGCGACCCCTCCGCACCCGTGCCATCGGCGCGCGCCGGTTCGTCTTCCGGCGTGCCTGGCTTGATGGCGGTATCCAGCGACATGGGCATGAACGGGTTAGGGCATGAACGGGTTGGAGGAGGCGGCGCGGCGATCCCTGAGGGCAGGAGCGGCGAAGGCCGGTATGGCATTCGCGCAGGGACCATGCGACTCGTGGCTTTGAGGTAGTGTGCGGCCCCTCACGCGTCAACGAAAGGGCTCTGCTGCAACGCTCGGCTCTGGCCCTTCGGCCCGCGCGATCGTAGACCGGGCGGCGGTGACGGGGCGGCGAGACCCCGCCGCCGGTCGTTTCCTTCACCTCCGCACCCGCGCGAGCCCCGCATGCGCTTCACCACGAGACCCGCGCCGCCCCTCGACAACCTCGGCGACCTGCGTGCCGAGATCGACCGGATCGACGCCGAGATGCATGCCCTGCTGATCCAGCGCGGATCGATCATCGACCGGCTGATCACGGTCAAGCGCACCTCGGCCAGCGGCTCGGCCTTCCGGCCGGGACGCGAGGCCTCGATGATGCGGCGGGTGGCCGAGCGCCATCGCGGGCTGCTGCCGCTCGACACCGTGGAGGGCATCTGGCGGGTCATTATCGCCACCTTCACCTACGTGCAGGCGCCGTTCTCGGTGCATGCCGACATCTCCGGCGGGGACGCGCCGATGCGCGATTCCGCCCGCTTCCACTTCGGCTTCACGGTGCCCTATCGGCCGCACCCGACCTGCCTCGCGGTGATCGAGGCGGTGGCGGCCTCGCGCGGCGACCTCGGCGTCTTCCGCCTCGATCCCGACGGCTCGGGCGCCCCCTCCGACGCGGCACCCTGGTGGGAGGGCCTCGTCGGGGAGGGCCGCCCCAAGGTCATCGCCCGCCTGCCCTTCATCGAGCGCCCCACCCACCCGGCCGGCACCCCGGTCTTCGTGGTGTCGAACCCCCTCGACGACCCGGCCGCGGCCCAGCGCGACTGGGTCCTGCACGCCACCCGCGTCGCGGCCTGGGAGCCGGACGCCGCCCGAGCCCTGCAGGATCTCTACGGCGAGGTCGTCGCCCGCGCCCCGCGCGGCGACGGACACGGCCTGCTCCTGGCCGTCCCGGGCGGCGTCGGCGCCCGCCAGCTGCACGAGGCGCTCACCCGCGCCGGGGCCGCGCCGGAAGCCCTCGACGAGATCGGCAGCCACGCCGCGCGTTTCCGGGTCTGAGGCGTTTTTCGGGTCCGAGGCGTTTTTCGGGTCCGAAGCGTTTTCGGACAGTCGCCGCCCCCCGCACCGACGGAGACCGTCACGGCCATGCCGATCCTCACCCTGGAGAACGCCCACGCCTGCGTGACGGAGGCGCTGGTCCGCTGCGGCACCGGTCCGGCGGCGGCGGAGAGCACCGCTCGCGCCCTGGTCGGGGCCGAGGCCGACGGCCTGGCGGGGCACGGCCTGTCGCGGGTGCCGGCCTATGCCGCGCAGGTCCGCGCCGGCAAGGTCGTGGGGCGGGCCGAGGTCGCGGTCGAGACCCCCCGGCCCGGCCTCCTCGCGGTGGATGCCGCGCACGGCTTTGCCTATCCGGCCCTCGATGCCGCCGTCGCCCATCTGCCCGCGATGGCACGCGCCCAGGGTATCGCCGCCGCCGGCATCCGGCGCTCGCACCATTGCGGCGCGGCCGGCCGCCCGGTGGAGGCCCTGGCCGAACAGGGCCTCGTCGCCCTCCTGTTCGCCAACACGCCCGCCGCGATGGCGCCGTGGGGCGGTGCGCGCGCCGTCTTCGGCACCAACCCGATCGCCTTCGCGGCCCCGGTGCCGGGCCGGGCCCCGATCGTCATCGACCTGTCCCTCTCGAAGGTGGCGCGGGGCGCCATCGTGACCGCCCGCCGGCGCGGCGAGACGCTTCCCGAGGGCTGGGCCCTCGACGCCGAGGGCCGGCCCACCACCGATCCCGACGAGGCCCTGGCCGGCACCATGGTGCCCCTGGGCGAGGCCAAGGGCACCGCCCTGGCGCTGATGGTCGAGATCCTGGCGGCCGGGCTGGTGGGGGCGCGCTTTGCCGGCGAAGCCTCCTCGTTCCTCGACGCGGCCGGCGACCCGCCCGGCACGGGCCAGCTCCTCATCGCCCTCGATGCCGGCGCCTTCTCGGCTGAGGCGGGATCGCGGTTCGCCCTGCTGGCCGAATCGATCGAGGCGCAGGACGGCGCCCGCCTGCCCGGAAGCCGGCGCCTCGCCCTGCGGGCGCGGGCGCGAACGGAGGGGCTCACCGTGTCCGAGGCGCTGCTCGCCGAGATCGCGGCCGCCTGAGGCGGCTCCGGCGCGCGTGAAACCCGGGATCGCCCTCCCGCCGGGATTCGACCGGGCAAGGATTTGGTGGGCAGGGATTTGGTGGGGCAAGGATTTGGCGGGGCAAGGATTTGACGGGGCCGGGATGGAACGCCCGATGCTCGCAAAGCCGGGCAAGCTTTGTTAGACGGACGCCAGCCCAGCCCCGGCGGCCTTCAGGTCTTCTGCTCCGATGTCCTCTGACACGATGTCTTCCGACACACTGTCTTCCACCTCACCGTCATCCGCCGCGCCATCGCGTCCGGTGCCGCGTCCGGGCGTGCTCGCCATCGAGGCCTACGTGCCGGGCAAGAGTGGCGCGCCGGGCCTCGGCACGGTGCACAAGCTCTCCTCCAACGAGACGCCGCTGGGTCCGAGCCCGAAGGCGGTGGCGGCGATGCGGGCGGAAGCGGCCAAGCTCGAACTCTATCCGGAGGGCACGTCGCGGGTGCTGCGCGAGGCGATCGCCGCCCGCTACGGCCTCGATCCGGCCCGCATCGTCTGCGGCGCGGGCTCGGACGAGCTCCTGTCGTTCCTGGCCTACGCCTATCTCGGCGCCGGCGACGAGGGCGTGTTCACCGAGCACGGCTTCCTGGTCTACCGGATCGCCATCCTGGCCGCCGGCGGCACGCCCGTGGTGGTGAAGGAGCGCGACCTGCGGGCCGATGTCGACGCCCTGCTGGCGGCCGTGACGCCGCGCACCCGGATCGTCTACCTCGCCAACCCCAACAACCCGACCGGCACCTACCTGCCCTTCGACGCGGTCCGGCGCCTGCATGCGGGCCTGCCGCCGAACGTCCTCCTGGTCCTCGACGGGGCCTATGCCGAGTACGTGCGGGCGAACGATTACAGTGCCGGCCTCGACCTCGTGCTCGAGGCCAACAACGTCGTGATGACCCGGACCTTCTCGAAGATCCACGGCCTGGCGGCGCTCCGCATCGGCTGGATGGTGGGTCCCGCCGAGGTGGTCGACGCGGTCAACCGCATCCGGGGGCCGTTCAACCTGTCGGGCGCCGGCATCGCCGCGGGGGCGGCCGCCATCGCCGACGACGTGCACGTGGCGGCGGCTGTCGCCCACAACGACACCTGGCTCGCCCGGATGATGGAGGCGGTGCAGGGGCTCGGCCTCATGGTGACGCCGAGCGTGGCGAACTTCATCCTGATCCATTTCCCCGACGAGCCGGGGCGCAGCGCGGAGGCGGCCGATGCCTTCCTGTCTGCCCGGGGCGTCATCACCCGCCGGGTCTCGTCCTACGGGCTGCCGCACGCCCTGCGGGTCACCATCGGGGGCGAGGCCGGCAACGCCGCCTTCCTCGACGCCCTGACGGCCTTCGTGCGGGGCGAGACCGGTGCCTGACATCACGACGCCTGAGATCGACACGCCCGACGTCCATACGCCCGGCATCGACACCCTGGCCATCGTCGGACTCGGGCTGATCGGCTCCTCGATCGCCCGCGGCGCCCGGCATTACGGCCTGGCCCGGCGCATCGTCGCCGTCGACCGCGATCCCGGCGTGCTGGAGCGGGTGCGGGCGCTCGCCCTCGCCGACGCGGTCACGGACGACCTCGCGACCGGCGTGGCCGAGGCCGACCTCGTCATCCTGTGCGTGCCGGTGGGCGCCGTCGGCGCGGTCGCCGAAATCATGGGACCCCACCTGAAGCCCGGCGCCATCGTGTCGGATGTGGGCTCGGTCAAGGCCTCGGTGGTCGCGGCCGTGGCGCCGCACCTGCCGGAGGGCGTCCATTTCGTGCCAGCGCATCCCGTGGCCGGCACCGAGTATTCCGGTCCCGATGCGGGGTTCTCGACCCTGTTCTCCGGGCGCTGGTGCATCCTCACGCCGGCCGAGGACACCGATCCGGCGGCGACCGCCCGGGTCCAGCGCTTCTGGGAGGGCCTGCGCGCCATCGTCGAGACGATGACGCCGGAGCATCACGACCTCGTCCTGGCGATCACCAGCCACGTGCCGCACCTCATCGCCTACAACATCGTCGGCACCGCCGCCGACCTGGAGGCGGTGACCCAGTCCGAGGTGATCAAGTTCTCGGCCGGCGGCTTTCGCGATTTCACCCGCATCGCCGCCTCCGACCCGACCATGTGGCGGGACGTGTTCCTGACCAACAAGGACGCGGTGCTGGAGATGCTGGGGCGCTTCAATGAGGATCTGGCGGCGCTGGCCCGCGCGATCCGCTGGGGCGATGGCGAGGCCCTGCACGACCTGTTCACCCGCACCCGCGCCATCCGCCGCGGCATCGTCGCCATGGGCCAGGAGACGGCGGAGGCCGATTTCGGCCGCGGTCGGCCGAACGACCCGGCGGCCTGAAGCGCCGCCGGCCCGGAATCCGGCCTCTCAGTAGAGCGGCGGCAGCTGCACGCCGGGGATCGGGAACGGGCCGAGCGTCACCCGCCCGTCACCGAGCCGCAGGGGCGGCAGGGGCTTGAGGGCATCGTCGGCCGAAGCCGCCACACCCGCCTCGGCGCTGGGTGTCGTGCGCCGGCCCATGAGCTGGCCCACGAGGCTGCCGATGAGCGCGCCCTTTTCCGCGCCGAAGCGTTGTCCCATGACCTGACCGACCAGGGCCTCGACGCCGGCCGCGCGCAGGTCGAGCTGGCCCTGCGGCCGGTGCTGCGCGTCGAGGTCGAGCCGTCCCTTGGCCTGGAGCCGGCGGTCGCCCTTGGCCAGCGACAGCAGGGCGAGGTCCAGGCTGCCGCCGGCCGCACGCCAATCCTCGAGTTCCCGGGCGACGGTGCCGGTACCGAGGGCGGTGGCGCGGTTCACCGTGGCGTCGAGGGCGAGATCGGCCGGATCGACGTTGCCGAGCGCCGCGTCGGCCAGGGGCAGGCGGATCCGGTTCACCCGCAGGCTGGTGTCGACGGCCCCCTCGGAGGCGAAGCGCCCCGGCGTCGGGCGGGCGTGGAATTCCAAGTGCCCGGTGTCGAAGTCGATCGGGTCCGCCCCGGCGCCGCGCACGGAGCCCTTGGCGTCGTTCGCCACCAGGGACGCCCGCACGAAGCCATCCGAGGCGCCGTGGAAGCTGCCCTCCAGGGAGGTCCAGGTGGCATCCGCCGTCAGGTCGCCCTGTTCCACGTGGAACGGGCCGCCGACCTCGAGGATGCCCTGGCGCGGCTGGTAGACCTGCACCACGGCGGTGACCGGCCCCAGGGTGAAGCGGCTGTCGGAGCGATCGAAGGCCAGGGAGGCGCAGCGCAGCTCGATCCGGAACGGATAGCCCGTGATGCTGCGATCGGCGCAGGTCCAGTTCCGTCCGTCGGCGGCTTCCCGAGCGAGCCACGCGTCCATCTCGGTCGCGGCCCGGTGGCGGATGTAGAACCAGCCGAGCGACCAGGCGGTCACCAGCACGGCGAGCAGGATGTAGGGGAGGAACAGCCCCTTGCGCGAGGGGGGGCGGGTCGGGGTCGGACTATGCGCCATCGCGTCTGGGTATCCTGCGCTCGCTTCACGGGATCGCGGCTCTCAGGGAGGCCGCCCGGATGCAAGGCTTGGCAGGGTTTCGGCGGCGAAAGCATGGCGGGGCCGTCATCCCGGCCCATCGGGTCTCGGCCGTCCCGCGTCGTGCGGGCCGGGCAGGCCACCCGTTTCCGGGCGACGGGCGACGCCGCGATCAGTTCGCGGCGTCGGCCCTCTGGTCGCTGCCGAGGTCGGCCACGATGGCCTCGCGCTCGGCCTCGTCCTCGGCGAGCCGATGGACATGCATCTCGGTGGCGCCCCTGTGGCGTGCCCGTGCGATCCAGTTGCGGTGCAGGCGCTCGCGCGGGCTCTGGCCGGCGGAGGCCACCGAGATCAGTTCGCCGACCCCGGACGCGTCGCGGCGCACGGCCATCACCACGGCCTCGCCCATGTCGTCGAGTTCCGGCTCCGCCAGTTCATGGATGCCGACCACGTAGCGCCGACCGGACCGGCCGCGCCACGCGCTCAGCACCAGGGCAGGCGTCCCCCGCAGGCCGGCTGTCGTCCTCAGGCGTTCCTCGCGCACTTCCTGCCTCCGGGCTCGATCGTCCTTCAGGTCGCGAAGTGCGGCCGACCAGGACAGGGCTCTCTTGTTCGCCATTTGTTCCACATTAATCTTAACGTTTCGTTGGCGTCAAGCACGACGCCTCGACCTCCAATGAGATGGGGATGAGTGGAGTTATCCACAAGCCATGCACAGGCCGGAGACGTCCTCAGGCGACGGGCGAACCCGTCCGGTCCACCCGTGTCCGAAGGTCGGGCTCGGATCCCGGACCAGCACCCGGAACGGGATGGCCGCCGGCTGCGAGTTCGGCCCGTCCGGCGGCTTCCAGCGCGTCCGAGGCCGATTCGATCCGGTCCTGCACCAGTTCGAGGAAGCGGGGCCGATCCAGGCCGGGCGGGATCGGGGCCAGGAACTCGATCACCGACGTTCCGGGGCGCCGCACCAGCCGGTGGCGGGGCCAGTGCAGGCCCGTGTTGAGGGCGACCGGCAGGCACGGCACCCCGAGGGCCGCATACAGGTGGGTGATGCCGAGCTTGTAGGCTGGGGGGGCTCCGGGCGCGCGGCGCGTGCCTTCCGGGAAGATGATGAGCTGGCGGCCCGCCCGGATCGCGGCGGCGGCGGCCTCGTTCATCGTCGCCATGGCGCGGGCGCCCTTGCTGCGGTCGATGGCGACCATGCCGGCACGGGACAGGTACCAGCCGATCAGCGGAATCCAGAGCAGCTCGCGCTTGAGGATGTAGGCGAAATCCGGGAAGGCGGTGACCAGCGCCAGGGTCTCCAGGGCCGATTGATGCTTGGCCGCCACCAGGAGGGGACCGGGCGGGATGTTCTCGACGCCGCGGAACTCCACCCGGACGCCGCCGAGCACGCGCAGCAGCCACAGGGTGACGCGGCCCCAGACCTGCGCCAGCCGGATCACCGCCCGACGGGAGACGAGGGTCGGCAGGCCGGCGATCGCGATGATCGTGGTGACGACGTAGAAGGCGAGGTTGAACGCGAGCGAACGAACGAGAAGCATCGGGAACCCGGATGAGACACCCCGGAACGGGGCGCGGCCCGACTCTCCTGTAGCGCGCAGTGCGGCCGCAGGCCAACCGAGGCTGGGTGGTCCCGGTCCGCCCCGGTACTCAGTAGCCGTCGGCCAGGGTGCCGCGCTGGCGTGGATCGGCGGCGCCGGCGAGGAGGCCGTCGGCGGCCTGGATCGAATTGGCCGAGCCGGAGGTGGCCCCGACCTTGATCCGGTGTCCGCGCGCCCGCAGGAGCGCCAGGGTGTCGGGCGACAGGCCCTCCTCGGCCATCAGCACGTCCGGCTGCCACTGGTGGTGGATGCGCGGGGCGGCGACCGCCTCGGCGAGGTTCATGCGGAAGTCGAGGACGTTGACGATGACCTGCAGCACCGTCGAGATGATGCGGCTGCCGCCGGGACTGCCGGTCACCAGCACGAGGCGGCCGTCCCGGAACACGAAGGCGGGGGTCATGGAGGAGAGCGGCCGGGCGCCGGGCGCCACCGCGTTGGCGACGCTGCCGACGAGGCCGTAGGCGTTGCGGGCGCCGGGCTTGGCCGAAAAGTCGTCCATCTCGTTGTTCAGGAGCACGCCGGTGCCCTCGGCCACCAGGCCGATCCCGTAGGAGAAGTTCAGCGTAGTGGTGTTCGAAACCGCGTTGCCGGCTCCGTCCACCACCGAGAAATGGGTGGTCTGGTCGGATTCGAAGGGCAGGGGATCGCCGGCCTTCACCGCGTCGGCGGGCCGGGCGCGGGCCGGGTCGATGCCGGCCCGCAGGCCCGCCGCGTAGGGCTTGGCGATCAGCCCCTCCACCGGGACCTGGGTGCGGGCCGGATCGCCGAGCCAGGTGGCGCGGTCGGCATAGGCCGGCTTCATCGCCTCGGCCAGGACGTGGAGGGCGTCGGCGCTCCCCGCGCCCATGCGGGCGAGGTCGAAGCCCTCCAGCACGTTGAGGATTTCGATCAGGTGGATGCCGCCCGAACTCGGCGGCGGCATCGACGCGATGGCGTAGCCCCGGTAGGTGCCGCGCACCGGCTCCCGGAGGACGGGGCGATAGGCGGCGAGGTCCTCGGCCGTCATCACGCCGCCGGCCGCCTGCACGGAGGCGGCGATGCGGGCGGCGATGGGGCCGGTGTGGAACGCGTCCGGGCCGGAAGCCGCGATGGCCGCGAGGGTGTCGGCGAGATCGGTCTGGACCAGACGGTCGCCGCGCTGGAGGGGTTTGTCGCCGGCAAAGAAGATCGTTCGCGAGGACGGCCAGCGGCCGAGCAGCCCGGCGGCGCGGGGCAGCGAATCGGCGAGACCCGACTCCACCGGAATGCCGTCGCGGGCAAGTTTCTCCGCCGGGGCGATCAGCGCGGCCAGGGTGAAGCGGCCCGAACCGTAGAGACGATGCGCCTCGGCCAGGCCCCGCACGGTGCCGGGCACGCCCACCGCCTTGCCGGTGCGGGTGGAGGCGGCGCGGTCGGGCTCGCCCCCGGCATCGAGGAACATGTCCGAGCGGGCTGCGGCCGGAGCGGTCTCGCGATAATCGAGGGCGATGGTCTCGTCGCCCTCCGCCCGGTGAATCATCATGAAGCCGCCGCCGCCGAGATTGCCGGCGCGCGGCAGGGTGACGGCGAGGGCGAAGCCCACCGCCACGGCGGCGTCGACGGCATTGCCGCCGGCCTTCAGGATCTCGACGCCGACGCGGGTGGCCCGCGCCTCCTGCGACGCGACCATGCCGTGGGCGCCCAGCACCGGCAGCAGGCGGGCGTCGTCGGACTGGATCGGCGGCGGCTCGGGTGCGGCCTGCGCGGCGCCGGACTCCCCAACGGTCCCCTGCGCCAAACCCTGTTGCACCGCGCCAGGCCCCGAAGCGGCGAGGACCAGGGCGAGGCCGAGGCGCGAAGGGGTGAGCCGCATGTCAGGCACGTCCGTTGTCGCGGTCGGAAGGGGCGCCGGAAAGGACGCCGGAAGGGACGCCGGAATGCCGGCCGGCGATCAGCCAGTACACGAGGCCGGAGGCGGCGCCGGTGAGGAACAGCACGGCGGTGATGCGGCCCTCCAGGGCCAGCGCCTCGGAGCCCGTCCCCGGCCGCGACAGGCCGCGGGCCAGCCAGGGCAGGCAGGCGGTGAGGAGGCCGGTGCCGGCGCCGTACCAGGTGGCGGCGCGCCAGTGGAGGACGGTGCCGAGGATCGCCACCAGCACGGGCGGCACCACGAGGAGCACGAACAGCGCGCGGGCGATGGCGGCCAACGCGAACAGCAGGGTCTCGGGGCCGATGCCCGAGGCGAGGTCGGTCAGGCCCGCGAAGAGGCCGACGAGGCCGAGGCGCGACAGGGCCGCGCTGGTCTCCGGGTCGAGCATCGCTCCGAGGGCCAGGATGGCGGCCCCGCACGGGATCGCCAGCACCAGCGCCAAAGCGGCGACGAAGAGGTGCCCGAGGAGACGCACCCGTCAGTCGTCGTCGCCGTCGTCGGCTCCCGCATAGACGCCCTCGGCGCCGATGCCATCCTCCAGCATCATGCGGGCGCGGGCCCGCAGCTTCTCGGTCTCGCTCTTGAGCTGCCCGCAGGCGGCGAGGATGTCCCGGCCGCGCGGCGTGCGGACCGGCGACGCGTAGCCGGCTTCATAGACGATCTCGGAGAAGCGCTCGATGCGCTCCCAGTCCGAGCATTCGTAGATGCTGCCCGGCCAGGGATTGAACGGGATCAGGTTGATCTTGGCCGGGATGCCCTTGAGCAGCCGCACCAGCTCGCGCGCATCCGCGTCGGTGTCGTTGATGCCCTTCAGCATCACGTATTCGAAGGTGATGCGGCGGGCGTTGTTCAGGCCCGGATACGACCGGCAGGCGGCCAGCAGCTCGGCCAGGGGATATTTTCGGTTCAGCGGCACCAGGGTGTCGCGCAGGTCGTCGCGCACCGCGTGGAGCGAGATCGCCAGCATGGCATGGGCCTCGTCGCCGAGGCGCTGCATCTGCGGCACGACTCCGGAGGTCGAAACCGTGATGCGCCGGCGCGAGAGCCCGAGGCCCTCCTGGTCGGCCATGACGCCGACGGCATCGACGACGTTGTCGAGATTGTACAGGGGCTCGCCCATGCCCATGAAGACGATGTTGGTGACCTTGCGCCGGGTCTCGTCCTCGCCGGGGGCGGAGGGGTTCTGCCCGGCCCAGTCGTTGAGATGGTCGCGGGCCACGACGAGCTGCGCCGTGATCTCGGCCGCCGTCAGGTTGCGCACGAGGCGCTGGGTGCCGGTGTGGCAGAACGAGCAGGTGAGCGTGCAGCCGACCTGGCTCGAGACGCAGAGGGTGCCGCGCCCGCGCCCCGGGATGTAGACGCACTCGATCTCGGCGCCGCGATTGTGGTCGTGCTTTCCGGTGGGCGCCATCCGCATCAGCCACTTGCGGGTGCCGTCGCGCGACACCTGCTCGGTGATCACCTCCGGCCGGTCGAGGGTGTAGGCCTCGGCGAGCTGAGCCTTCAGGCCCTTGCCGACATTGGTCATGTCGTCGAAGGCCTTGGCGCCGCGCACGTTGAGCCAGTGCCAGATCTGGCCCGAGCGCATGCGCTGCTCGCGTTCGGAGACGCCGATGGCCCCGAGCCGGGCCTTCAGCTGCTCGCGGGTGAGCCCCACGAGGGAAGCCCGCCCGAGCGGGGCCGCCTGCGGCTCGAACTCGGGCAGCTTCTCGATTGCGGAAACGGCGCTCGCGTCGCGCCGGGCGGTGTCGAACGACGCCGTCGCCATGATGGACTGAACCTTCGGACTTGGAATGGGTCCGATATAGGTGATTCAGGGCCGAAACGCGAATGCGGGTGAGGTCTGTGCCGGGATCATAACCGGCGACCCCGCCTCCGTGCCCCGTCAACCGACGTCTATGAGCCGGCAAACAATCTATTGCGCCGGCTTGGTTTCCGGTGCCGGCGCCGGAGGCGCTTCGGCCGAGGCCGGCAGCAGAACGTTCTTGGTGATGGTGCCCTCGGGGCCATACTCGCCGGCCACGGCGAGGCAGGCTTTCTCGCGGTTGAGCTGCATCTGGTTCGACATCAATGCGAAGATGGTCTGGACCCGTCCGCCGAAGGGTCCGCGCGGACCGACATCGGCCGCGCGTACGTTCTGCTTCTCCAGCAGCGCATCGAACTCCTCGGTGCCGATGCGATAGCCGCAGACGTTGGACGCGGCGAAGATGTAGGCGGCGAATTCCAGCGCCCGCGGCGACGGCGCGTTGCGGATCTGGGCCTGGGCGGAGGCCGGCAGCAGGAGGCACGCGGCGAGGCCGGCGGCCGACAGGGAACGGACGAACATGGGCGGGTTTCCTCGATCGCGGATTCTTAAGCTCCGCTTAGAGGCGTGAGATAGATCGCGCCGGCCCGTCGTCAAACCGCACGGCGGTTCAGGGGAGCCGCCAGTCGATCGGCGCGAGGCTGTGCGCCTCGAGCCAGGCATTGGCGGCGTCGAAGGGCCGGGACCCCGGAAAATCCCGCGCCCGGTTGAGCGGGGAGGGATGGCCCGACGCGATGACGCCGTGGCGCTCCCCGTCGATCAGCGCGGCCCGGGCGCGGGCCTGTGCGCCCCAGAGCAGGAACACGGCGGGCTGCGGGCGGGCGGAGATCGCCGCCACCGCCTGATCGGTGAGGGCGGACCAGCCGTAGCGCAGGTGGGCGCCGGCCTTGCCGGCCTCCACCGTCAGCGCGGCGTTGAGGAGGAGCACGCCCTGCCTGGCCCAGGGCGTCAGGTCTCCGCTCCGGGACCGGCTCGACTCCGTGGACGGTCCGGTGCCCGGCGGCAATTCGGCCAGGATCACCTTGAGCGAGGCGGGCAGCCGGCGGGGACCCACATACGAGAAGGCGAGGCCGTTGGCGTCGCCGGGGGTCGGATAGGGGTCCTGGCCCAGGATGACCGCCTTGACCCGATCCAGGGGCGTCAGCGCGAGGGCGTTGAAGATGGCGTCCGGCGCCGGCAGCACGGTGGCGCCCGCCTTGATGCGGGCATCGACCCGGGCGGCGACCGCCTCGGCGGAGCCGTCCGCGAAGAACGGCAGGGCGAGCCAGGGCGAACCGGAGCTTCGGAACCGGGCGAGGGCGTCGGCGACGGGGGTGTCGGGCATCAGCGGACCAGGATGCGCCCCTCGGTCGGGGCGGGGAGCGGGGCGTTGGCCCGGATATAGGCCATGACCTCGTTGGCCACGAGCTTGCCGTCGGTCCGCCCGATCAGGGTGCGGCCGCGCGCCAGTTCGCCGTAGCCGTTGCCGCCGTCGTACAGGAAGTTGTTCGACGCGACCGTGTAGGTCGCCTCCGGCGCCAGGGTCCGTCCGTCCACGGTCAGGTCGACGATCCGCCTCCCCGCCGGCGCGGCGGGATCGAGGGTGACCACGAGGCCGGAGACCTGCGGGAAACGGCCCGCGGGGCGGCCCCAGTCGGACAGCGCGCCTTCGAGGAGGCGATGGATCTGGGCACCGCTGAGGTCCACGAGCACGACGGTGTTGCCGAAGGGCAGTTCGGTGAGGATGTCGCGGCGGGTCAGCGTCGCCCCCGCCGGATAGACCCGGTTGCCCCGGATGCCGCCGCCATTGGTGATGGCGATCGCGGCACCGGTGGAGGCCCGCATCGCGTCGGCCACGAGGCTGCCGAAGCTCGCCTCATGCGCCCGCACCGTGGCGATGCGGCTGTCGAGGGGACCGCGGATCTCGCCCACCGGGACGTCGAGTTCCCGCGACAGAGCAGCTTCGAGGCGGCGCACCACGGCCTGGGTCTCGGGATCGGGGACCACCTGGGCCGAGTCGTGGACCCGGAAGCTCGGGCGCCAAGCGACGCTGCGGGTCTTGCCGGTTCCGGTCACCGTCGCGGTGACGTCGATGGCCGTGACGTAATGGGCGTCGAAGCTCGATTCCACCATCACGGTCTGGCCGTCGTAGCGCAGCATCAGGTCGTGGTCGTGGCCCGAGAGCAGGATGTCCACCAGGCGCGCCGCCACGATGGCGTCGTCCGTGGGCCGGGCCGTGTGGCAGACCCCGACCACGAGGTCGACGCCCTCGGCGCGCAGGGCCTGGACCTCGCGGGACAGGGTTTCGATCTCGGGTCCGAAGCGCAGGTCGCCCGATTGCGATTTCTCCGGCGTGCTCGCAAGCGCGATGCCGACCACGCCGACCCGGATGCCGCCGAGGGTGACCACCATGCGGTCGCGCAGGCCGGGGAGCGGCCGGCCCGCCCCGTCGCGCAGGTTGGCGGCGAGCGTCGGGAAGGTCGCCTCGCCGATGCGCTGGGCGAAGACCGCCGGGCCGAAATCGAATTCGTGGTTGCCCGGCACGAACACGTCGGGCGGTGCGAGGTTGAGGAGTTCGACGATGTGGGCGCCGCGATCGAAGCCCGACATCAGCGAGGGCGAGAGGGTGTCGCCCGCATGGGCGTAGAGCATCGGCACCCCCCGCGCCCGCTCGGCCTTCACGATGGCGGCCAGCCGCGCGAAGCCGCCCCGGCCGTCGATGTCGGCCATCTGGTAGACGTCGTTGACGAGGAGCAGGGTGAAGGTCGGATCGGGCAGCGAGGCAGGAACAGGGGCAGGAACAGGGGCAGCTACGGCCGGGCCGCTCAAGCCGGCGGCGAGGCCCATTCCGAGGCCGAAGGTCTGGCGGCGGTTGGGGCTCGGCATGGGGTCGTCCTGGCGGCATCGCGGGCGGCCCGGCGGAAGACCGCCGTCCGATCGGTTTTCTAGGCCGCCATCGATGATCCCGCTATGACGGTCGGGGCCGAGCCCGCGAGGATCGCGCGCGACTGTCACGGCCGCGCGCTCGTTTCGGACAGGTGAATCTTCGGGGAAGGTGGATCGAGGCTCTGCCCGCGCGGCCTCAGCGCGACACGAAGGTGTCGCGAACGGCCTTGGCGTTGCGGCGGACCATGGGCCAGAGCCAGGCGCCGGAGGCGAGGAAGACGCCCGGCGGCATCGGCTTCAGTTCCACCGCGAGGCGCTCGGCGAGGCCGGGGCAGGCCAGCGCCACGGGGGGGGCATCGGTCTTGCGGTAGACCACCGCGGTGTTCTCGCGCGGGTAATCCGGATGGGGCACGAGGCCGGACCGGCGGGCGTTGAGGTCGAAGGTCTCGCGCACGAAGCCGTGGACATGGGCGAAGTGGAAGCGCTCATGCGCCGGCTTGCCGGTGGTGGCCATGTCGGGCACGGCGGCGAAGAGAACGCCGTCCGGCTTCAGCCAGCGGGCCAGACGCTCCATCACGTCGGCGGGGTCGCGCAGGTGCTCCAGCACGTGCCGCGTCGTGACGACGTCGAAATACCCCTCGGGGAAGCGCGCATCCTCGTCGGCGTCGTCCAGCACCTCGACGCCGTGATGGGCGCGGGCGTAGTTGGCGTAGTCGCGCCCCGGCTCGACACCGATCGCCTCGCAGCCCTTGGCGCGGGCCTCGGCCAGGAACTCGCCCGATCCGGAACCGAAATCGAGCACGCGGGCACCCGGCTTCAGCTTGGGCGCCAGGAGGCCGGCGCGGAAGGCGGCCTCGCGGGCGGAGCGCTTGAGGTGGACGCGGGGCGGGCCGCCCGCGAAGGCGAGCTGGTAATCGGCGCGGTAGGCGTTGGCGTAGTAATCCGACAGCTCGGCCGGGGTGGGCATCGGGTCGGTGCGGATCAGGCCGCACTGGCGGCAGGCGATGGAACGCAGGATCTTCAGCCGCCGGTCGCTCTCGGCCACCACCACCGATTCCGCCGATCCGCAAAGATTGCAGGCGGTCGGTCCTCCCGTATAGGGATAGCCCGTGAAGGGCATGAAGTGGTTGAAGAAGTACCGGGGAGACGGCATGTCGCGCCTTCATCCATCGCGTGATCGCTGGAAGGCTCCGTGCTCTAGATCGATATGGGCACCGACACAACCTGTCCCCATCTGCGCCTCCCTCGAGCCCGGCTGCCCGGGCGTTACGGAAACCCGATGAACGAACGCGTCGCACCGCCGTCCCCGCAGGAGGGCCTGTCGCTCCCGACCACCGCCACGCACGCGCCCCTGCCGGCCGAGCATCCGCCGGTGCGCTGGGGTCGGGTCGGCGTGCTGCTGATGAACCTCGGGACGCCCGAGGGCACGAGCTACTGGCCGATGCGCCGCTACCTCAAGGAATTCCTGTCCGACCGCCGCGTCATCGAAGTGCCGCGCCTGATCTGGTGGCCGCTCCTCAACCTCATCATCCTGACCAAGCGGCCGGGGCCGAAGGGCCGCGACTATGCCAGCGTGTGGAACAACGAGCGCAACGAGGGCCCGCTGAAGACCATCACGCGGGGCCAGGCCGAGCGGCTGCAGGCGGCGATGGGTGATTCGGTGGTGGTCGACTGGGCCATGCGCTACGGCAAGCCGGAGGTGCGCCTGCGCATCCAGGCCCTGCTCGACCAGGGCTGCGATCGCATCCTGCTGGTGCCGCTCTACCCGCAATACGCGGCCGCGACCTCGGCCACCGCCTGCGACCAGGCCTTCAAGGCCCTGATGCAGATGCGCTGGCAGCCCACGGTCCGGGTCTCGGCCCCGTATCACGACGACCCGGTCTACATCGACGCGATGGCGACCTCGATCCGCGAGGGCCTGGCCAAGCTCGATTTCGAGCCCGAGGTGATCCTGACCTCGTTCCACGGGGTGCCGAAGAGCTACCTGCTCAAGGGCGATCCCTACCATTGCCAGTGCGTGAAGACCGGCCGCCTGATCCGCGAGGCCCTGGGCTTCTCGACCGACAAGATGCGCACCACCTTCCAGTCGCGTTTCGGCAACGAGGAATGGCTGCGGCCCTATACCGACGAGACCGTCCAGACCCTCGCCAAGAGCGGCGTCAAGCGTATGGCGATCGTGGCCCCCGGCTTCACCGCCGATTGCCTCGAGACGCTGGAGGAGCTCGACGGCGAGAACCGCCACTATTTCGAGGACAATGGCGGCGAGCAGTTCGCCTACATCCCCTGCCTCAACGACAGCGATCTCGGCATGACGGTGATCGAGACCGTGGTCCGGCGCGAATTGCAGGGCTGGCTCTAGATCGCGCGGCGCCGGGGCCATCGCCAAGCGCCGAGTCGGTTGCTACTAGAGCCCCCGATGAGGCGGCAGGCGACACGATGACCAGACCGGAGGCAGGCGGGGGAACCGCGGGCGAACAATCGCAGGATCACCTGCGCCTGCTCGCCCATTTCCAGGGCGCCGGCTACGGCGTCGTGACGCCGCCGGTGCTGCAGCCGGTGGAGCCGTTCCTGGAACTGTCGGGCGAGGACATCCGCCGACGCATCTTCGTGACCCAGGACGCCTCGGGCAGCGAACTCTGCCTGCGGCCGGAATTCACAATCCCCGTGTGCCGCCACCATCTCGCGCACGTGCCGAAACTCTCGGCACCCACAGGCGCCTCGTCGCCTGCACCCACGGCCCCGCGCAGCGCCGATTACAGCTATCTCGGGCCGGTCTTCCGGCTGGCCGGCGACGAGCCCGACGAGTTCCTCCAGGCCGGCATCGAATCGGTCGGGCGCACCGACACGCCGGCCGCCGATGCCGAGGTGATCGGCCTCGCCCTGGAAGGTCTCGCCCTGCTCGGACGCCCGGACGTCGCCGTCCGCCTCGGTGACATGGGCCTCATCGACGCGCTGCTCGACGCCCTCGCGGTGCCGCCGACCGCCAAGCGCCGCACCCTGCGGGCGCTCGCGGCCGGGCGCTCCCTCGATGCCGTCACCAACGGCCTGCGCACCGAGGACCCGCATGCCGGCCTCCTCGCGGCGATCCAGGGCCAGGACCCCAAGGGCGTGCGCGCCTTCGTGGAGGACGTGCTGTCGATCGCCGGGATCTCGCGGGTCGGCGGCCGCAGCGCCGGCGAGATCGCCGAGCGCTTCCTCGCCAAGGCCGCCGCGCAGGCCAGCGGCGGCTCCGGGCTCAACCCGGAGAACCGGGCCGTGGTCGAGCGCTATCGCGCCATCGAGGGCGACCCCGACACCGCCGCCGCCGCCATGCGCGACCTCGTCCGCGAGGCCGGCCTGGACCATCCCCCGTTGGAGGCGGCGCTGGAGCTGTTCGAGGAGCGCACCGGCTTCATGGCCGCCCGCGGCCTGCCCGTCGCGCGTTTCCGGTTCTCCGGGGGCTTCGCCCGCAACCTCGACTACTACACCGGCTTCATCTTCGAGGGCACGGCGCCCGGTGCGCCGAAGCTGCCGCTCGTCGGCGGCGGCCGCTACGACGGCCTGCTCCAGCATCTCGGAAGCCCCGTGCCGGTCCCCGCCGTCGGCTGCGCCGTCTGGCTCTCGCGGGTCGCCGCGGACGCCGAAACCGTGAAGGAGGCAGCCCGTGGCTGAACCGGATTCCCTCGTCCTCGCGGTTCCCTCCAAGGGCCGGCTGCAGGAGAACGCCGCCGCCTTCTTCGCCCGCGCGGGCCTCAAGCTGGCGCAGAACACCGGCGCCCGCGACTATCGCGGAAAGCTCGTCGGGGTGCCCGGCGTCGAGGTGCGCTACCTCTCGGCCTCCGAGATCGCGGCGCAGCTCGCCAGCGGCGCGGCGCATCTCGGCATCACCGGCGAGGACCTGATCCGCGAGTCGCTGCCCGACGCGCGCGGTCAGGTCGAGCTGCTGACGCCGCTCGGCTTCGGACAGGCCACGGTGGTCGTCGCCGTGCCGCAGGCCTGGATCGATGTCCGCGCCATGAGCGACCTCGACGAGGTCGCCGCCGAGATGCGGGTCCGCCACGGCAAGCGCCTGCGCATCGCCACCAAGTACATCAACCTCACGCGCCGGTTCTTCGCCGAGCACGGGGTCGCGGATTACCGCATCGTCGAGAGCCTGGGCGCTACCGAGGGCGCGCCGGCGGCGGGTTCGGCCGAGATCATCGTCGACATCACCACCACGGGTGCGACGCTGGCCGCCAACGCCCTCAAGATCCTGGAGGACGGGATCATCCTGCGCTCGGAGGCGAACCTCGTCGCCTCCCTCAACGCCCCCTGGGGCGAGCCCCAGCGCCGGGCCCTGCGGGCGGTGCTCGGCCGCATCCAGGCGGAGGAACGGGCCCGCACCACCCGCGAGGTCCGGGCCGCCATGCCGGACGACGGCGACATCGATCTCGCCGGCATCGCCGCTCTGCACGATGCCGAACTGCCCTACGGCGCCCCCGAGGGGCGTGGCGAGATGGTGCTGCACTGCCCCGTCGACGCGGTGTTCGAGCTCGCCGACGCCCTGGTCAAGGCCGGGGCCGGAGCCGTGAACGTGCGCAAGATCGACTACGCGTTCACCCCCGACAACCCGCTGATGGATCGTTTGCTGAGCCGGCTCGGATAGGAATTTCGCCGGCTTTCTTTTCACGCTCGGCGGGTTTGCTCGCCCGCTCGTGCTCGCTACAGCGGCCCCTGCTTGGCGAATTCCGAAAACACCGCCCGCAGGGTCTTGAGCCGGCCTTCATAGGCCTGCTTCAGGCAGGCGACGTCGCCGCCGCAGGTGCGGCGCTCGGTGAGCCAGGTTTCCTGATCCTCGCGCAGCTTGGCATTGCCGCCCATCGGCAGCATGGCCCGCAGGATCTCGAAACGGGTGGCCATCTCCACGTCGAGGTCGTTGAGGGACAGGTGAGCGCAGATCGCCTTCTCGTCGGCGGCCTCGGCCTTGTCGCAGGGAAAGCTGGCGGCCGAGGCCGGGGCCGCTGCCAGCGTGAGGGGCAGGGCGCCGAAGCGCAGGGCCTTGAGGAGAGGGCGGACGGTCGCAATCATGGTGGGCCTCGCGGGGTCGGTGGATCGAGGAATCGTCAGAAACCCAGCAGCCCCCGGGCGCGCAGCCGCGCCAGGAGCGGCAGCAGCGGCAGGCCGAGGATCGTCGAATGGTCGCCGGCGATCGCGGAGAACAGGTGGATGCCGAGGCCTTCGAGCTGATAGCCGCCGACGCTCGACCGGATTGTGTCCGGCCCGGCGCAGTCGACATAGGCGGCGATCTGCGCCGCCGTGAGGGGCCGCATGGTCAGGCGCGCCGTCTCCACGAAGGTTTCGACCACCCCGCCGTCGATGGCCAGCGCCACCGCCGAATGCAGCGCGTGGGTGCGCCCGGCGAGGCGGCCGATCTGCTCGCGCGCGGCGGCCGGGTCCGCCGGCTTGTGAAACAAGGTGCCGTCGCAGGCGAGGACCTGGTCCGCCCCGACGACGACGCGCGATGGCCGGCGCGCAGCGACCGCGCCCGCCTTGGCCTCGGCGAGGCGCCGGGCCAGGTCGTCCGGGGCGAGCCCGGCCGCTTCCGCCTCCACCGCGCGCTCGTCGACGCCGGGGTTTTCCGTCTCGACCGCCAGTCCCGCGCCGCTGAGGAGGCCGCGCCGCGTCGGGCTGGTGGAGGCGAGGAGGAGGGGCAGGGCCCCGCGCCACAGGGAACTCGTCATGCGGGGCAGCCCCTCAGGAGGCGATGAACTTGAGGCGGTGCTCGCGGTGCAGGTCGAGGATGGCCGCGGCCGTCTCCTCAATGGAGCGCCGGGTCACGTCGATGGTCGGCCAGCGATGCTTGGCGCAGAGGCGGCGGCAGGCGGCGATCTCGTCGGCCACCGCGCTGCGGTCGACATAGAGCGAGGAATCGTCGGCTTTCAGGCTGAGGAGCCGGTTCTGGCGGATCTGGACGATGCGTTCCGGGCTGGCGAGCAGCCCGACCAGGAGGGGTTTTCGCGCCGTCTCCAGGGTTTCGGGCAGGGGCATGCCGGGCACCAGGGGGAAGTTCGCGGTCTTCAGCCCGCGATTGGCGAGGTAGATCGCGGTCGGCGTCTTCGAGGTGCGGCTGACCCCGACGAGGATGACGTCGGCCTCGTTGACGTCGAGCGGCAGGTTGCCGTCGTCATGGGCCAGGGTGAAGTTCATCGCGTCGATGCGCTTGAAGTACTCGGCGTTGAGCATGTGCTGCGCGCCGGGCCGGGCCGTCGAATCCGCTCCCAGATAGGATTGCAGCAGCGCATGCACCGGCTGCAGCACCGAGAGGCAGGGCGAGCCGGTCTCGCGGCAGGCCGCCTCCAGCCGCTCGGTCAGGTCGTGGCCGACGAGGGTGTAGAGCACGAGGCCGGGAGCGGCCTCGATCTCGGAGATCACCCGCTCGAGCTGCGGGGCGGAGCGCACCAGCGGATAGACGTGCTCGATGGCCGAGACGCCCTCGTACTGGGCGGCGGCCGCGCGGCCCACGTTGATGAGCGTCTCGCCGGTGGAATCCGACACGAGATGCAGGTGGAAATAACTACGGCTCATCGAAGGGCTGTCTCCTCCGGCCTGAGGTCCAGGATGCATGACGATCACCCGTCATGGTCTTGTCCACCGGGCTCGGTCAGGGGAGTCGATAAGGGTGGATAAGCCGGCTTGCCCGAAGGGTCCAGCGGGGGCCCGGGTCGTGTTATCGACTCCGGCGTCAACACCCGATCACACCGGCGCGATTCCCGCGCGGTTTTGGGAGAATCCGGGACCGAAGCCCGGTCGGGCGCCGCCGGGCAGGGGCAAGGCACTGTAGGCCATCACCTATCCCGAACATTGGACCCAATCCGTTAAAGCCTGATTAACGCCGCGGCCGCGGGGACGCCCTGTGGACGATTTTCCGGTCCCGCCATCCAGCCCTCTAAAAGAAAAAACAGAGTCCTAGAATCTCTCTTTCCTTTTAGAGAGCCGGTGTGGGGATGACGTCCGGAGCGCCCATCAGGCACCCGGACCCAACAAGAGTTTTCGGGAGACACGGGTTTTCGGAAGACGTGTGTTTCCGGAAGAGGCGGGATTTTGGAAGAGGCGGGATTTTGGAGAGGGAGGGCTTTCGGAACAGGAGGTTTTCCGAGCGACACGGTTTCGGGAGGAAGACATTTCGGGAGGAAGACATCCGGCGCTTCGGTGCTACATACCGGCCACACGGGATTGGGACGTCGGGAGATCGGATGAGCCAGGCAGTTGCAGGGAACCGCACGGGACAGGACCGGGCGGTCCTGCGGGTTCTCGCGGGCGAGGCCCTGCCCCGTCCACCCGCCTGGATAATGCGCCAGGCCGGACGCTATCTGCCCGAGTACCGGGAGGTCCGGGCCAGGGCCGGTTCCTTCCTCGACCTCTGCTACAATCCCGACTTCGCCACCGAGGTGACGCTGCAGCCGATCCGGCGCTTCGGCTTCGAGGCCTCGATCCTGTTCTCCGACATCCTGGTGATCCCGGACGCGCTCGGCCAGACCGTGCGCTTCGTGGAGGGGGAAGGGCCGCGCCTCGACCCCATGGCGGGCCGGGCCGAGTTCGAGCGCCTGCGCGAGGCCGGCGATCCGGCGATCTTCGCCCACCTGGAGCCGGTCTTCGAGACGGTGCGGCGCCTGCGCGCGCAACTGCCCCACGAGACCACCCTGCTCGGCTTCTGCGGCGCGCCCTGGACGGTGGCGAGCTACATGATCGGCGGCCGCGGCACGCCGGACCTCGCCCCCTCCCGGGCGCTGGCCCGGCAGGACACCGCCCTGGTCGAGGCCCTGATCGACCGCCTCGTCACGGTGCAGACCGAATACCTCGTGCGTCAGCTCGAAGCCGGGGCCGATGCGGTGCAGATCTTCGAGTCGCATGCGGGCGCGCTGCCCGACGCCCGCGGCGCCGGCGAGATCACCGAGGAGGCCGTCAACGAGGTCGCCGAGAGCGCGCTTCCGGACGCGACCGAGCGCGATGCCCTGACGCGCTGGTCGCTCCAGCCCATCGCCCGGATGATCGCCGGGGTCCGGGCCCGGGTGCCGGGCGCCCGGATCATCGTGTTCGCCCGCGGCTCCGGGCTCGAAGGCCATGCCCGCGTGGTGCCCGAGACCGCCGCCGATGCGGTCGGGGTCGACTGGTCGGTGGATCTCAAGGCGCTTCGCCAGACGGTGCCGGCCAGCACGGTGACGCAGGGCAACATCCATCCGGAAACCCTGATCGAAGGCGGAGCTGCCCTCGACGCGGCGGTGGACGGGGTGCTGGCGGCCACCGAAGGGCTGCCGCACATCTTCAATCTCGGCCACGGCATCACGCCGCAGACGCCGATCGCCCATGTCGAGCGCATGCTCGCCCGATTGCGGGGCTGAGGCCGACGTGGACGGGCTCTACCCCTGGCTCAAGGCCCTGCACCTCGTCGCGCTCATCTCCTGGATGGCGGCGATGCTCTACCTGCCGCGTCTGTTCGTCTACCACGCCGCCCTGGTGCCGGGACCGCATGCGGCGGGCCAGTCCGAGACCTTCAAGGTCATGGAGCGGCGCCTGCTGAAGGCGATCATGACTCCGGCGATGATCGCCACCTGGGTGTTCGGCCTGACCCTCGCCTGGATGAGCGGCTACTATGCGGCCGGCTGGCTTCAGGCGAAGTTCGTGCTGGTGCTGGCCATGAGCGGCGTCCACGGCTGGCTCGCCCGGATGGTCAAGGACTTCGCCGCCGACCGGAACACGCGCGCGCCGAAATTCTACCGCATCCTCAACGAGGTGCCGACGCTGCTGATGATCCTCATCGTGATCCTGGCCGCGGTGAAGCCGAGTTTTTGGTGATCGTGTCGAACGCGGGCGTTTCTCTCGAGGCAGGACGCATTCCCGTCCCCAAACGGGGAGGGGAGGGAGCTGATCCGAGGCGGAGTTGATGGCCGAGCACGCGCACGATCACGATCATCACGGCCATCGCCATTCCCACGGGGGCGGCGGCCATTCGCATGGCGGTGGTGGCCATGTCCACGCGCCGGCCAGCTTCGGGCGCGCCTTCGCCATCGGCATCGCCCTCAACGTCGCCTTCGTGGTCATCGAGGCGATCTACGGCTTCGCCAGCGAGTCGATGGCCCTGGTGGCCGATGCCGGCCACAACCTCTCGGACGTGCTCGGCCTGCTGGTGGCCTGGATCGCCTCGGTGCTGGTGAAGCGCAGCCCGACGCCGCGCTTCACCTACGGCCTGCGCGGCTCCTCGATCCTCGCCGCTTTGTTCAACGCGGTGTTCCTGCTGGTCGCCACCGGTGCCATCGCTTGGGAAGCGGCCGTCCGCCTCCTCGCCCCCGAGCCGCAGCCGGTGGCGGGCCTGACCGTGATGGTGGTGGCCGGCATCGGCATCCTCATCAACGGCCTCACCGCCTGGCTCTTCGCCTCGGGCAAGGGCAGCGACATCAACATCCGCGGCGCCTATCTGCACATGCTGGCCGATGCCGCGGTCTCGGCCGGCGTGGTGGTCACGGGCCTCATCATCGTGCTGACGGGCGCGGCCTGGATCGACCCCCTGGTCAGCCTCGTCATCGCGGGTCTCATCATCTGGGCGACCTGGGGCCTCCTGCGCGACAGCGTGGTGATGTCGCTCTCGGCGGTGCCTCCCGGCATCGATCCGGCGGCGGTGGGCGCCTACCTGCGGGCCCGCGCCGGGGTGACCGACCTGCACGATCTCCACATCTGGCCGATGAGCACCACGGAGATCGCCCTGACGGCGCATCTCGTGATGGGGCCGGGCCACCCGGGCAACGGCTTCCTCATCGCCACCGCCGAAGAGCTGCGGACCCGTTTCGGCATCGGCCACACCACCCTGCAGATCGAGGAGGCGGGCGGCCCCGCCTGCCCGCTGGCCGGAGATTGCACCGTATGATCCGTGCCTTCGTCGTCGGACATCCCATCGCGCATTCGCGCTCGCCGCTGATCCACGGACACTGGCTGCAGGAGCACGGCATCGCCGGGAGCTACGAGCGCATCGACGTGACACCGGAGGTGTTCCCGGCGTTTCTCGCCTCACTGCGGGAGAAGGGCTTTGCCGGCGGCAACGTCACCATCCCGCACAAGGAGGCGGCGTTCCGGCTGGTCGAATCGCTGACGCCGCGTGCCGAAACGATCGGGGCGGTGAACACCCTGTTCTTCGACGGGTCCGAACGGCTCTGCGGCGACAACACCGACGCCCCGGGCTTCGTGGCCCATCTCGACCAGAGCCTCGGCCTCGACTGGACCGGGCGCGGCGGTGGCACCGCCCTGGTGCTCGGGGCCGGGGGCGCCGCCCGCGCCATCGTGGTCGGCCTCCTGGAGCGCGGCCTGGCGCGGGTCCGGGTCGCGAACCGGACGCCGGCCCGGGCCGAGGCCCTGGTCGCCCTCGATCCCGCGCGGGTCGAGGCCGTCGCCTGGTACGACCTGCCGGACGCGATGGCCCGCACCGGGCTCCTGGTGAACACCACCTCGCTCGGCATGGTCGGGCGCCCGCCCCTCGACCTCGATCTCCTGCCCCTGCCCGAGGATGCGGCGGTGGCCGACATCGTCTACGCGCCCCTGGAGACGCCGCTGCTGGCGGCCGCGCGGGCACGCGGGCTTCCCGCCGTCGACGGCCTCGGCATGCTGCTGCATCAGGCGGTGCCGGGCTTCGCCCGCTGGTTCCGGGTGACCCCGCGCGTGACACCGGCCTTGCGCGCCCGGATCGTGGCGGATCTCGCCCCCGCATGAGCATCCCGGGCATGAGCATTCTGGGCATGAGCATCCCGGGAAGCAGCGTCCCCGGAACTCGCCCGGTCGTCCTCGGGCTCACCGGCTCGATCGGCATGGGCAAGTCCGCCACCGCGGCGATGTTCGCGCGGCACGGGGTACCCGTGCATGACGCCGACGCCGCCGTGCACGCCCTCTACGGCGCCGACGGCGCGGCGGCCCCCGCCATCGGCGAAGCCTTTCCCGGCACCCTGGCGCCGGACGGCTCCGTCGACCGGACGCGGCTGCGCGAGGCCGTCATCGGCGCGCCCGAGCGCCTCGCCGCCCTCGAAGCGCTGGTCCACCCCCTGGCGCAGGCGGCGGCCCGCGCCTTCCTCGCCCGCCACGCCGGGGCGCCCCTGGTGCTCCTCGACATTCCGCTCCTGTTCGAGACCGGGGCGGCGGCGCGCTGCGACCGCGTCCTGGTCGTCACCGCCCCGCCCGAGGTGCAGCGCGCCCGGGTGCTCGCCCGGCCCGGGATGGATGCCGCGACCTTCGAGGCGATCCGCGCCAAGCAATGGCCCGACGCCGAGAAGCGGGCGCGCGCCGACTTCGTCCTCGACACCAGCCTCGGCTTCGCGCACGCGGAGGCCGAGGTGGCGGCCCTCATCCGGCAATTGACCGGGAGCGCCGGACCGTCCGCGCCTTGACGCGATCTTAGGACGGCGCATGGTCCGGTCGCCCGGACCCACCCTCAGGATTCTTCGATGCTGCGCGAGATCGTTCTCGACACCGAGACCACCGGAACGGATGCGAAGAACGGCGACCGCCTGATCGAGATCGGCTGCGTCGAGCTCATCAATCACGTGCAGACCGGCAAGGTCTTCCACAAACTCGTGAATCCGACCCGGCCGGTGTCCCAGGGCGCCTTCGGGGTGCATGGCATCTCCGACGCCATGCTCGCCGACAAGCCGCTCTTTGCCGACATCGTCGACGAATTTCGCGACTTCTGCGGCGATTCCCCCCTGGTGATCCACAACGCGCCCTTCGATGTCGGCTTCCTCAACATGGAATATGCCCGGCTCGGGGCGGTGGCACCCCCGCCCATCGACCTCGCCGACGTGGTCGACACCCTGCAGATCGCCCGCCGCAAGCATACGGGGGCCGCCAACAGCCTCGACGCCCTGTGCGCGCGCTACGGCATCGACACCACGCGGCGGACCAAGCACGGCGCGCTCCTCGACGCGCAGATCCTGGCGGAGGTCTATGTCGAGCTGCTCGGCGGCAAGCAGACCAGCCTGGGCCTCGCCATGACGGAAGTCGAGGAGGTGGTCATCATCGGGGACGGCGGCGAGGTCGTGCCGGTCGGTCCGCGCCAGCTGCGCCATCGGCTCACGGAGGCCGAGCGGACGCGGCACGCGGCCTTCATCGCGACGCTGGGCGGCGGTGGTGCCGTCTGGCGCGACTATCTCGGCGACGAAGAGACCGCCTGAGGGCACCGAGCGAACCGGTACGACCCGAGGGGGTCACACGGGAGCGGGGCGACGCCGCATTGCTGCGACGCACGAGACCGCATATTGCGCCGCAGCAAAGACCCCCCCATATACCATCCAGCTGGATGGTGACGGGACGGTACGATGCTCGATCTTGAGGACAAACCCAGGGCGCCGATCCGGGTCGGCGACACCGAGAAGATCACGATCAATCTCGGCTACGTCGATCTTGGCCATATCGACCTTCTCGTATCCGAGAGCGTCTACGCCAATCGGAGCGATTTCATCCGCACCGCCGTGCGCAACCAGATCGCCCGCCACGGCGACGTCACCCGGCAATCCGTGGCCCGGAAGGGCGTCGAACTCGGCCTGCGCCGCTACGACCGGGCCGAACTCGAAGCGGCGCGCGCCAGCGGCATCCGCCTCGATATCCGGGTGCTCGGACTCGCCAGCATCGCCCCCGACGTCACGCCGGAACTTGCCCGCGACGCCATCGCGTCGATCGAGGTCATGGGCAGCCTTCAGGCGAGCCCGGCCGTCAAGGCGGCCCTCGCCGACCGCCTGCGCTGACACTTCCGTTCTGATGCGTTTCCCGATCTCGCAGCGTTCGACTCACGGTCGAACCGGAAAGCGAACCCCATGACCGAATCTTCAAACCGGATGCAGGACCGCCTCGCCGACATGATGGAGGCGACCCGCCTCACGGCCGCCGGCCGGCTGCAGGATGCGACGGATCTGCTCCAGCGTGGTTTCGCCGGCGGTGCGTCGGCTGCCCGGCCTCCGGCCGAGATGGGCGCCGCGGTGAGCGATCCCCGCACCATCGATCTCGTCGCCGCACATGTTGAAACCGGCCCGGCTCCGGCCGGTGCCGGCCCAGCACCCGAGCCGAACGGGGCGCGCGCCCGGCCGACTGCCGCCGCCCCGGAGGAGCCCGGCCGCGCCGCAATCCTCCCCGCGATCCTGCCCGAGACGCTGCGCAAGGTCGTGGAGACGGTGACCCGGAGCATCGCCCCGGTGATCGGCGGGCTCGGACGGACCGGCCAGGGAGCGGCCAGCGCCGGCCTGGGTCAATTCGCAGCCGGCCTCGGCGGCAGCCTGAAACACGGTTTGGGCAATGGCTTGAGCGGTGGTCTGGGCAACGGATCCGGAACCGGCTTCAACCAGGCCCGGGCGCCCCTCACCGAGGGTGGCACCTTCACCGAGCACAGCTTCGCCAATGCGGCCGGGGCGCGGGACTACAAGCTGTTCGTTCCCAGCGACGCCCGCCCGAACCTGCCCCTGGTGGTGATGCTGCACGGCTGTACCCAGTCGCCCGACGACTTCGCCGCCGGCACCGGCATGAACGCGCTGGCCGAGACGGAAGGCTTCCTCGTCGCCTACCCGGCCCAGACCGGGCGCGCCAACGGCCAGCGCTGCTGGAACTGGTTCCAGCCCGTCGACCAGGGCCGGGATTCGGGCGAGGCCGGGATCATCGCCGGTCTGACCCGCGCCATCATCGCCGAGCACCGCATCGATCCGGCCCGCGTCTACATCGCCGGCCTGTCGGCGGGGGGCGCGGCGGCGGTGAACATCGCCCGGGTCTATCCCGACCTCTACGCGGCGGTGGGCATCCATTCCGGCCTCGCGGCCGGCTGCGCCCGCGACGTCTCGACGGCCCTGACCGTGATGCGGCTCGGTCCCGTGGCGTCGGCCGATGGCGCGACCACCGAGGTGCGGGTGCCCACCATCGTGTTCCACGGTGAGAGCGACGGCACGGTCAACCCGCGCAACGGCGAGCAGGCCCTGGCCCAGGCCGGCATCGACGGCCTGACGCCGGAGGCCACCGAGGCGACGAGCCCGGGCGGATTGCCCTACACCCGCACCCGCTACGCCGATGCGGCCGGACGGGTCGCGGTGGAGGGCTGGATCGTGCGCGGCCTCGGCCATGCCTGGTCGGGCGGAGACGCGGCCGGAAGCTACACCGACCCGCGCGGTCCCGACGCCTCACGGGCGATGCTCGACTTCTTCCGGGCCAGCCCCCTGGCGGCGCGAACCTGAGGCCTCACCCGACGGGCACGTTGTCGATGAGGCGCGTGCGGCCGAGATAGGCCGCTGCCAGCACCCGGGCCGGCCGGGTCGCGTGGCTCACGGGCGCCAGCGTCTCGGCGTCCCGGACCTCGAGATACTGCACCGGATCGAAGCCGGCCGCCGCCAGCGCGGCCCGGCCCCGCTCCACCAGGATATCGGCACTGGTCCCGGCCGCCAGCCCCGCGGCGATGTCGGACAGGACGGCCTGGAGGCGCGGCGCCCGCGCCCGCTCGTCGGGGGTGAGATAGCGGTTGCGCGAGGACAGGGCGAGGCCGTCCGCCTCGCGCAGGGTCGGCACCCCCTGGATCTCCACGGGCAGGTCGAGGTCGTGTACGGCGCGGCGGATCACCAGGAGCTGCTGGTAGTCCTTCTCGCCGAACAGCGCGCAGTCGGGCTGGACCTGGTTGAGAAGCTTGGCCACCACCGTGGCGACGCCGGAGAAGTGCCCCGGTCGGTAGGCCCCGCACAGGCCCTCGGTGAGCCCGTCGACCTCGATCCGGGTCGAGAAATGCTCGGGGTACATGCCGGACACCTCCGGCAGATAGGCGGCGTCGACCCCGGCCTCGGCCAGCAGGGACAGGTCGGCCTCGGTGTCGCGCGGGTAGCGCGAAAAATCCTCGTTCGGGCCGAACTGGGTCGGATTGACGAAGATGCTGGCCACGACGCGCTGCCCCAGGCTCCGGGCCCGCGCCATCAGGGCGAGGTGTCCAGCATGAAGCGCCCCCATGGTCGGCACCAGCACCACCCGCTCGCCGGCCCGGCGCCAGGCAGCGACCTCGGCGCGCAAGGGGACGACGGCCGTGAACCGGAGCAGGGCGGTGGAATCGGACATCGGCAGGTCGTCCTCGGCAAATTTTCGGTACGGTCGCGATGCGAACGTCGCGTTTCGCGCGAGACCTAATCGCACCGTCGCCGGGATGCCAGCCGCCTCAGGGACAATAGGGCCGCAGCGGCCGTCCGTAGGGATCGTCGATGCCGAGCGGCGGGGTGAAGCCGTAATAGCTCGGCTTGCCGAGCCCATAGGCTGAGCCGACATAGCTCGGATCGCCGGGGGCATCGGTGGGGATGGGAACCCGCCGGGGGATGCAGCCGGCCAGGCGCCGGCGCGGCACCGGTCCGCGGTGAACCACGCCACCGTCCTCCTCGGCTCGCGGGAAGTAGCGCGGCAGGCCCTCGGGCTCCGCCGGGGCGCCGTCCAACGCGCGGCCCGGGGTCGGATAGGCGAGGCCGCCGAAATCCGCCGCCCCGGCGGGGATCGGCGCCAGTCCGGCCAGGAGCACGAGCACCGGCCCGCCCCGTCTGATCGCCACAGAGCCACGCCGCATCGGGTCCCCCTCGCGCGAGACGACCTTTCCTCGCGGGACGACCTTGGCAGGCGGGCGTGAACCGACCGTTAACCATAGGCGGTCGCGATGACCCGGCCGATCGCCGCGTGGGCTGCGTCGCGCGCCTCGGCCGACGCCGTAGAGCCCGTCAGGTACAGCGCGGCGATCAGGGGCGGCCGGGCCGGTGGGCGCAGGATCGCCACCACGTTGGCGGTGCCGTAGGCGCCGCTGCCGGTCTTGTCGCCGACGCTCCAATCGCCCGGAAGCCCAGCCCGCAGCCGCTTCGTGCCGGTGCGGGCCGCTGTCATCCAGCCCTCGAGCCGGGCGCGACTGCCGGGCGTGAGCGCGTCGCCGAGGAGGATTGTCCGGACGGTCGCCGCCATCGCGGCCGGCCGGGTGGTGTCGCGCGGATCGCCGGGCTCCGCGCTGTTCAGGTCGGGCTCGGTGCGGTCGAGCCGGGTCACGGAATCGCCGAGGCTCCGGCAATAGGCCGTGAGGGCGGCGGGACCGCCGAGCGCCCCGAGCAGCAGGTTGGCGGCGGTGTTGTCGCTCCATACCATCGCGGCCGCGCACAGCGCCGCGACGGACATCGCCCCGGCTTCCGGCCCGCCCTCCTTGAGCGCCCCGCCCGTGATCGGGGCGTACACGTCGAGATCGGCCGCCGTGTAGGCGATCCGGCGGTCGAGCTGGTCCTGGCCGGCCTCGACCCGGGCCAGGATCGCGGCGGCGAGCAGCAGCTTGAAGGTGCTGCAGAGGGGGAACGCCGCATCGGCCGCAAGCTGCAGCGAAGGGCCGCCCCCCGTATCGAGGACGGTGATGCCGACCCGCCCGCCGAGGTCGCGCGCGATCTGTTCGAAAGCCGCGCCGGCCTCGACGAAGCGGTCCGGCGAGGCCTGAACCGAGCCCGACAGGACCGGCACGACCATAACCGGCAGGACCGCGCCAGCGCGCAGGATCGTGCGCCGGGTGAGCGTCATGGGGTTGCCGAGCGCGCCGGCGGCGCTGCGGCCGAGGGTGCCTTGCAACCGTCGAGGGCGGCGAGGCGCGGTCGCGTCTCCGCCAACGCCGGTGCCACCGTCACGGGCCTGGCCAGGGCATGGGCGAGGGCGGGCAAGTCGAGGGCAGGCAAGTCGAGGGCAGGCAAGTCGAGGGCCGCCGCCGGACCCTGGCCGTAGAGGCTGTCGTCCAGCGCCGCGAGCCCGGCCGCGATCTCCGGCTGCGTCTGCCAGGCGCGGGCCAGGTCGGGCCGCCCCGACAGGACGGGGTCGAGCACGGCGCGAAAGGCCCGCGCGTCCCTGGCCGAGGCGGCCCGCCTCAGGGCGCGCCGCGTTCGGGCGTCGAGACGGCGGCGGCGGACGTCGCGGCCGGTTCCGACGCCGATCAGGGCGAGGCCGAGCCCGAAGGCGCCGAGGGCGGCCGTCACCACCAGGAGGGGGGAGGCCGGCACGATCGGCTTGGCCTCGTCGTCGCGGTCGGGCAGGCCGCCGCCGATCTGGCGGGCCGGGATCTCGGCCTCGCGCAGGGTCCGGGACACCGTGTCGAACCACGGGATCACGATCGCGTCGAGGGGGATGACCTCATCGATGGCGGGGCGCACGTCCCACTGGTAGGTGGCGCGCGCCACCGGGCCGGACGGGGTGATGAGGGTCTCGCGGGTGACCGGTCCGGCGAAGGTGAGGATGCCGCGCGTGCGCATCACAGGCCGGGGCGGCAGCCCCTCGGCGACCAGGCCCTGCGCCTCCAGGGTGACGATGCGGCGGGTGGTCTCGCCGAGCTTCACCGTCTCGGGATCGGGGCTCCAGGAATCCGTGATCGTCACGTCCTTGGCCGGCAGCCACCACGGCTCCTTGGCGTCGGGGCCGCCCACCGGCTTGGTCCAGGTGGCGACGGGCAGGTTCACCGGAGCCGAGGGCACGTCGACCACGACGCGCTTGCCGCCCTCGTTGACGGTGAGGCGGTGGATGAAGGGATCGATGGTGAAGTCGCCCGGATGGTGCGGGAAGATCGCCACCACCCGGTCAAAGGCGATCGCCACCTGTCCGTCGGGCAGGCGGGTCTTCGACCAGGCGTCGCGGCCGAGCTGGGTCCAGCTGAAATTGGCGAGCGACGGCTGGATCACCTCTTCGAGCAGGATCGCCTGGCGATAGACGCCGTGGATGCGCAGCAGCACCATCTCCCGCGAGAACGGATCGGCGTTGCCGTTGCGTTCCGGGGTGACCGTGAGAGTGAGATCGCCGGGACTGATTTCGGCTCGGAGGGGAACGGGCGCGAGGAGGAAGGCCGTGAGGCAGGCAGCGACGATGCTGCGCCGGTGCAAGAATCCTGGCGGCTCGCCGTCATCCCGGGGCCGTGCGGCGGATGGCTCGGAACGATCGCTCACCATGGATTGCTCCCACCCGGCACGGCGGTGCCGGCCTCGATGCGGACCGCCTGCTCGGCCTTCAGGCGCAGCTTGAGATAGCGCCCCGGATCGTCCGGCAGGGTCTGGAGCCAGAGGCGGTCGGGCCGGATCTCGTGGGCTTCGAAGCTCTTGGTCACCCGGCGCACCTCCCGCTCGGGGGCGGCCGCGACCATGGCCGAGCCGGCGCCGGTGCGGCCGCGTCCGGCCGCGTCGCTGGCCGAGCCCCGGGCCTCGCCCTTGCCGGAATCCACCGAGACCTGCTCGGCCTTGCCGCGGCGGGCGACCTTGCTGTTGCCGGGGGTCGAGGAGGTGGTGCCGCCCTCCTTGTTGCCGGCGAGGCCTTCGCCGCTGGAGGTGGCCTGGGTGTCGTCGTTGGGGTCCTGGTTCGAGGTCTTGTTGTAGCGCGCGCCCACCGTGGCGGTGGCATTGGCCACGCCCCCGCCCTTGCCGGGATCGCCGGCGCCCTCGTCGACCAGGCGGGCGATCAGCGAGCGGTTGGCCTGGGCGTCGGCATCGCGCGGATTGTATTGAAGCGCGGCGTCGTAGGCGTCGAGAGCGCCCTGCAGGTCACCGGATCTCGCGAGCGCATTGCCGAGGTTGTAGGCGTTGCGGCGGCCGCCGCTGCGGAACAGCGCAGCGGCCTCGTCGTAGCGGCCGGCCTGGTAGAGGGCCGGGCCGCGCCAGGCCGGATCGTCGAGCACCCAGGCGGCGGCGCCGGGCAGTCCGGCGCCCATCAGGGTGCGGCCGAGGTTGGTGCGCGGCTGGGTGCTGGCGGTGAGGGCGAGGATGCCGGCGCCCGCGAGCCCGAGGCCGGCGAGGCGGGCCCACCGGGTCCAGTCCCGGGGCGGCGCGGGCAGGGCGGATAACAAACCGATCGCCATCAGGCGCTCCTCATCAGGCGGCCCTCCGGAACAGGACGAGGGCCGGCAGCAGCGCCAGCAGCACGAGCCAGCGCCCGAGATCGGCGAAGGCCAGCACGGTGTAGCCGCCGGCGGCGAGGTGCTGCGCCGTGCTGACGCCGACTGCATCGAGCACGGGGGCGGGCTGGTCGAGGACGGCGAAGCGCCCGGCGCCCGCATCGGCGAGGCGTTCGAGAGCGCCCCGGTCGGGTTTCGGCGAGCCTGTCGGCAGGCCGGGTCCGGCGGGCACGAACACACCGTGCAGGTGCCAGCCCTTCGCCCGGATTGCGGTCGCCTCCCGCAGGGCGGCGTCGCCGATGCCGTCGCCATCGGTGACCAGGACCACGTCGCCCGCGATCACGCCGGCCTCCTCCAGGGTGCGGCGGGCCAGCGCCAGCCCGCGCTCGGGATGGGTGCCCCGGTCGGGCACGGTGTCGCCGTCGAGGGCGAACAGGGTCGAGGACAGGGCGTCGCGGTCGGTGGTCGGCGGGGCGGCGAGGTAGCTGTCTCCGGCATAGACCACCACGGCGACGCTGCGGGTCCCGGCCGCCTCGGCCACGCCCTGGGCGATCTGGCGCACATCCTTGAGGTGCCCGCCCTCCGCGATGGAGCGCGACAGGTCGACCACCACCACGGTGGCGTCGAGGTTGCGGAAGGTGGCGGCGTCCGGGCGCTCGACGGCGGGGCCGGTCAGCGCCAGGGCGATCAGACCGGCCGCGAGGGCTGCGGCGAGGTTCGCCTGCCGGCGTCCGCCCAGCACCGCGCCGCGCTTGGCGAGGAGCGCCATCAGGGCGGGATCGACGGCCCGGGTCCAGTCGCCGAGCGGCGCCGAGCGCCAGGCGGCGCGCAGCGCCAGGGCGGCGACGAAGGGGATCGCCACGAGCCACCAGGGGCGCAGGACCGCGATGGTGTCGAGGACGCTCATGCGGTCCGCCGCGACGCGAGGAGGCCGGCCGCCGCCAGGAAGGCGAGGGCGGCGGGCCAGGGCCAGAGGTCTTTGCGCAGGGGAACCGGCGGGGCCTTGGCGCGACCGCCCTCGATCTGATCGATCGCCTCCGCCATGGCCATGAGATCGTCGGTGGTTTTCACGCGAAACATCCGGCCGCCGGTGAGGTCGGCGATGTCCCGCAGGGTTTCGGTGTCGACCACGTCCTGCTCGCCGTCGGCATTCGAGAGGTCGCGGGGGCCGAGCGCGATGGTGTGGACCCGGATGCCGAGTTCCTTGGCGAGGCCGGCGACGTCGCGGGGGGTGGTCTGGCCGGCATTGTTGGCGCCGTCCGTCATCAGGATCACCACTTTGGCGGTGGCCTGCGGCGCGCCCTCAGCCTGCGGCACGCCCCCGGCCTCGGCCCCCGTCGGGCTCAGGCGCTTCAGGGCGAGGCCGAGGCCGTCGCCGATGCCGGTGGAGCGGCCGACGAGGCCGATGGTCGCCTCGTCCAGGGCACGGGCGACCGTGGCGGTGTCGAAGCTCGGGCTGGCGGCGACGTAGGATTCGTTGGCGAAGATGACGAGACCGATGCGGTCGCCGGCCCGGCGGCGGATGAAGTCGGTGCCGACGCGCTTAACCGCGGCGAGCCGGGTCACGGTCTGGCCGTCGAGGGCGAAGTCGCGCCGCTCCATCGAGCCGGAGAGGTCCATCGCCAGCATGATCTCGCGGCCCGAGGCCGGAAGGGCGGTGGCCGGCAGGACGAGGCGGGGGCCGGCCAGGGCGACCACGAGGGCGCTCCACAGGGTCCAGATCAGGACGGCGCGACCCCGACCGCGCGCCGCGATGCTCTCGCCCCGCGCGGCCTCGGCCACCAGGGAGGCCGGCACCCGCAGGGCGCCGCTCGATCCCACCCGCTCGGCCGGCATCAACCGCGCGGCCAGCAGCGGCAGGGGCAGCAGCAGCAGGGCATAGGGACTCGCGAGGTCGAAGGCGGAGGCGAGGGCGGTGAGCCCTTGTGGCAAAAGTCCCGTCATCATGGCTCAGGCCCCGATCCGGGCGAACAGGCGGGCCAGTTCGGCATCCACCGGCCCGGGCTCGGGCGCGCCGCGCTGGTAGAGCCCATCGGCGAAGATGCGGCCGGCGCCGGCGCTGAAGAAGGTCGTGGCGAAGAGGCGGTCGAGGGTGGCGGCCCAGGCGGCCCCCTGCGCGTCCGCCGCCGCATCGCCCTGGAGCGTCCGGGCGAGGCGGCGAAGCAATTGGGCCTGGGCCACGCGGCGGCTCTCCGGCGGCAGGGCATTGGCGGCGGCGAGTTCGCGCAAGGCGGCCCGCCGCACCGAACCGCGCCGCCGGGCGCGCAACCAGCGCAGCAGGCCGAAGGCGAGGGCGGCCGTGAACCCGAGCGCGATGGCGAGCATCACGGCGCCCTGCGCGGCCCCGGTTTCGGCGGGCAGGTGCAGGCCGCGCAACTGGTCGAGGCTCGGAGCGGCGTCGGAGTTCACGCGGTGATCCCCTGATTCACGTGAAACACGTCAGAGCACCGCATCAAGGCGCTCCATCAGCGGGGCGTAGGCTTCGGGGCCGGCTTCCACGTCGAGGCGCAGGCCCTCGATGCCGCGCCGGGCATAGGCGACGAGGCGCGCATCCGCGCTCGGCGGCGCGTCGGCGCTCTTCCGTGCCGTGTCGGCCCGGCTCGCCTGGACGGTGCCGCGCCGGCCGTCCGGCGTGGCGAAGGGGTAGAAGCCGGGCGGGCGGGCGCGCTCGAAGGCATCGCTGACCAGGACGAGGCGAATCGATAGGCGTTCGGCCATGATGGTCAGGAGATGGTCGAAATCGGCGCCCGGCGTATCGAGGGCGCTGCCGATGACGAGGTGGCCACCCGAGGGCAGCAGGCTCTGGGCGAGGGTGAGCGCCGCCGCCAGGGGCGGATCCGCGCCGCCGGCCTCCGACAGGGCACGGGCATGGGCCAGCGCCAGGGCGCCGGTGATCGCCGTCATGGCCCGCTCGCCGCCGGCCGGGCGCACCACCAAGGGCTCGCCGGCCCCCACGGCCACGAGGCCGATGCGGCCGCCGTCGCCGACGATGCGCCAGCCGAGCAGCACCAGGGCCTCGGCCGCCGCCACCGAGCGGAGCGCCCGCCTGGTGCCGAATAGCATCGAGGGCCGGAGATCGACGAGGAGCACCACGGCGCGGTCGCGCTCGTCGTGGTGGGTGCGCACGTGCAGGATGCCGGTGCGGGCGGTGGCGTTGCGATCGATGTGGCGGCGGTCGTCGCCCTCGGACCACAGGCGCACGTCGTCCGGCTCCGAGCCGCGCCCGCGCCGCCGGGTCACGATCCCGCCGGGCAGGCCCGCGAGGGTCCGGGTGGCCGGGCCGGTGCCGCGCCGGGCGAGGTGGCGCAGGCCCATCAGCGCCTCGCCGGAGAGGTGGATGCCCGGCGCCAGCAGCGGGTCGGTGTCCGACAGGGCGGCGGGGGCCGGGCTCGGGACAGACATCGTCGCGCTCAGAGCGCCCGCACCCGCTGGATGAGGCCGCGGATGATGCCCCGCGCCGTCTGGCCCTCGGCCGCGGCGCGCCAGGTCAGGCCGATGCGGTGCGCCAGCGCGTCGGCGGCCAGATCCGCCACATCCTCCGGGATGACGTGGTCACGGCCGCGCAGATAGGCCCGCGCCTTGCCGGCGAGCATCAGCGCCAGCGTGCCGCGCGGCGAGGCCGGATGCTCGATGGCGGCGCGCAGGTCCGGGGCCGCCGCATCGGTGCGGGTGCCGGCGACCAGGCGCACGAGGTAGTCCTTGAGCGCCGGGGAGACGTAGACGTTGAGGGCGGCCTCGCGGGCGGCCCGGATCTCCGCCACCGAGAGCCGCACCGGCATGGCTTCGGCGTGGTGGTTCAATTCGCCCTCGACGAGATCGAGGATGCGGCGCTCGGCGGCCTCGTCCGGCATCTCCACCAGGACGTGGAGGAGGAAGCGGTCGAGCTGCGCCTCGGGCAGGGGAAAGGTACCCGCGTGCTCGATCGGGTTCTGGGTCGCCACCACCATGAACGGGTCGGGCAGGGCGTGGGTGTGGCCCGAGACCGTGATCTGCCCCTCCGCCATCGCCTCGAGCAGGGCCGATTGCACCTTCGGGGGGGCGCGGTTCACCTCGTCGACGAGGACGAGAGAGTGGAACAGGGGGCCGGGCAGGAATTCGAAATCGCCGGCATCCTGGCGCCACACCGTGGTGCCGGTGAGATCGGCCGGCATCAGGTCGGGAGTGCACTGAATGCGGGCGAAGCTGCCGTCGAGCCCGTCCGACAGGCGTTTGACCGCGCGGGTCTTGGCAAGGCCGGGGGCGCCCTCGATGAGGAGATGACCGCCGGTGAGGAGGCCGATCAGCAGGCGCTCCACCATCGCGTCGGCGCCGATGAGCCCGTGCAGCAGGCCGTCGCGCAGGGCGAGGATGCGCCCGCGCAGGGCGGCATCCACGGGCGGAGCGCCGGACGCCGGACGCTCGGCGAGGATCGCGCCGCTCATGCGGACAACGCCGCTGGTGCGAGCAGGCTCGCGTCGATCGGACGAATCGCCCGGATCGTCTGGGGGGCAGGAACGGTGGGCCGATCCATGCGCGTCTCCTCGGTGGCTTTTTTGGATGCGAATTCTTGAGCGATCCGCAGTCTTCGGGTGTGCCCGCTGCGCGGGGCGGGCGTCAATCCCGCGCCGACCTCCACGAGGCCGCAGGCTTGCGCTGGGGTTGCCCGTTCGAACACCCCGTTTCGAGCACGATCCGGACCGGAGCCTCGCCCGCCCAGACTTGCCTGCCCAGACTTGCCCGCGGGGATTCGCCCGCCCGGGCTGGATCAGAGCTTCTTCGACATCGGGGCCATGCCGTGGCCGGCCATGCCTTCGCAGCAGCAGGCGGCCTTCTTGGCCCGGGACGGTTTCATGCCGCCCGCACGCAGATCCATCTTGTTGCTCTTGCCGCACATCATGCCGGCGCCGCCGCCGCAGCAACCCGCAGCCTGGGCGGGGACGAAGCTGGCGAGCGCGAGGCCGGCGGCCAGAACGAACGGAGTCAGACAGGTCGGCATCGAATAGGTCGGCATCGGCGAAAATCCTGTTGGTCAGCAGTGAAGCGGTGGATGGAACCGGAGAACCGCCTGCTTCTAACAGAATCGTCACCGGCCGTGACTGCGAACCGTTGGCTCGGGGCGCGCGTTCCCCCGGCCCCTGCCGGAGGCGCCGCCCGTGACCACGGATCTGTTCCCCACCTTCGCGTCCCGTTGGATCGACATCCCGGCCGGGCGCTTCTTCGCACGGGTCGGCGGGCCGGAGGAGGCGCCGCCGGTGCTGCTGCTCCACGGCTTTCCGCAGAGCCACGCCTGCTGGCATCGGATCGCCCCGGCGCTCGCCGAGCGCCGCCGCGTCATCTGCCTCGACCTCAAGGGCTACGGCTGGTCTAGCGCGCCCGAGGGCGATCCGCGTCACGAGGCCTACGCCAAGCGCACCCTCGGGGCCGAAATGGTGGCCGTGATGGAAGCGCTCGGCTACGTCCACTTCGCCCTCGTGGGGCACGACCGGGGCGCCCGCATCGGCTACCGTCTCGCCCTCGACGAACCCGGCCGGATTGCCCGGTTGGCGCTCCTCGACATCCTGCCGACGCTGGTCCAGTGGGAGCGGATCGAGGCCGACCCCCCCAAACCCTCGCCGCGCACATCCTCGCACTGGCAGTTTCTGGCCGAGCCGGCACCGGGCCCCGAGCAGGCCATCGGCCGGGATGCGAATGCCTATTTCGAGGGGCTCCTGCGGGATTGGAGCGGGGACACATCCCTGCGGGCCTTCGCGCCCGCCGCCCTGCACCTCTACCGGCAGGCCTGGGGCGTGCCCGAGCGCATTCACGCCTTCTGCGAGGATTACCGGGCGGGAGCCACCCGTGACCGCGAGGCCGACCTCGCCGATCTCGCGGCCGGACGGCATCTGGCCTGCCCGACCCTGATCCTCACCGGCGACGGCTATCTCGATCGCAGCACCGAGACGCCGCTCGCCGCCTGGCAGCGGACCTTCGCGCCGAAGGCCGTCGCGACCGAGATCGCCTCCGGCCACTTCCTGGCCGAGGAGAACCCCGCCGCGACCCTGGCCGCCCTCCAGACCTTCCTGGACTGAGGGCGCACGGGCGTGATGTCCGGCGACTAAGTGCCGGCCGATCAAGTGTCCAGCGGAACGAGGTCGGCGATCCGAAGTCGTCATAACGGCTCGAACCTCATCCCCAAATGTTCCGTCCTCGACCCGGCGCGAGATGAGCGGAAACCCTCGGCAACATGGCAGGATAAGGAACCGGAAAAAATCACGCTGCGTGACTGAGCAAGGTCTGAATGCTTCGGAGGTACAACCAAGCGGACGCATAAGATTCATCAAATGCATCGAATTTCGGTTTCGTTAACGCTTGTTTCAGCGAATTATCACAGAACCGTGAGAGGAGCGCCGCGTCACCGAGAGGCCGATCATGGTCCCGCGACGGCGTCATCCACGGGGGTTGCGATGCGCGCGTTCAACGATCTCAAGCTGATGGCAAAGCTCGCCATTCCCAGCTTGGTCCTCATCCTGGTGGCGGTGGGCCTGGTGGCCCTGGCGCGCTCCAGCCTGGCGACGTTGGACCAGAACACGACGCAGATCATCGAGGTGCGCGCCACGCGGCTCTTCCTGGCCCAGAAACTGGCCCTGGCCATCGACGAAGCGGTGATTGCGGAGAAGAACGCCATCATCGAGACCGACGAGACCCTGATGAAGACGGAGTTCGGCCACTATCAGGCGAACCAGAAAACCGCTTCCGAGACCCTCGAGCGCCTGATCGCCCTGGCCGACACGCCGGAGCGCCGGACCATCCTCACGGGAGTTCGAACCGACCTCCAGAGCTTCTTCACCGCCGCCGAGCGCTCGGTCACCCTGGGGCTCCGCAACGAGAACGAGGCCGCCGCCCGCATCTCGAAGCAGGAGGTTCGGCCGGCCCGGATCAAGCTCACCGAGAGCGTGGCGACGCGCGTCGCCTCCAACCTGCGCGATCTCGATGCCGCCAAGCAGGACGCGACCGAGACGGCGCAGAGCGCCACCCGCACCCTCATCCTCACCGCCACCATCGGCCTCGGCATCGCGGTCGGCCTGCTGGCCCTCATCACGCTCTACGGCGTCACCCGCCCGCTCGCCGGCATGACGGCGGCGATGGAACGCCTGGCGGCCGGAGACCACGCGGTGGCGGTGGCGGGCCTCGAACGGCGGGACGAGGTCGGCCTCCTCGCCCGGTCGCTCCAGGTGTTCAAGGACAATGCCGTGGAGGCCCGGCGTCTCGCGGCCGCGCAGGCGGCGGAGGACGAGGCCAAGATGCGCCGGGCCCAGCGCCTCGACGCCCTCACCCAGGCCTTCGAGCGCAACGTCTCGACCCTGACCCAGGGGCTGGCGGGCGCCGCCACCGAGATGGAGGCCACCGCGCAATCCATGAGCAGCGTCGCCGGCCAGACCAACCAGCAGACCGTGATCGTCGCCGGCGCCGCCGAGGAGACCTCCGCCAACGTCCAGACCGTGGCCGCCGCCAGCGAGGAGATGTCGGCCTCGGTGCAGGAGATCGTGCAGCAGGTGAGCCTGTCGGCGCGCATCGCCAGTCAGGCGGTGGAGAACGCCCAGCGCACCGACGCGACCGTGCGGCGGCTGGCCGGCACCACGGAGCGGATCGGCGCCTTCGTCGACGTGATCTCCAGCATCGCGGCCCAGACCAACCTGCTGGCGCTGAACGCCACCATCGAGGCGGCGCGGGCCGGCGAGGCCGGGCGCGGCTTCGCGGTGGTCGCCTCCGAGGTGAAGGAACTGGCCGGCCAGACCGCCAAGGCCACGGGGGAGATCGGCGAGCGCATCACAGAGATCCGCAGTGCGACCCATGAGGCGGTGGCCGACATCGAGACGATCAGCCGGATCATCGCCGAGATGTCGACCTATGCCGGCTCCATCGCCGCCGCCATGGAGGAGCAGGGGGCCGCGACCCAGGAGATCACCCGCAACGTCCAGGAGGCGGCGCGCGGCACCGAGGAGGTGACCGTCAACATCGCGGGCGTGCGCGACGGGGCCGGCCAGACCGGTGCGGCCGCCTCCCAGGTGCTCAGCGCCGCCCAGGAACTGGCGCGGCACTCGGAGAGCCTGACCCGCGAGGTCGGCGGCTTCCTGGCCGATGTGAAGGCGGCCTGACGGCACCTCCAGGGCGTCACCCCTCTCCGGAGGCGGCGTACATCTCCAGGGTTGACGCCCTTGGCGGTTGGCGGGAAGGAGAACCCATCCTTCAGACGGATGCGCGGCCCCGCCCGGAGGCGGGACGGGGCCGCGCCCGCCGCCCGCACGAGAGCGAACCCGCGCATGACGACCTCCTTCCTGCCGATCGACCGCGCCGTGATCGCCCGCGAGGCGGCCAAGATGCTGCTCGAGATCAAGGCGGTGCATTTCTACCAGGACACGCCCTTCACCTTCACGTCGGGCTGGGCGAGCCCGGTCTACATCGACTGCCGCAAGATCATCTCGTATCCGCGCCTGCGCTCGACGCTGAACGATTTCGCCGCCGCCACCATCGTGCGCGACATCGGCTACGAGTCGATCACCCACGTGGCCGGCGGCGAGACCGCCGGCATCCCGTTCGCGGCCTGGATCTCCGACCGGCTGATGCTGCCGATGCAGTACGTGCGCAAGAAGGCCAAGGGTTTCGGCCGCAACGCCCAGATCGAGGGCGAGGTGGTGGAGGGCGCCCGGACCCTGCTGGTGGAGGATCTGGCCACCGACGGGCGCAGCAAGGCGCTATTCTGCAAGGCCCTGCGCGACGCGGGCGCCCAGGTCGACCACTGCTTCGTGATGTTCTTCTACGACATCTTCCCCAACAGCCGGCAGGCGATGGCCGATCTCGGCATCCAGCTGCACTACCTCACCACCTGGTGGGACGTGCTGGCGGTGGCCAAGGAGAGCGGCCACTTCGACCCGAAGGTGCTGGCCGAGGTCGAGAGCTTCCTGCACGAGCCGGCCAAGTGGTCGGCGGCGCATGGGGGCATCTCGGACTATCCGCAGGCGTGATCCGCCGGCCGGATCGCCTTGTCATGGTGCCGTCACGGGACACCGTCAGGGCAGCGCGATGAGTTCCATCCTGTCCGGGCCGCTGCCCGAAGCGGTCAATTCGGCGATCAGCCTCATCGTGGCCTTCGGGCTCGGCACCCTGATCGGGGCCGAGCGGCAATATCGCCAGCGCACGGCGGGCCTGCGCACCAACGTCCTGGTGGCGGTGGGGGCGGCGGCCTTCGTCGATCTCGGCATGCGTCTCGAAGGGGCCGCCGGCGGCACCCGCACGGTGGCCTACGTGATCTCGGGCGTCGGCTTCCTCGGCGCCGGCGTGATCATGAAGGAGGGCATGAACGTCCGCGGGCTCAACACCGCCGCGACCCTGTGGTGCTCGGCGGCCGTGGGCGCCTTCGCGGGCGCCGACTTTCCCCTCGAGGCGGCCTTCGTCACGGCGGCCGTGCTCGCCGGCAACACCCTGCTGCGGCCCCTCGTCAACGCCATCAATCGCGCGCCCATCGACGAGAGCCAGACCGAGGCCACCTACGAGGTCCAGGTGACCGTGGCGGCGGACGGTGCCGGCCCGGCCCGCGACCTGCTGGTCGAGCGCCTGGAAGCGGCAAAGTACCCGGTCGGCGGCATCGAAGTGGTGGAGCGCGGCGAGGACACCGTCGAGGTGGTGGCGACCCTGGTGGCGACGGCGGTGACGTCCGCCGAACTCGACGCCGTGGTGGCGGCCCTGGAGCGGATGCCCGGTATCGAGCACGCCACCTGGTCGGTGCAGACGGCGGATTGACCGCTCAGGTGCGCCGGCACACCTCGGCGCGGGCGGCCCGGATTGCCGGAACCGCTCATCCGTCCAACCTCCTCCGCTGAGGGTCGGGCGGCCCGGCCCGAGGGCGGCGCGCCCGTCCGCGAACCAGGGACACGATCACATGGCATCCCAGAAGAACGCGCTCATCGTCGGGGCCTCGCGCGGCCTCGGCCTCGGCCTCGTCGAAACCTTCCTGCAGCGGGGCTGGCGGGTGACCGCGACTCAGCGCTCCGCTTCCCCGGGCCTCGCGGCGCTGGCCGACGACGCTCTGACGATCGAGACCGCGGACATCGACGACGATGCCGCCGTGGCGGCCCTGCATGACCGCCTCGCCGGCCAGAGCTTCGACTTGGTCTTCGTGGTGGCGGGCGTGGCGACGCAGGCGCACGATCCGGCCCATGCCGTGCCGCGTGACGTGGCCGCCCAGGTCTACCTGACCAACGCGATCAGCCCGGTGCGCTTCGCCGAGGTCTTCCTCGACCGGCTGGCTCCGAAGGGTCTCGTCGCCTTCATGAGCTCGATCCTCGGCAGCGTCGGCCTCAACGATTCCGGTGGCTGGGAGACCTACCGGGCGAGCAAGGCCGCCCTCAACACCCTGGCGCGCAGCTTCGAGATCCGCCATCGCGAAACGGGGTTCGGCGTGCTGCTGCTGCATCCGGGCTGGGTCCGCACCGAGATGGGCGGAGCCGATGCCGACATCGACGTCGCCACCAGCGTCACCGGCATGGCCGACGTGATCGCGGCCCGGCTCGGCCGGACCGGGACGGCCTATCTCGACTACACCGGCAAGACGCTCGACTGGTAGCCTCTCACGCCGCGATCAGGGGCGTTCGATCGGCGGACGCCCGCGACGCTCGATGATGACTGGCGGCCGACGGCGCTCGACGATGACGGTGCGGGGGGCCCGGTTCGGGCTCGCCGCCGTGAAGATGCGCTCCGGCATCCGCTCGGGCATCCGTTCCACCTTGGCCTGGGCTGCGGCGACCACGTGCTCGCGCACCGCGTCGAGGGGCAGGCCGATCAGGCCGGCGGCGATCTCGACCTGCTGTTCGATGTCGTCAGCGAGATCCTGCGCGGCGGCGACCGCCTCGGGAATCGTCGGCGGCTCGCGCCGCACGCGGATCGGCGGCAGATCCTGGAAGGATTTCGAGGTCTTCTTCACGGCGCGACTCGCTAGGGGCATGCGCCGACTGTAATCCCGATTTGCCGGTTTGTGCAGTGCACACATTTGCGGGCGCCCCGTGCGTTTCCTGCAGTGGGACGCGTCGCGCGGCAGCCGGATGGATTTTCGATCAGGGATCCGGGTTCGGCGCGGACGGAGCGGCCTCCCGAGACGCAGGTTGCCGACCGGACAGGCAGTTTCCAGCGTCACCATGACGCAGACGGGGCGATCGCCGCGTCGGCGGTTGCGACGGGTCGAACCCCAGGAGATAGTCGCGCCCATGCCGACCGCCCTGCTCGACCTGTCCGACCCGCGCCTCGTCCCGGCCCGGCCCGAGATCGCCGATATCCGCCTGCGAGGCCGCGTCGACGCCGCCCGCTACGTGGTCGGCGAAGCGCGCAGCGTCGTCGTGCCGGCCGCGCCGCTGACGCGGGCGCCGCGCTTCGATGCCGGTCTCGAGACCGAGGCCGTGATGGGCGACGCGGTCACCTTCTACGGAGCCGACGAGGGCTTCGCCTTCGTCCAGCTCGCCCATGACGGCTATGTCGGCTACCTGCCGGAGGCGGCCCTCGGACCCGTCGGGGGGCCGACCCACCGCGTCACCGCCCTGCGCAGCTTCCTGTATCCCGGACCCGACCTGAAGCTGCCCGCCACCGGCTACCTGACGCTCGGCGCCCGCGTCCAGGTCCAGGACTCGGTCGGCGACTTTCATCGCCTCGCGACCGGGGGCTTCGTGTTCGCCGGACATTGCACGGCAGCCGATGTCCTGGAGCCCGACTACGCCGGCACCGCCGAGCGCCTCGTCGGCACGCCCTATCTCTGGGGCGGACGCACCAGCCTCGGGCTCGACTGCTCGGGCCTCGTCCAGCTCTGCCTGGCGCTGGCGGGGATCGCGGCGCCGCGGGACGCCGACCAGCAGGAGCGCGGGCTCGGCGAGCCGCTCGCCCCGGACGTCGACGGGCTCCGGCGCGGCGACGTCGTGTTCTGGCGCGGCCATGTGGGGCTGATGCTCGACGCCACCCGCCTCATCCACGCCAACGGCCACCACATGGCGGTGGCGGTGGAGCCCCTCGCCGAGGCCGTCGCCCGCATCCGGGAGAAGAGTTTCGGGCCGGTGACGTCGATCCGGCGGCTCAACCCTTCAGCCGCATCTTGATCCGGTAGACCAAGCCGTCGCGGACGTCGCGGTAGGCGTCGAGGCGCTGCTCGCGGGTGCCGTCCTGGATGTGGGTCGGGTCGGGGGTCGGCCAGTACTCGACCTCGACCGCGTTGGTACGGGTCAGTTCCAGGGCGGCGTGGTGGGCTTCTGGCGCCAGGGTGATGATGAGGTCGAAGTTCAGGCCCTCCCATTCCTCGAGCTGGGCCAGGGTGCGCGGCTTGTGGCGCGCGGCATCGATGCCGATCTCGTCCAGCGCCGCCACCATGAACGGGTCGGCGGGCTCGCCCGAGCGGACGCCGGCCGATTGCACGTAGATCGACTTGCCGAAGTAGTGGCGTGCGATGGCTTCCGCCGCGAGCGAACGCACGGCGTTGAAGTTGCACATGAACAGGGCCGACTGCACGCGCGTCTTCTTCGGGCCGGTCGCGTCCGCCATCCGGTCTTCTTCTCAGCCTCGCGCTTCGAGAGGGGGCGCCGCTCGGGCCTCGCGGGTCACGACTTCCAGTGCAAGGCGAAGACCAGGGTGAACAGGCGCCGCGCGGTGTCGTGGTCGAGGTCGACCTTGCCCTCCAGGCGCTGGCGCAGCAGGTCGGAGGCCTCGTTGTGCAGGCCGCGCCGGCCCATGTCGATCGCCTCGATCTGGGTCGGCGAAGCGGTGCGGATGGCGTTGTAATAGCTCTCGCAGATCATCTCGTAGTCGCGGATCACCCGGCGGAACGGGGTCAGCGACAGCAGGTGGGTCATGACGGGCTCGCCGTCCTCGCGCTTGATGACGAGGGCGAGCTTGCTCTCCACCAGGCCGAGGGTGAGGGCGTAGGGGCCCTCGCGCCCGGGAATCGTGAAGCTGTTGTCCTCCAGGATGTCGAAGATCGCGATGGCGCGCTCATGCTCCTGATCCGGGTTGCCCCGGCCGATCGACTCCTCGTCGAGGGTCACCACCGCGAGGCGGTGAGGCGATTGGGGCTCGCTGGATTTGGCCGCACCGGACATCGCACCCTCACAGGTTCAGGCGGATCGCCACCGAGCGGGCGTGACCCTCCAGGCCCTCCGACCGTCCGAGGGCGATGGCCGCAGGCCCCAGCGCCCGGAGGGCCGCCGGGTCGCAGCGCAGGATCGTGGTGCGCTTCATGAAGTCGAGCACGCCGAGCCCGGAGGAGAACCGCGCCGAGCGGGCGGTGGGCAGGACGTGGTTGGGGCCGCCGACATAGTCGCCGATGGCCTCCGGGGTGTGCGAGCCGAGGAAGATCGCGCCTGCGTTGCGCACCTTGGCGGCGAGCCCCTCGGCATCCTGCGTCTCGATCTCGAGGTGCTCGGGGGCGAGCCGGTCGACCAGCGGCACCGCCTCGTCGAAGTCCCGCACCACCACGATCGCGCCGTAGTCGCGCCAGCTCGCCCGCGCGATGTCGGCCCGCGGCAGGGTTCCGAGCGCCCGCTCCACCGCCTCGGCGACGTCGCCGGCGAGCGTCTCCGAATCCGTGATCAGGATCGATTGGGCCGCGGTGTCGTGCTCGGCCTGGGCCAGGAGATCGGCCGCCACCCAATCGGGATTGGCGTGCGCGTCGGCCAGGATCAGCACCTCGGAGGGACCGGCGATCATGTCGATGCCGACCTGCCCGAACACCCGGCGCTTGGCCGCCGCCACCCAGGCATTGCCGGGGCCGACGATCTTGGCCACGGGGGCGATGGTCTCGGTGCCGTAGGCAAGCGCCGCCACGGCCTGGGCGCCGCCGACCCGGTAGACCTCGTCGACGCCGGCGAGCTGCGCTGCGGCGAGCACCAGCGGGTTCATCGTGCCCTCCGGCATCGGCACCACCATGACGACGCGCGGCACCCCGGCGACGCGGGCGGGAATCGCGTTCATCAGCACCGAGGAGGGATAGCTCGCGGTGCCACCAGGGACGTAGAGGCCGACGGATTCCAGTGCCGTCCAGCGCCAGCCGGCGGTGACCCCCAGGCTGTCGGTGGCGCTGTGGTCGGCGGGCACCTGGGCGGCGTGGAACGACTCGATCCGGGCGGCGGCGAAGCGCAGGGCCTCCAGGGCCTCGGGCGGGCAGGCCGCGACGGCGGCCTCAATCTCGGCCGGGGTGACGCGCAGGGACGCGACGGTGAAGTCCTCGCCGAGCCGGTCGAAACGGCGGGTGTAGTCGACGAGCGCATCGTCGCCGCCCGCGACCACGCCCGCGATGATGCCGCGCACGGTCTCGTCGACATCCTCTGAGATCTCGCGCTTGACGCTGAGCAGACGCGCGAAGGCGGCGGCGAAGTCGCCGTCGCGGGAATCGAGACGGACCATCAGGTGTTTCCTTCTCGGGCCTGTCCCGCTGGAGCCTGTCCCGCGATCGCGGCGCGCCCGGCGACCACGGCCTCGTGGTCGGGACGCCCCTCGACCTCCCAGACCGGACCGAGATCCTTCAACTGGACCTCGATGCATTCGAGTTCGAGCTGGATCGCCGCGCCGCCGGCGAAGACCAGGGTGGCGATGCCGGACGGTGCCTCGGACGGCGCGAACGTGATGGCGAGGAGTTCGAGGGGCGTCTCGGCGTCCGCACCGGGCGTGATGCCGCGGGTGCGCACCTTCAGCACCCGCTCGAAATGGATGCCTGTCAGGCGGCGGCGCGGCGGCGCACCGTCCTCCGCCGACCAGTCGAAGCGACGCGCCACCAGGACGAACCGATGCTGCGCGCTGAGATAGGCGAGGTCGCTCCCCTTCAGGATCGCGTCCTGCAGGTGGGCGGAGATGACGCCCAGATCTTCGGCGTCGAGGGCAGCGAGCCTGAGAAGCTCCATGATCGGGTGTCGCGCTCCTGTCGGTGGGCCGGCCCGGTGCGGGCTCGGCCGCTCGCGGTGTGGGAGCCGTAGGTAGCGAGGCGACCCGCCCACGGCAACTGGCGGCTCGGAACTCCGCCATTGTCCCGCTTGCCGGACCTGCTACGGACGCGTCGCTGCGCCGGCTTCGTGTCGGTGTCGGCGAACGGAGTTTTGACCGTGTCTCTTCCCCCTCTGACCGAGGCCGCCGGCACCCCGGGTCAAGCCGAACTTTCCGCGCACTCCACCCGTCCCGCGCTGGCAGCGCCGGGTGCGGTCATCGCCATCCCGGTGCGCAACGAGGCCGAGCGCATCGCGGCCTGCCTGCGAGCCATCGACGCTCAGACCGGCATCCCACCGGGAAGCCTCGGCGTCGTGCTGTTTCTCAACAACTGCACCGATGCCACGGAGGCGATCGTGGCCGATCTCGTGCCGCGGATGTCGATGCCGGTCCGCGTCACCCATGTGACGTATGCGGGCGCCCATGCGGGCTGGGCGCGGCGCGAGGCGATGAACCGGGCGGCCGATTGGCTCGGGGCGGACGGCATGATCCTCTCGACCGATGCCGACAGCCGGGTTCCGCCGGACTGGGTCGCGCGCAACCGGGCCGCCCTCGACCGGGGCGCCGATGCGGTGGCGGGCCGCATCGCGCTCGATGCGGACGAGCGCGCCCTGCTGCCGCCCTCCCTGCATTGGCGCGGAGACCGGGAGGACATCTACAGCGATCTCCTCACCGAGGCCGAGGCGCGCATCGACCCCGATCCGCACGATCCCTGGCCCTGCCACCGCACCACCATCGGCGCCACCTTGAGCGTCAGCGTCGCGGCCTACCGGGCGGTGGGGGGCATGCCGGCGATCGCGCTCGGCGAGGATGGCGCCTTCGTGGCGCTGCTGCTCGCCCAGGGGCTGCATGTCCGGCACGATCCGGCCATTCTGGTCACGGTCTCGGGGCGCCTCGTGGGACGGGCGCCGGGCGGCGTCGCCGACACCATCCGGGCGCGCTGCGAGAAGCCCGACAGCCTGTGCGACGCCCGCCTCGAATCGGTACCGCGGGCCCTGTTCCGCTACGCCTGGCGCCGCCGGCTGCGCCGGCTGCACGCGGCGGGCCGGCTCGGCACCGAGCGCGGCTGGGCCAAGGCCCTGCGGATCACCGAGGCGGAGGCCGCCCGCGTCGCGGCCCATCCCCTGGCGGGCCACGCGGTGGCCGAGGCCGAACGTACCAGCCCGCGCCTGGTCCACCGGCCCCTCGGCCCGCGGCAATTGCCCGGCCAGATCCGGCTCGCCCGGGCGGTGCTCCCGGCGGTGCGCCTGGTCACCCGGTTCCTCGGCTGACATGCCCCTTTTTCCGATCACCGCAGGTCCTCAGGCGGCGTTCAGCCCGGGGTCGCTAGATCGGGGAGCAACGAGACGGACCATCCGAGGGGATCACGCCATGACCCGCAAGACCATACAGACGACGATCCTCGCCCTCGCCACCGCGGCGACGTTCGGCCCGGGCCTCGGGATCGTCGCGGCGCAGGCGCAATATTACGGCGACCACGATCGTCCCCATCGCTACGAGCGCCGCTACGACGAGGATCGCTACGAGCGCCGGCGCTACGACGAGGACCGTTACGACCGGCGACCGCGCGGCTACGGCGGCGAGGGCTTCGGACGCCTCTGCCTGACCCAGCGCGGCAACTGCATCACCCGCCCGCAGCCCTACGGCTCCCGCTGCGGCTGCGACATCCCCGGTTTCGGGCGCAAGCACGGCGAGATCGGCGGCTGATCCGCCCGGCTCTCCGCCCCGAGCGGGCGGCGAGCCGGTCCCGTCAGCTGCGGACGCGGGTGATCTCCGCGCCGCAGCGGGCGAGCTTGGCCTCCAGGGCCTCGAAGCCGCGGTCGAGGTGGTAGACCCGGTTGATGCTGGTCTCGCCCTCGGCCGCGAGCCCTGCGATCACGAGGGAGACCGAGGCGCGCAGATCGGTCGCCATCACGGGCGCGCCCTTCAGGCGCTCGACGCCCTCGACGATGGCCAGATCACCTTCGAGGCGGATCTTGGCGCCGAGGCGGGCCAGCTCCTGGACGTGCATGAAGCGGTTCTCGAAGATGGTCTCGCGGATGTTCGACTGGCCCTTGGCCAGCGTCATCAGCGCCATGAACTGCGCCTGCAGGTCCGTGGGGAAACCCGGGAACGGATCGGTGGTGATGTCGACGGCGGCGATGCCGCCACCGTTGCGGCGGATGCGGATCGTGTCGGTGCCGGAGGTGATCTCGGCGCCCGTGGTCGAGAGCACGTCGAGGGCCGAATGCAGCAGGTCGGCACGGGTGTTCTCCAGGGTGACGTCACCCCCGGTCATCGCCACCGCCATGGCGTAGGTGCCGGTCTCGATGCGGTCTGGCAGCACGTCGTGGCGGGCGCCGTGCAGGCGCGAGACGCCCTCGATGGTGATGCGCGGCGTGCCGGCGCCCTCGATGCGGGCGCCCATCTTGGTGAGGCAGGCCGCCAGATCGACAACCTCAGGCTCGCGCGCGGCGTTCTCGATCAGGGTCGAGCCGTTGGCGAGCGCCGCCGCCATCAGGGCCACGTGGGTGCCGCCGACCGTGACCTTGGGGAAGTGGATCTCGCCCCCGCGCAGGCCATTCTTGGCCTTGGCGACGACGTAGCCGCCATCGACCTCGACGGTGGCGCCGAGGCGCTCCAGCGCCATCAGCAACAGGTCGACCGGGCGCGTCCCGATGGCGCAGCCGCCCGGCATCGAGACCCGCGCTTCGCCGAAGCGGGCCAGCAGCGGCGCGATCACCCAGAAGCTCGCCCGCATGGTCGAGACCAACTCGTAGGGCGCCGTGGTGTCGATGACGTTGGAGGCGGTGAGGCGGATGGTCTGGCCGGTCTCGGTGGTCTGGCCCGGGCGCTTGCCCACCACCATGTGGTCGACGCCGTGATTGCCGAGAATGCGCAGGAGCGCGTTGATGTCGGCGAGCCGCGGCACGTTGCCGAGTTCCAGGGTCTCGCCCGTCATCAGGCTGGCGATCATCAGGGGCAAAGCGGCGTTCTTGGCACCCGAGATCGGGATCACGCCGTGCAGCGGGCGGCCGCCGATGATGTTGATGCGGTCCATCGTGTCTACAACCTTGCCTAAATCTTGCCCTCCGGGGGCGCAGGTCGCGCCGCTGACCGGAGACATCGAACGTGAAACCGGGCGGGACGCGCGCCGTCCGCGTGGAAACAGCACCGTTATAGCCAAGTTTTGTCGAAAAGGAGGTTCGGCGCGTCCGATTATGCTTCCCCGCCGGACTCGGGTGTTTCCTCGGGTCCGGAACCGAGCGAACGCCCGCGCACCTGTGCCTTCCGGCGGCGCAGGTTGTCGCGCAGGGCCGCCTTCAGGCGCTCGGCCCGTTGCTCGGCCGCGTTGCGCGGGGTCTTTTTCGTGTCGGCCTGCGTGTCGGCCTGGGATTCGTCGTCCGTCATGCGTCGCAGGGATCCGGTGGAGCGGGATCGGGCGGGGAGGGGCCTAGCGTGGTCCGCGACGCGCCGGGAGGCCCCGCGCGACCCATCGTCGCCACGTCGCTGTGTCGGCTTTGCATCCCCTGGTCGATGGATGCAAACCAGGAATGCGGATGTCGACTTGAACCAATTCCAAGTTCACCTGTATCGTCGCGACCGTGTCGGGGAAACCCGAAGTCAGGGCGAGCGTCGTCAGCAACTCCTTCATGGAGCGTGCGCCAAGCTCGCCACCGAGACCGATTGCATCAAGGGCCCCCCGCACGAGGGTCCGCGTGGAAACGATCCCGCCAGAGGCCGCGATTCCACCGCCGGCCCCTCAGCCCAAGCGTGAAGGACGGATGCCCGTGAACCGCATGCCCGCGACGATCAAGATCAGCGACACCAAGCAGGGAGCGGGCCAGCAGGGAGCGGGCCAGGGAGCGGGCTGTGAGTCCAAGCCCGCGATCACGTCTGCAATCAAGGCTGCGATCACGACGGGGTCCATCGGTCAGGGCCGGATCGACTACGAGTCGCATTTCCGCACCGCCCTCGACCGCCTGCACAGCGAGCGCCGCTACCGGGTGTTCGCCGATATCGAGCGCATCGCCGGCCGCTTCCCGACCGCGCATTGGCGCAAACCCGATGGCGGCACCTCCGAGATCACGGTCTGGTGTTCCAACGACTACCTCGGCATGGGCCAGCACCCGGACGTGGTCGGCGCCATGACCCGCACGGCCGCCCGCTGCGGCGTCGGCGCCGGCGGCACCCGCAACATCGCCGGCAACAACTCGCCGCTGGTCGACCTGGAGCGCGAGCTCGCCGACCTGCATGGCAAGGAGGCCGGCCTCGTCTTCACCTCGGGCTACGTCTCGAACCAGTCCGGCATCTCGACGATCGCCAAGCTGATCCCGAACTGCCTGATCCTGTCGGATGCCTTCAACCACAACTCGATGATCGAGGGCGTGCGCCATTCGGGCTGCGAGAAGCGGGTCTTCCGCCACAACGACCTCAAGCACCTCGAGGAACTGCTGATCGCGGCGGGCGACCGCCCGAAGCTGATCGCCTTCGAGAGCGTCTATTCCATGGACGGCGACGTCTCCGACATCGGCGCGATCTGCGATCTCGCCGACCGTTACGGCGCCATGACCTATCTCGACGAGGTCCATGCGGTCGGCCTCTACGGCCCGCGCGGCGGCGGCATCTCCGAGCGCGACGGGGTGATGCACCGGGTCGACGTGATCGAGGGCACGCTGGCCAAGGGCTTCGGCTGCGTCGGCGGCTACATCACGGGATCTGCGGTCCTGTGCGACGCGGTCCGCAGCCACGCTCCGGGCTTCATCTTCACCACCGCCCTGCCGCCCGCCATCGCGGCGGCCGCCATCGCCTCGGTGCGCTACCTGAAGCGCTCGACCGTCGAGCGCGAGGCGCACCAGCGCCAGGCCGCCCGGACCAAGACCGCCCTGGAGGCCGCCGGCCTGCCGGTGCTGCACACCGACACCCACATCGTGCCCGTGATGGTGGGCGACGCCGAGCTGTGCAAGGCGGCGGCCGATCATCTGCTGGAGCACCACGGCATCTACATCCAGCCGATCAACTACCCCACCGTGCCGCGCGGCACCGAGCGCCTGCGGATCACGCCCTCGCCCTTCCACGACGATGCCCGCATCGCCAAGCTGACGGCGGCGTTGACCGAGACCTGGGACACCCTCGACCTCCCGCGCGCCGGGACGGTGTTCGTCGAAGCGGCCGAGTAGCCGCCGCGCTTCAGTTCAGGCGCCAGATCGCGCCGGTGAGCATGGTCGCGAAGCCGACCCAGGCGGCGTAGGGCACCAGCAGCCACGCCGCGGCCCGGTCGAAGCGCCAGGACAGGCGGATCGTCCAGAGGATCATCACCCACATCGCGGCCGAGACCACCAGGGCGGCGCCCAGGGCGTGTGCGGCGAAGAAGGTCGGGGTCCAGGCGGCGTTGAGGGCGAGCTGCACCGCGAAGGCGACCAGCGCCAGCCGCCACGCGCCCCGGGTCGGACCCGTGCGGGGTTTCGCCCCGAGGAGCCGGAAGGCCGAGAGCGCGATCATCCCGTAGAGGATGGTCCAGGCCACCGGGAACGCCCAGTTCGGCGGGTTGAAGGACGGCTTCGTCAGCCCGGCATACCATCCGTCGATATTCGCACCGGTGGCGGACGAGCCGAGCACGGCCGTCAGCACCACCGGCAGGATCGCCACCGCCAGCCGCCACGGCAGGGCAAGGGCGGGCTCGGTGGGAATATGGATCGGCGACGATGCTGGCGCACGGGACATGACGAACGGGATTCCTTGCCTTCGGCGGGGTTCTCGCCCTGATATGGGGAGAACGCCTTGGAGAGAGACAGACCGCCTTGCCCGCGGTCCGTGCACCGGTCCGCGCCGGCCGGTCAACACAACCCTGACGGACGGACACGCCCCATGTCGGAACCGAACGCACCGAAGCCGCCTTCGGATGCCCCGCCCGCCTTCGCGAAGCGCAGCCTCGCCGCCCAGGCCCTGGGCCGTGTCGACCCGGTGACCCGGGCCGTGGTGGCGCCCCTGCACGTGGCCACCACCTTCCTGCGCGATCCCGACAACGGCTATCGCTCGGGCTTCTCCTACGCCCGCCCCGACAACGCCACGGTGCGGGAGGCGGAGGCCGTGCTGGCGATGCTGGAGGATGCGGCGGCCGGCGCCCTGCTGTTCGGCTCCGGCATGGCGGCGGCCACCGCCGTGTTCAGCGCCCTGGAGCCCGGCGACCACGTGGTGGCGCCCCGGGTGATGTACTGGGGCCTGAAGCGCTGGCTCAACGCCGAGATGCCGCGCCGGCGCATCGCGGTCGAGTTCGTCGACATGGACGATCTAACGGGCCTGGAGCGGGCGATCCGGCCGGGCGCCACGAAGCTCGTCTGGATCGAGACCCCCGGCAACCCGCTCTGGACCATCACCGACATCGCCGGGGCCGCCCGCCTCGCGCACGCGGCGGGTGCCCGGCTCGCCGTCGATTCCACCGCCGCCTCGCCGATCCACACCCGGCCGCTGACGCTCGGCGCCGACATCGTGATGCACTCGGCCACCAAGATCCTCAACGGCCATTCCGACGTGGTGGCGGGGGTGCTCGCCGGGGCGGTCGCCGACACGTTCTGGGAGCGTCTCGCCGCGATCCGCTCGGGCGGCGGTGCGATTCTCGGCCCGTTCGAGGCCTACCTGCTGATGCGCTCGCTGCGGACCCTTCCCCTGCGGGCGGCGGCGCAGGCCGCCGCGGCGGCCGAACTCGCGCGCCGGCTCCAGGCTCATCCGTGCGTCTCGCACGTGCTCTATCCCGGCCTGCCGGACGATCCCGGCCACGCGGTGGCGGCCCGGCAGATGGAGGGCGGCTTCGGCTTCATGCTGTCGATCCGGGTGCGGGACGGCGAGGGGGCGGCCATTGCGACCGCGGCGCGGGTGCGGCTGTGGAAGCGGGCGACGTCGCTCGGCGGCGTCGAGAGCCTGATCGAGCACCGGGCCTCGGTCGAGGGGCCGGATTCCCCGTGCCCACCGGATCTCCTGCGGCTGTCCACGGGGATCGAGGCGGTGGACGACCTGTTCGCCGACCTCGACGGGGCCCTCAGGAATACCTGATATTTTCGCGTGGTGCGGGGAACGGGATTCGCGCGTTGGTGCGCAGGATCATCCCGAGAGACCGCTCCACCATGCCGAAGCCTGCCCTCCTCACCGGAGCCTTCGCGCTCCTCCTCCTCGGCGCGCCCGCCCGGGCCGAGACCGGACCGCCCGAGCTGAACATCGAGAAGACCTGCCGGTCGGCAGCCTCCGCGAGCGTGAGCGACAATGCCAGCCAGGAAGGCTGCCTGCGCTCCGAGCGGGCCTCGCATGACGAGGTCAAGCGCCGCTGGAACGAGTTCACGCCCGCCGCCAAGCGGCAGTGCGAGAAGCAGTTCGAGGCCGGCGGCTTCCCGTCCTACGTCGAGATGGTCACCTGCCTCGAACTGGCCAGCGGCACCGGCCTGCCGCGACAGGCCGACGATGCCCGCGCCGGCCAGGGCACCAGCAGCGCCACGAAGGAGCCGAGCCCGGCCCAGCGCACCGACCCGATCAAGGTGCTGGAGAAGCAGTAGCGCCTCAGCTCGAGGAGGCCGGAACCTCGTCGGCGAGCCAGGTCGGTTCGACCCGGCCACGACCGGCCTCGGCCGCTCCGCCCCGGCTCTGCGCCAGGGCGGTGAGTTCGGGCGCGCGGGCCGTGTCGTCCACGGTCAGGAACAGGCGCCGGGCCTGCGAGATCCGGCCAAGTCGGGCGCTGCTGGTCAGCACGCTCTGGGCCGGGCTCGACAGCAGGCCGAGGGCGACCGGCGCCATCCAGAGGGCGAGCCAGGGATCGCCGGCCCAGGCAAGGCCTGCCGTCAGCAGGGCACCCGCCACGAGGGTGTCGACCTGGAGCCGGCACGCCTCCGTCCACGGCACGCGGCGGTCGTCGCGCACCTGTGCGTCCCAGCGCACCACCCGGCCGACGAAGGTGGTGGCGACGGCGCCTGCGGCGAACAGCGTCATCACCGGCCAGAGCAGGACCCAGATCGCCTGTTCGAGGATTGCGCTCTTGAGGAGCGAGGCGGTGCCGCCGAAGGCCGCCCGCCGCTCGGCCGAGGCGAGGACGTGGCCGAGACTGAGCAGCTTCGGCACAGCCAGGATTGTGACCACCAGGGCGGCCAGCGCGTGGGCGGCAGCCCCCGTTCCCGTGAGGCCGTAGCCGAGCAGGCCGAGATCGCCGGTACGGGACGCCTGAAGCGTGCCGAGGGCGAGGAACAGCACCCAGAGCGGGCAGGCCATGTAGGACAGGATGCCGACGGCGAGGTGCCAGCGGCTGGCGGGGCGCAGGCCCGGCATGGCCGTGACGCGCAGGTGCTGCATGTTGCCCTGGCACCAGCGGCGCTCGCGCCCGAGGAGGTCGACGAGATTCGTCGGCATCTCTTCCCAGGTGCCGCCCATCTCCGGCAGCAGGCGAACCTCCCATCCGGCCCGGCGCAGGAGCGCACCCTCGACGATGTCGTGGCACAGGATCTCGCCGCCCAGCGGCGCCTTGCCGGGCAGCACCGGCAGCTCGGCATTGTTGGCGAAGGCCGCGACCCGCACGATCGCGTTGTGGCCCCAGTAGCTCCCGTCCGGCCCCTGCCAGGTCTCCAGGCATCGGATGGAGAGCGGCGCGTAGAGCCGCACGGCGAATTGCTGGATGCGGGCGAACAGGGTGTCGCGCCCGGTGGCGTAGGACACGGTCTGGATCAGGCCGACCCGGGGGCTCTCCTCCATCAGCCGGGCGAGGCGGCGCATGGCGCTGCCGGTCATCAGGCTGTCGGCGTCGAGCACGATCATGAAGTCGTACGCGGACCCGTAGGTCTTGCAGAACTCGGCGATGTTGCCGGCCTTGCGGCCGGCATTGTCGCGGCGCCGGCGATAGCGGACCCGCGGCAGGCCGGGTCCGTTCTGGCGGGTCCAGGCCTCGATGCGGGCGAATTCATGCTCCTCCACCGCCGCGATGGCGCCGTCCCGCGTGTCGGACAGGACGAAGATGTCGATGTCGCCGCCGGTGCCCCCGGCCTGCTGAAGCGAGCGGGCCATGACCCGCAGGGCCGCGAACACCGCCACGGCGTCCTCGGCGTGGATCGCCACCACGGCGGCGGTGCGGCTCAGGCCCGAGGCCTCCGCCGGGATCGTGAGGGAGCGCCGCTCCAGGGCGGATTTCGCCCGGTCGCCGAAGGCCGTGGCGACGAGGCCGTAGACGTACTGCCAGGCCACGAAGGCCTGCCACGTCATCACGAGGGCGAACAGCCCGAGCACCGCACCGGCGAGGAGGCCGGACGGCGTCCCATAGGCGCCGAGCGCCAGGGCGGTGACAAGGGCACCGAGAGCCAGCGGCGGCAGGGCCAGCAGCAGGCGGCGGCCCAGAAAGGCGGCCGGCGCTTCCGGCCCGATTTCCACCGGCCCCGGGATTTCAGCCGCCGGGGCGTCGTGCGACAACCTGTGGGACATGGGGCGCGGGAAACTCGAAGGAGGGACACCGCGATCCACCACCGGGCACGATGCCGGCAAAGGGGAAGCGATGCGCGATGGCGAGGGTCTCGAAGGATGCGGGGACACCGAGTCCTTCTCGCGGCGGCAGGCCCTGCGAACCACGCTCGGCGTGGCCGTTGGGATGATCTTGCCTACCGCGCATGATCTGAATGCGGGCCGAACGCGCGCCGAGACCCCGGACTCCCGATCATTTGATGCGGTGAAGGCCAAAGCGCGCGCGCTCGCGGCCAGCCCGTACCAGGCCCGACCGGACGATCTGCCGCCGCCGCTCGCCGGCCTGTCCTACGACGGCTACCGCGCCATCACCTTCCGGCCGGAGGCGAGCCTGCCCCTCGGCCGCCGCTTCTCGGCCCAGCTGTTCCATCGCGGCTTCCTGCAGCGCAAGCGCGTCGCCCTGTACCGGCAGCCGCGCAACGGCCCGGCCCAACCGATTCCCTACGCCTCCGACCTGTTCGACCTCGGGCCGGCCCTGGGAGGACAGAGCTTCGCCCCCGATCTCGGCTTCGCGGGCTTCCGGCTGCACTACGCCTTCGGTGCCGATCGGCCGGGGGACCAGGAGGAGGTCCTGGTCTTTCTCGGCGCCTCCTACTTCCGGCTGCGCGGGTTCGGCCAGGAATACGGGCTCTCGGCCCGGGGTGCCGCGATCCGCACCGGGGGGCCCGGCACGGAGGAATTTCCGGATTTCACGGCCTTCTGGATCTGCGAGCCGGAGGCCGATGCCCGCACCCTCGAGATCTGGGCCCTGCTCGACTCGCCGAGCCTCGCCGGAGCCTACCGCTTCCGCGTGGCGCCGGGCGATCCGTCGGTGATGGACGTCGAGGCGTCGCTCCATCCCCGCACCGCCCTGGAGCATCTCGGGCTCGCCCCCCTCACCAGCATGTTCCTGCACGGGGCGAACGGGCCGGGCGCGCGGGGCGCCGAGCCCTTCGACGATTTCCGTCCGCAGGTGCATGATTCCGACGGGCTCGCGGTGGTGACGCGTGGGGAGCGCTTGTGGCGGCCCCTGGTCAACGGCCGGGCCCAGCCGCAGATCTCCGCCTTCGGCGCCGATCCGCTGGAGGGTTTCGGCCTGCTCCAGCGCACGCGCGACTTTCCTGCCTATCTCGACGTCCAGGCCCGGCACGAGGCCCGGCCCGGGCTCTGGGTCACGCCCGGATCGGGATTCGGAGCCGGTGCAGTCCGTCTGTTCGAGATCCCGTCCCGCGAGGAGTACATGGACAACATCGTGGCTGCCTTCGTGCCCGGCGCGCCCGTGCCGGCCGGGACCGAGCGCGCCGTGTCCTACCGCCTCACGACGGTGGGGGCCGAGCCGGCGAGCGTCGTGCCCGGCACCCTCGGCCGTGTGGTCTCGACCCGGGTGGGTTCGGCCGAGCGCCTGCGCCCGACCACCCCGCCGAGCCCGGGCCGGCGCCTCTACGTCGTGGATTTCGAAGGGCCGGGCCTGCCGGCCGACCGGGGCGCGACACCGACCGCGGACGTCTCCGCCAGCGCCGGCACGATGGTCGATCCCGTGGTGGAGTTCGTGCCCCAGACCGGCGGCTGGCGGCTCTACGTGGAGTGGCGCCCACCGACGCCGCTGCCGCCGGGCGACGCGATCCTGCGCGCCCGCCTCGTCCAGGACGGCCGGGCCGTGACCGAGACCTGGGACATGCCGGCCTGAACCGGCGGAGGGGCGGCGGGTTTGACCGGTCCGCACGCAGCCCTGTAGACACCCGGCCCCACCCGGAGACGCCTCATGGCCGCCATCAACACGAGTCTCGCCGCCGAACTCGGCGTCGCGGAATGGCAGGTGAAGGCCGCCGTCGACCTGCTCGACGGCGGCGCGACGGTGCCGTTCATCGCGCGCTACCGCAAGGAGGTCACCGGCACCCTCGACGACACCCAGCTGCGCAATCTGGAGGAGCGTCTCGCCTACCTGCGCGATCTCGAAGCGCGCCGGGCGGCGGTGCTGGAGGCGATCGATGCCCAGGGCAAGCTCGAGGCCGGGCTGAAGGCGCGGATCCTGGCCGCCGACACCAAGGCCCGTCTGGAAGACCTCTACCTGCCGTTCAAGGTCAAGCGCCGGACGAAGGCGCAGCTCGCCCGCGAGGCCGGACTCGAACCCCTCGCCGACGCCGTGCTGGCCCGGCCCGACCTGTCTCCGGAGGCGGCGGCCCGGACCTACGTGGACGCGGCCAAGGGCGTGGCCGATGCCGAGGCCGCGCTGGAGGGGGCGCGTGCTATCCTGATCGAGCGTTTCAGCGAGGACCCGGAACTGGTCGGGAATCTGCGCGAGACCGGCTGGCTGCGCGGCCGGATGGTCGCCACGGTGAAGGCCGGCCAAGCGGCATCGGGCGAGAAATTCTCGGATTATTTCGACTTCTCGGAAGCCCTCGTGAAGCTGCCCTCGCATCGCATCCTCGCCCTGTTCCGGGGAGAGAAGGAAGAGGTGCTCGACCTCGCCATCGCGGATGCGGTCGGCGACACGCCGGCCAAGGGCCAGCCCGGATCGCAGGAACTTCGCATCGCGAAAGCTTTCGGCATCCGCGACCAGGGGCGGCCGGGCGACGCCTTTCTGATGGAGACGGTGCGGCGGGCCTGGCGCACCCGCCTGAAGCCCGCCACCGATACGGACCTGCGCGCCCGGCTCTGGGCCGTGGCGGAGGCCGGCGCCGTCTCGGTGTTCGCCGGCAACCTGCGCGACCTCCTGCTGGCCGCTCCGGCCGGCGCGCGCCCGACCCTCGGGCTCGATCCGGGTTTCCGCACCGGCGTGAAGGTCGCGGTGGTCGACGCCACCGGCAAGGTGATGGCCACCGACACCGTCTACCCGCACGAGCCGCGCCGCGACTGGAACGGCGCGCTGGTCGCCCTGGCCAAGCTCTGCCGGGCTCACAAGGTCGAGCTTGTCGCCATCGGCAACGGCACCGCCTCGCGCGAGACCGACAGGCTCGCCGCCGAACTCATCGCCAAGCAGCCGGACCTGACGCTCACCAAGGTGATGGTCTCGGAGGCCGGCGCCTCGGTCTACTCGGCCTCCGCCTATGCCAGCGCGGAACTGCCCGAGCTCGACGTCTCGATCCGTGGCGCGGTCTCCATTGCCCGGCGCCTGCAGGACCCGCTGGCCGAACTCGTCAAGATCGAGCCGAAGGCGATCGGCGTCGGCCAGTACCAGCACGATCTGGCCGAGGGGAAGCTGGCGCGCTCCCTCGACGCGGTGGTGGAGGATTGCGTGAACGGCGTCGGCGTCGACGTGAACACCGCGTCGGCGCCGCTCCTGGCCCGGGTCTCGGGCCTGACCGCGCGGGTCGCCTCCAACATCATCGTGCACCGGGATGCCAACGGTCCGTTCCGCAGCCGCGTCAGCCTGAAGAAGGTGGCGGGGCTCGGCCCCAAGGCCTACGAACTCGCCGCCGGCTTCCTGCGCATCCGCGACGGGAGCGACCCCCTCGACGCCTCGGGCGTCCACCCGGAGGCCTATCCGGTGGTGCGCCGCATTCTCACCGCCACCGGCCAGCCGATCCAGGCGCTGATCGGCAATGCGGGCGCCCTGCGCAGCCTGGACCCCCAACAATTCACCGACGCGACCTTCGGCCTGCCCACGGTCACCGACATCCTGTCGGAGCTGGAGAAGCCGGGCCGCGACCCGCGCCCGGCCTTCCGCACCGCGACCTTCCAGGAGGGCGTGGAAAAGATCTCCGACCTGAAGCCCGGCATGCGGCTGGAGGGCGTGGTCACCAACGTGGCGGCCTTCGGCGCTTTCGTGGATGTCGGCGTGCACCAGGACGGCCTGGTCCACATCTCGATGCTGGCCGACCGCTTCGTGAAGGACCCGCGCGACGTGGTGAAGCCCGGCGACGTCGTGCAGGTGCGGGTGGTCGAGGTCGATCCCAACCGCAAGCGCATCGCCCTCACCATGCGTTCGGACGAGCCCGGCGCGCCGCGCCGTGACGGGCGGGAGGCCGCCCCCGCGCGGGGACCGTCCTCGGCACCGCGGCCGTCCTCCGCACCGAGGCCGTCTTCGACGCCGAAGCCGGCGGCGACCCCCAAACCCGGCGGCGCTCCTGTGGAGCCCGGTGGCGCCCTTGTCGAACCCGGCGGCGCCCTGGCCGAGGCCCTGCGCCGGGCCGCTCTGGCGAAGGGGATGCCGAAGCGCTGAGCGGCCGGCAGCGCTGAACGGTCGACGGGAGGCCTGCCTCCCGCCGGTCGCTCCAAAGTCCTCCGTTTGTCGTGTCGGGATAACCGGTTTCCACTGATCCCTGACAAACTCTAGTGGAAGAACGGCAGCGCGTGCGGCGCGTAGAGGCCGAAACCCAGGAGGGCCAGGCCCGCGATGCCGAGGACCCCGCCACCGACCACCAGGGCGAAGATGCCGGTGATGACCTCGGCCGACGCGAGCACGATGCCGATCTGGAAGGCGGCCGAGGCGAACTCGTAATGGTGGTAGCGGTGGAGGGCGAGGTCGCGCACCTCCTGCGAGTGCCGCGCCTTCTCGGCCAGCTCCTTGCGGCCCTCGCCGGTGGCGGGTTCGCTGTCCCAGCGGGCCAGGGTCTTGGCCCACTCGGCGCGCTTGGCCTTCACCGCCTCGGAATTCGCGACGTCCGGCGGCAGCAGCGCCAGGGTCTCGTCGGCGGTCTTGAGGACGGTGCCCCGGATGGTGCGGGCCTGGAAATAAGCCCATTGGTTGGAGGCCTCGACGTTGGCCCCGAGGGCGTCGGTCTGGGCGCCCTTCGCCAGGGTCTCGGCAAGCGCCAGGAACAGCGCCAGCACCGAGATCAGCAGCGCCACGCGCTTGTTCGAACTTCCCCCCGCCCCGTGACCACCCGACATGCCGACCCCGCTGAGATTTGGACGGCGGCAGTCACACCCGATCGCGTCCGCGGGCGCAAGGCGATTTTTCGTCAGTTCGGAAACACGTGGCCGCCGATGATCCACAGGCCCACGGGGCTTCCGGCCGCGAAGCGGTTGGTGTCGGCGGCCTCCACCACCACGGTCTTGCCCTCGGGCCGGTCGACCTCGATGCGCTGGCGCCCCTGCGTCCGGTAGGACGAGCGCACGACGCCTTCGAGATGGACCTGATCGCCCTCGGCGAACTGGAGCTGCCAAGGCCGGGCGTAGAGCTTGATCGGACCGACCAGGCCCTCGGGCGCCCTGACCGGGGTGAGGCGGCCGTTGACCCGGACCTCGCCTCCTTGCGCGATTGCCTCGACCTCGATGGTGTCGCCGAGAAACTTCAGCACCGTGGCGGAGACCGGGGCCTCCTGCACCTCGTCGGGGGTGCCGACCTGCTCGAGGCGGCCTTTGTCGAGCACGGCGACGCGGTCGGATAGCTCCAGGGCCTCGTCCTGGTCGTGGGTGACGAAGATCGTGGTCTGGCCGGTGCGGTCGTGGATCTCGCGCAGCCAGCGGCGCAGGTCCTTTCGGACCTGGGCGTCGAGGGCGCCGAACGGCTCGTCGAGGAGAAGCACGCGCGGCTCCACCGCGAGCGCCCGGGCCAGCGCGATGCGCTGGCGCTGGCCGCCCGAGAGCTGGCTCGGATAGCGGTCGGCGAAGCCGGACAGCTTGATCAGGTCGAGCAGGTCGCCGACCCGGCGCTTGATCTCGGCCTTGGCCGGGCGCTCGGACCGCTTCCGGGCATTGAGGCCGTAGGCGATGTTCTCGGCGACGCTCATGTGCTTGAACAGGGCGTAGTGCTGGAACACGAAGCCCACCGCGCGCTGCTGCACGGGCAACCGCGTCGCGTCCTCGGCCCCGAAGACGATGCGGCCCGCATCGGGAAAGTCGAGGCCGGCGATGATGCGCAGCAGCGTGGTCTTGCCCGAGCCCGAGGGGCCGAGCAGGGCCAGCAGCTCGCCTGCCCGCACGTCCAGGGAGAAGTCGTGCAGCACCGCGGCCGTGTCGAAGGTCTTCGACAGCGCCTCGACCCGGATGGCGGTGGAGCCGCCCGCCCGCTCAGTGCCCACGGGCGCCTGCGGCGATCTCGTCGGCATAGCGCCATTCGAGGACGGATTTGACGCAGAGGGTGACGAGGGCGAGGCCGGCCAGGAGGGAGGCGACGGCGAAAGCGGCAACGAAGTTGTACTCATTGTAGAGGATCTCCACGTGGAGCGGCAGCGTGTTGGTGAGGCCCCGGATGTGGCCGGAGACCACCGAGACCGCACCGAACTCGCCCATCGCGCGGGCATTGCAGAGGAGCACGCTGTAGAGGAGGCCCCAGCGGATGTTGGGCAGCGTCACCGTCCGGAAGGCGTGCCAGCCGGAGGCTCCGAGGGTCAGGGCCGCTTCCTCCTCCGCCGTGCCCTGTTCCTGCATCAGGGGGATGAGCTGGCGGGCGACGAACGGGAAGGTGACGAAGATGGTCGCCAGCACGATGCCGGGCACCGCGAAGATGATCTGGATGTCGTGATCGAGCAGCCAGGGGCCGAGCAGCCCCTGCGCCCCGAAGACCAGCACGTAGATCAGGCCCGAGACCACGGGCGAGACCGAGAACGGCAGGTCGATCAGGGTCACCAGCAGGTTCTTGCCCCAGAACTCGAACTTGGCGATGGCCCAGGAGGCCATAATCCCGAAGACCAGGTTGAACGGCACCGCGATGGCGGCGGTCAGCAGGGTCAGCCGGATTGCCGCGTGGGCGTCGGCCTCGGTGAAGGCGGCCAGATACGCCTCAATCCCCTTGGCGAAGGCCTGGGCGAACACGGTGAGGAGCGGCAGCACCAGGAACAGGGCCAGGAACAGGATCGCGACGGCGATCAGCAGCCAGCGGATCCAGCGGCCCTCGGTGACGACGCTGGCCGGACGCGCCTCGGCCAGGGCGACGGGGGCGAAGGTCTCAGACATAGCCGAATCTCCGCCGGCTCCAGGCCTGGATCAGGTTGATGGCGAGCAGGGTGAGGAACGAGATGCCGAGCATGAGGGTGGCGATGGCGCAGGCGCCGCCGTAATCGTACTCGGACAGCTTGATGACGATGAGGAGGGGCGCGATCTCGGAGACGTAGGGCAGGTTCCCGGCGATGAAGATGATCGAGCCGTACTCGCCGACGCCGCGCGCGAAGGCGAGGGCGAATCCGGTGAGCACCGCCGGGATCAGCGGCGGCAGCACCACCCGCACCAGGGTGTGGACACGGCCCGCCCCGAGGGTGGCGGAGGCCTCCTCGATCTCCTTGTCGATCTCGGCGATCAGGGGCTGCACCGTGCGCACCGCGAAGGGCAGGCCGATGAACACCATGGCGATGTAGATGCCGACCGGCGTGTAGGCGGCCTCGATCCCGATCCGGGCGAGCTGCGCTCCGACGAGGCCGTTGGGCGCATAGAGGGCGGCCAGGGCGATGCCGGCGACGGCGGTCGGCAGCGCGAAGGGCAGGTCCACCACCGCGTCCACGATCTTGCGGCCCGGAAAGCGATAGCGCGTCAGCACCCAGGCGATGAGGAAGCCGAACACCGAGGCGGTGAGAGCGGCCAGCAGAGAGACGCCGAAGCTGACGCGCAGCGCGCTGGCGACACGCGGGTCAGTGGCGACCTCCCAGATTCCCGAAAGCCCGAGCCCCGAGGCGCGCGTCACCAGGGCCGCCAACGGCAGCAGCACGATCAGGCCGAGGCAGGTCAGGGTGTAGCCGAAGGCGAGCCCGAAACCGGGGATCACGCTCGGGCGGAGGAAGCGCCGCTTCGCCCGGGTGGGCGGGTTGGCGCGCGGGGGCGGGGCCATGGCGGTGTCCTGCTCAAGTCTCGGGCCCCGCCCGGGCGGGGGCGGGGATCAGGTCGCGGCGGCTCAGCGCCCCGCCTTGCTCAACTGGTCGAACAGGCCCCCGTTGTCGAAATTCTTCTTCTGGATCGCGTCCCAGTCGCCCTGCAGGTCCTCAATCTTGAACAGCTTCAGCTCGGGCAGCTGCGCCAGATCCTCGGGCTTCGCGGCCGCCCGGTTCAACGGACGATAATGGTGCTTGGCGAAGATGGCCTGGGCCTGGTCGGAATAGAGGAACTGAAGATAAGCCTCGGCCTGCTTGCGGGTTCCCTTCTTGTCGACGTTCGCATCGACCAGGGCGACCGGCGGTTCGGCGTAGATCGAGGTCGGCGGCACCACCACATCGAACTTGTCGCGGCCGAACTCCTCGAACACCAGGTAGGCCTCGTTCTCCCAGGTCGGCAGCACGTCGCCGAGGCCCCGCTGGGCGAAGGTCACGGTGGAGCCGCGGGCGCCGGTGTCGAGCACGGGGACGTTCTTGTAGACCTCGCCCACGAAGGCGTTGGCCTTGTCGGCGTTCTTGCCCTCTTTTTCGTAGGCGTAGCCCCAGGCCGCGAGGAAGTTCCAGCGGCCGCCCGCGGAGGTCTTCGGGTTCGGGGTGATGACCTTGATGTCGGGCTTCACGAGGTCGCCCCAGTCCTTCACGGCCTTCGGGTTGCCCTTCCGCACGAGGAACACCACGGTCGAGGTGTAGGGCAGGCCCTGGTTCGGCAGCTTGGTGCGCCAGTCCGCCGGGATCTTCTTCGAGATGCGGCTGATGGCGTCGATGTCGGAGGGGATGCCGAGTGTGACCACGTCGGCCGGAATGCCGTCGATCACCGTGCGGGCCTGCGAGCCCGAGCCGCCATGCGCTGCGCGCACCGTGACGGTCTCGCCGGTCTTGGCCTTCCACGCCTCGCTGAACGCCGCGTTGATCTCGCGATAGAGTTCGCGCGTGGGATCGTAGGAGACGTTCAGCAGCTCGGTCTGGGCACACGCGAGGGTGGGCGCGAGCACGGCCGCGGCGAGGCCGGCGCCGAGCAGGACCGCGTGGCGCCGGGTGCGTCCGGTGGTCCGGGAAGGGGTCTCGCTCACGGGAATCTCCGAAATCTGCTGGTACGGCCCGACCTGGAGCGGTGACGCGACCCAGGCCAGACGACGCTGGTTTCGTTCGTTTTAACGAACGTTGTCAAGCGCTGCGGTGCGGCAGGAAAGAGGATCGGGAACAGAATTGTTCCGCCGGCCTCGCGCTGCTCGCTGAGCAATTTCCCGAAAAGGAAAGGTCCCTCTCGACTGGCCTCCGGTGCGAGAAGAAAATGCTACCTTGACGGGGGTTCTATAGAAAGGACGTTTTTTCGATCAACGTCGCGCAGAGCGGATCGCCGGAAAGCCCCGGTCGGGCCGGAACCGTCCGAGGACGCGAGGGCAGAGCCTGCTCGTGGGAAAGCCCGGTGCCGGAGCCATGCTCCAGACGGCGCCCGGGCGCGAATCCGTGACAGCCTCGGTCAAACGGAGGCGGCGCGAATCAGCCTACGGCCGAGGAAGGCCCCCGGTCGACGGTGTTCGGATTGTGCGGCGTGGGGAGGGGCCGGCTTGTGGGCGGGTGACGAACGGGCGCGAAGCGGGCCGGGTGCGGGGCCCCGGCGCGAGCCGGTCGCGCGTTCAGTCGGCCGCGACGGCGATGAGCGAGAACAGGGACGCCAGCAGAATGTTGCCGACGACGACGAGAGCGAGCGTGATCATGGATCTGCTTTGCGTACGAGCGCGGCGGAGTGCAGGCGCTCATCTGATGCAGGGTCCCTAGCCGTTCCTGCCTGAACTGTCCGTGAATTCCCGCACCCGCAGGGGAAACATCCGGAAACGCGGTAAACCCGTCACACCCGATCCGGCCGGGGTTTCGGGGCAGAGCTGGTTCGGGGCAGGGCTGGTTCGGTCGAGGTTCTCTGGGGGGCAGCCCTCAGCCCTTTGCCTTCCCGAGGCGAGCGATCAGTGCTTCCAGGCGGGTGCCCGGCGGGTCCGCCAGCATGCCGGCGTAGAAGGTCCGCAGGCTCTGGCCGAGATGGCGCCGGATGCCGGGGCTGAGCGACGGGGCGGCGGCCCGCGCAGCCTCCGGGGCGGGAGAGCCCTCGCTTCGGGTCTTGGGCATGGATCGCACCCCGGACATCTGCGGCTCGCATCCTGTCGAAGCCAAGGAAGGCCTCCGCGGCGGACGGCCGACGCGTGACCATGCCAGGGATCGGTTAAGGATACGCTCATGCAGAGGTCGGGCCGCAGAGATCGGGCCGTACAGGCCAGGCCGCGCAGATCGAGCCGCGCCCTGCGCGGGACCACGCCGCCGAGGGTTGTCAACTCCCTAAGCTAAAGCGTGGGTGTTAAAAAAAAGCTCCGCGCTTGGCCTCACGGGGAAACGGCGCGCGCACAACGACTTGGCCGCTCGCAGGCGGTTCGTCGCAATGCGGAAACGGCTAACGGAGGGTTTCAGGTTGTGGACGAATCTGCCGGGATTCGCTTACAACATCCAAGCTCACGGCGCCGCAGAGTGGTTGTTTCTCGAACTCCCGCAACCAACACCGGGAATTATATTTGGCATGCAGAATATTACCATTACCGAACGAGAACGTGATGCTGTATTAGCTGCGCTCCGCTATTACCAATTCTATCGGTTGCAGGGTCATCCCTTCAGCCCTCACCAGGATCACTTGATCGATGCAATCGCCAGCGGTTCCGGCGAGGCCCTCGATCTCGCTGAGATCGACGATCTCTGCGCCGGCCTGAACGGCAACGACCACGCTCTCGCGTCCCTCGCCAGCGCCTGACGCCCGCTTGGTTGGCCAAGACGCCCGCTTGGCCAAGGGCGCTTCGGACGCCGACCTGCACGCCACACGCGCCGGCCCCGGATGGTGGGGCCAGCGCCCACCGGATCAGCCCGAGCGGAGGTCCGTCGGGCCGATCCAAGACCTGAGACGCCAGAAACTCCTGAGATCCTAGATCCCTCAGAGACCGTCCGGCCTCAGGGCGCGGTGTCCACCTGCTTCTGGGCCCGATCGACCGCCGCGGCGCAGGCCTGGGCATCGCCCTTCTGGTCGGCCGTCCGCGCCTCGTCGAGGGCCACCTTCGCCTGCATCGCCTTGTCGCCGCCCTGACCGGCCTCAGCCGATTTCTCGGGCGGTGCGGCCTCCGCCGAGGCGCTGCCACCGCTTCCGGTGACGCCCTGTCCGGCGCGGGCGCTGGCCGCGGCCTTGCCGCTGGTATTGGCCGAGATCGCCTCCTTCGCCAGATCCTTCACGGGTCCTTCGAGCTTGGCGATCCGGTCGCCGCACGGCGTGGCGAGGGCCGGCGCCACACCCGTGGCGAGAAACCCGGCGGCCAGAGCCCCGCTGGCGAGAAACCCGGCGGCAAGCCTCACGAAACGCGTCATCGATTGCTGTCCTTGATTCGGTGAGGAAGGCCGGCCCTGAGAGGGCCGCACCCTGTCGGGTTCAACCGTCCGAAACGGACCCGGGCTCCCTCAAACCATGGGAAAACCGCGCGACGGGGCGTCGGACGGGGCCATTGGGTCTGCGGTTCGGGGCACACACAGGAAAACCCCGGCGCATAAAAACCTATGCGCATGAAAAAGCCCCCGGCCCGGGGGACCGGGCCGGGGGCTGCGCCGTCACGGCGATGCGTGGCGGCGATGCGTGGCGGCGATGCGTGGCGGCGATGCGTGGCGGCGATGCGTGGCGGCGATGCGTGGCGGCGATGCGTGGCGGCGATGCGTGGTGATGTTTCCCGGCGCGATCAGGCGCTCAGCTGGTCGCGAATCGGCAATTGCCGGATGCGCCGGCCGGTGGCGGCGAAGATCGCGTTGGCGATCGCCGGGGCCACGGGCGGCACACCGGGCTCGCCGACGCCGCCGAGGGGGCGGCTGTAGTCCGGGTTCGGCAGCAGGTGCACGTGGATCTCCTTCGGCGCCGCATCGATGCGGGTGATCTCGTAGCCGTCGAAGTTGTTCTGCTGCGCGCGTCCATCCTTGAAGGTGATCTCGGCCGAGAGCGCGAGGCCCATGCCCATGACGACCGCGCCCTCCATCTGCGAACGGATCCGCTCCGGATTGACCTGCGGCCCGCAATCGACGGCGATGTCGACGCGCTTGACCTGCACCTCGCCCTTCGGGCCGACCGCCACCTCCGCCGCCACCGCCGTGTGGGTGACGAAGCTGTAATGGCCGGCGATGCCGAGGCCGGTGCCCTTCTCCATCTTGCGGCCCCAGCCGATGCCCTTGGCGGCGGCCTCGATGACCTTGCGCAGGCGCGCCGTCTCGATCGGGTAGCGGGCCGGGTCCTCGCCGTAGTTCCAGACGTCGCTGATGCTCGTCGGGTCGATGACGCGGTCGGGACCGATCAGCGCCAGCAGGTACTCCTTCGGGTCCCGTCCCGCCGCGTGAGCGAGTTCGGACACGAAGGACTGGATCGCGAAGGCGTGCGGAATGTTCGAGACCGAGCGGAACCAGCCGATGCGTACGTGGGCGTCCGCCGCCGGGTTCTCGAGGCGGATGTTGGGCACGGCGAACGGCGTGTTGGTCAGGCCCATGCCGAGCTCGAACGGCAGCTCGTGCTTCGGATCGGGGGCGAAGATCGACCCGATGGTGGGCGCCGCCGAGCGGTGCAGCCAGGCGATCGGCATGCCCTTGTCGTCGAGCCCGGCCTCCAGCCGCTCCACCGAGATGGTGTGATAGTAGCCGTGGTGGAGGTCGTCCTCGCGGGTCCAGATCAGCTTGACCGGCGCGCCGTCCACGGCCTGGCTGCACAGGGCCGCTTCCAGCACGTAATCGGGCTTCGACTTGCGGCCGAAGCCGCCGCCGAGCAGCGTCACGTGGACCTTCACCTTGTCGGCGGGGAGGTTCAGCTTCTTGGCGAGGCGGTCATGGGTCGCCTGGGGCGCCTGGGTGTTGGCCCAGGCTTCGCAGAACCCGTCCTTGATCCGCACGGTGGCGGCCGGCGGCTCCATCGGAGCCTGGACGAGGTGGGGCACGAAGTACTCGGCCTCGAGCTTCGTCTTGGCCTTGGCCATGGCGCCGGCGACGTCGCCCTGGTCGCGCACGACCTTGCCGGGCGCCCGCGCCGCCTTTTCCAGCTCGCCCCGGAAGGCGACGGAATCGTAGGAGGCGTTCGGGCCGTCGTCCCAGGTGATCTTGAGGGCCTCGCGAGCCTTCATCGCCGCCCAGGTGTTTTTCGCAATCACCGCCACGCCGCCGATCGGCTGGAACTCGGACGGGATCTCGGGGGCGTCGATCTTGAAGATCTTGACGACGCCCGCGACCTTCTTGGCCTCGCTGTCGTCGAAGTTCACCACTTTGCCGCCGTAGACGGGCGGGCGGGCGATGAGGCCGTAGAGCATTCCGTCGAGGCGGGTGTCGATGCCGTACATCGCCGTGCCGACGGTGAAGTCGTGGTTGTCGATCAGGCCGATCTTGCCCTTGCCGATGTAGCGGAAAGCGTCCTGCTTCTTGAGCACGACGCTCTCGCGGGCTGGCACCGGGAGATCGGCGGCGGCGGCGGCGATCTCGCCGTAGCTCACGGTGCGCTTCGACTTGGCGTGGGTGACGACCGAGTTCTCGGCCTTCACCTCGCCTGCAGGCACGCCCCACTGCTTGGCGGCGGCCTGGACCAGCATGGCGCGGGCCGCGGCGCCGGCATGGCGCAGGTGCGGGAAGAAGTGGCGCAGCGAGCGCGAGCCGTCGGTGTCCTGGTTGCCGAAGCGGGTCTCGTCACCCCAGGCCTGCGCGACCTTCACCTTCGCCCAGTCGGCTTCCAGCTCGTCGGCCACCACCAGAGCGATGGAGGTGCGGACACCCTGGCCCATCTCCGAGCGATGGCAGGTCACCGTCACGGTGCCGTCGGGCGCGATGGCGATGAAGACCTTCGGGTCGTCCTGCCAGCCATGCGGCATGGCATCGGCGCCATATTTCTTGGGCTCGTCCTTCTTGTCCTCGGCCTGGGCCGGCTCACGCCAGGACAGGGCGAGCACCAGGGCGCCCATGCCACCGAGCATGGCGCGACGGCTGACATTGGCGAGGACGCTGGGACCGGACACGGTCTCGGCGGGGGCGAGGTCGGTCGGCGCGGTGGCGCGGTCCGCCATGGTCTGAGCTTCGTGGATCACAGGCGCTCTCCCTTATTCGCGGCGGGCTTCTGGCCGGCACCGGACGTTTGACCGGCACCGGACGGTTGGCCGGCAGCCTGGTGAATCGCGGCGCGGATGCGCGGATAGGTGCCGCAGCGGCACAGGTTTCCGCTCATCGCCTCGTCGATCTGCGCATCGGTGGGCTTCGGGGTGTCGGTCAGGAGCGAGGCGGCCTGCATCATCTGCCCGCACTGGCAGTAGCCGCATTGCGACACGTTGAGGTCGCGCCAGGCGACCTGGACCGGATGGTTGCCGTCGGGGGACAAGCCCTCGATGGTGACGACGGCCTGCCCCTCGGCGGCCGAGACGGGGGTGACGCAGCCGCGCACGGCGGTACCGCCCACGTGGATGGTGCAGGCGCCGCACAGGGCCTGCCCGCAGCCGAACTTGGTTCCGGTGAGCCCGACCTCATCGCGCAGATACCACAGCAGCGGCATGTCGGGATCGCCGTCGAAGCTGCGTTCAGCTCCGTTCACGGTCAGTTTGATCATCGGTGTATCCTGTCATGGATCAGGCCACGGGCCGGTGGGGATCGGCGTCACGCCAATCCGTCAACCGGCGGGAAGCCGTCAGGGTCACATGTCGGGCGTCGGGTGAGGCGACATCGGCCGCCGTCCCGCAGAAGAGTCCTGAGATGCGGCGGCGGATCCGGCTGCTCGATCACGAGAGCCGTCGCAGCGCGCGAAGCGCCCACGCCCCGCACCTCGGAATGAATACAATTAAACGCTGGGGCTGTTGCAGCGCAACCGGACGGAGGCGTCGTCATCCGTCTCGGATTCGGTGATCCGCCCCGCATGTGCCGTTGCGCACGGTGTGAAGACAGGGGCGTGATCCGAGGGCCGGTCCCGGATGTTGTCTCGTCCGGCTTGCGCCCCGATCGCGAAAAACCGACGGGCCTCGGTAAAATCCGGCTCATGTCCCGGTGTCAGGTCTCGACCAGCCCGGAACTCGATCCCGACGCCTCGGAATCGCCCGCCCCATGCGGCAGGGCCAGATAGTCCGACGAGCGCATCTCGATCAGGCGCGACACGGTGCGGTCGAACTCGAAGGCCTCGCGCCCCTCGGTGGCGGTGTAAAGGTCGTGCGGCTCGGCCGCCGCCGAGGCGATGAGCTTCACATGCGCGTCGTAGAGGGTGTCCACCAGGGTGATGAAGCGCTTGGCCTCGTTGCGGTTGTCCGGCCCCATCACGGGGATGTCGGAGAGGATGACCGTGTGGAAGGCGCGGGCCACCGCCATGTAGTCGGAGGCGCCGAGGGGCAGGGCGCAGAGATCCGCGAAGCCGAAGCGGGCGACGCCGCCGGTCTCCTCGGGCACGGCGACGTCGTGGCCCTTCACCCGCAAGGTGGCGGGGCGGCCCTTCGCCTTGCCGGTGAGGCCCTTGAAGGCGGCTGCCAGGGCCGCCCCCGCCTCGGCATCCGCCGGCACGTGATAGACCGAGGCGCCGCCGAGCTTTTCCAGGCGGAAATCCGTGCGGGAATCGAGGCGCAGCACCTCGACCCGCTCCTGGAGCTCGGCAATGAAGGGCAGGAACAGGGCGCGGTTGAGCCCACCCTCGTAGAGCCGGTCGGGCTCGACGTTGGAGGTCGCCACCACGGTGACGCCGCGCTTGAACAGGGCGCCGAACAGGCGGCCCAGGATCATCGCGTCGGCGATGTCGGTGACGGTGAACTCGTCGAAGCAGAGCAGGGTCGCTTCGTCGGCCAGGGCATCGGCCACCACGGGAATCGGGTCGTCGCCCTTGGCCGTGCCGGCCTTGAGGGCCTGGCGATGGGCATGGATGCGCTCATGCGCGTCGGCGAGGAAGCCATGGAAATGCACCCGGCGCTTCGGCTCCGGGGCGGCTTCGTGGAACAGGTCCATCAACATGGTCTTGCCGCGCCCGACCGAGCCCCAGATGTAGAGCCCCTTCGGCGGCGTCGCGGCGTCGTCCCGGCGTCCGAACAGCCAGCCGAGCGCGCTGCCCTTGCGGGCGCGCTTGCGCCGGCCGAGTTCCAGAACCAGCCGGTCGAGGGCGCGCACGAGGTGGACCTGCGCGGGATCGCGCTCGATGGACCCCGCGTGCACCAGCGCCTCGTAGCGGTCGGAGACCGGACCGGGGGACACGGCGCCGGCGATGGCCTGGTTCGACGGCCTCGGACCGGATGAGGAGGGGGCGTTCACGGTGCAGTCGACCTGTTCGCGGAGAGATCGGAATCGGGAGACGGGCGGCCGGTGGAATCGCATGCCCGGCGGTCTGCCGGTCTGACGCGGCCCTTCAGCCGGATCAAGCCCCGACAGGGTTATGCCTCGACCAGGGTATGGCCCACCCGGGGGACGGCGCCGGACGCACGGCAGCGGGGCGTTTTGCTGCATTGCACAAACGTGGCCGCGATGCCACATCGACGGAGCCTTGAGGGAGGCTACGCCCGGACCCGGCGCGCCCTGCGCGCCCCGAACCCGGAGACCGGCAACCGATGCCTGAGACGCGTCCGACCTTCCAACCGATCATCCGTCGCCTGTGGCCCAACGATGGCCCGGCGGTGGAAGCTTATTTCCTGCGGCTCGACCCTGAGACCCGCGCCAACCGCTTCATGGGGGCCCTGAGCGACACGGCCGCCCTCCGCTATGCCCGCACCGCCATGAGTGCCGAGGGCCTGATGTTCGGTGGCTTCGTCGACGGCACCCTGCGGGGGCTCGGCGAGTTGCGCCCTGCCTCCGCCCCGCCGCCCGGCTTCGTCCTCGGCGCGGAGGCGGAGGCCGCCTTCGCGGTGGAGACGCCGTTCCGCCGCAACGGCCTCGGCCAGGCCCTGTTCCGCCGCATCGCCGCCGCTGCCCGCAATCGCGGCGTCCGCGACCTGCACGTGCGCTGCCTGGCCTGGAACCGGCCGATGCAGGGCCTGGCCAACAAGGTCGGGGCGGACCTGCGCATCACCGGCGGCGAGGCGGACGGCGCCCTGCATCTGCCACGTCCGACTCCGGTCTCCCTGTGGCAGGAGGGCGTGACCGAGGCGGTCGATTTCACCCTGGCTCTCACGGCGGCGTGAGCGCGGGCTTTCCCGGACGCGGGCCGCGGAGTATCGAGAGACGAGGGTATCAAAGGACAACGAAGCCGCCGGGCTGGTTCGACCGACGGCCGGGAGGTCACCCACGATGACGGATGGATCTCGATGACCGATGCCTCTCGCCAAAGCCTTTTCGCCCTCATCGTCTGCGCCGCGCTCCTCGTCTGCGCCGCGCTCCTCGTCTGCGCCGCGCTCCTGCCGGGGGCAGCCTCGGCGCAGACGCGCCCCGACGTCACCGCCATGACCTGCGCCGAGGCCTCGGCGCTGGTCACGCGGGCCGGCGCCATCGTGCTGACCACGGGGCCGATCACCTATTCGCGCTTCGTGCGCGATGTCGGGTTCTGTCCTCTGCCGGAAACGACGCGCCCCTCCTGGGAGATGACGCGCGACGATCCGAAATGCTTCGTCGGCTACGTCTGCCGCGACAAGTTCAACGAGGGGCAGAGCCGCGACTGATCCACCGGCTCGAGGATCCCTCGAGATGGGGATCGTGGGTCAGGCCTGTGTCTCCACCCCCGCAAAGGCTTAAGGCCAAGCTGCCTTGTTGTCGCCCTGCGCCCTGCCGATGCTCGGCACAGAGACATCGCCCCCGAGAGGCCGAGCGCCCAACGAGAGGTCGAGTCCCCAGGGGCCGAGTCATGAACCAGCTCGAGATGAGTCTTCTCACGAACGCATCGGGGCTGCCCGTCGGCGTAACGAGCCGCCCGGCCGAAGTGTTGCTCGAACGTTCGGTGGCCGATGCTTTGCGGATCATCGCGGCGGCCTGCGCCGAGCGGAACGCAGCGCCGGTCAAGGCTGCCCGGCGCCAGCTCGCGGAAGTCTACGGCGCGACCCGTCTCAGCCGCCGGCGCGAACGCCAGGGCGCCTCGGCCTGACCGCTGTCACCGCGCCGGGCGCTCGGCCAGCCAGATGGTGTGGCGCGCGCCCCGCGACCGCCCGGCCCGGACGCCGACCGTCTCCACCCGGAAGCCGCCGCGCGCGAGGCGCTGGGTGAAGGCCGGGTCGGGATGGGCCGACCACACCGCCAACACGCCGCCGGGGCGCAGGGCCGCCCGCGCCGCCGCGAGACCCGCGGCGTCGTAGAGCCGGTCGTTGGCGCTGCGGGTCAGGCCGTCGGGGCCGTTGTCGACGTCGAGCAGGATGGCGTCGTAGGCGCCGCGCCCGGCCCGGATCACCTCCGAGACATCGGCCACCCGCGCTTCGACCCGCGGGTCCGCCAAGGCTTCGGAGGAGATGGGCGCCAGCGGGCCGCGCCCCCAATCCAGCACGGCGGGCACCAGTTCGGCCATCACGATCCGGGCCTTCGCGTCGAGGGTGTCGAGGGCGGCCCGCAGCGTAAAGCCCATGCCGTAGCCGCCGATCAGCCAGCACGGATTCGCCCGGATGCCCAGGCGTTCGCCGGTCAAGGTCGCCAGCGCCTCCTCCGAACCGCTGAGCCGGCTGTTCATCAGCTCGTTGGGGCCGAGCTGGATCGAGAACTCGGTGCCTCGCTGCCGCAGGCGCAGAGGCTCCGATCCGCCGGGCACGGGGGCGGTGTCGAGGACGACCCAGGGAATCATGGGCGGGGCCCGGCGATGAAGACGGTCATGCCATCCCGCTAGCACGGGCCGTGCGCCGGATCACGCCGGGGCCATCCTCCCCCGCCGACGGGGGAGGGGGCTTCCCGTGCTAGAACAGGCCTTCGATCTGCCCGTTGGCATCGAGGTGGATGCCTTCCGAGGCCGGGACCTTGGGCAGGCCCGGCATGGTCATGATCTCACCGCAGATCACCACAACGAAGCCCGCACCCGCCGAGAGGCGCACGTCCCGCACCGCGATGAGGTGGCCGGAGGGGGCGCCCATCAGGTTCGGGTCGGTGGAGAACGAGTACTGCGTCTTGGCCATGCAGACCGGCAGGTGGCCGTAGCCGTCCTTCTCGAACTGCGCGAGCTTGGTGGCGGCCTTCGATTCCACCTGGATGTCGCCGGCTCCGTAGAGCTTGGTGGCGATGGCGAGGATCTTGTCGGTGAGCTTGGTCTCGGTCTCGTAGGCGAAGGTCAGCGGCTTCTGCTCGCCCTCGGCCAGCTTGACCACCGCATGGGCGAGCTCCTCGGCGCCGGCGCCGCCCTCCGCCCAATGCTTGCAGGTGATGGCCTCGACCTGGAGCTGGTCGCGGCACAGCTCCTTGAGCTTGGCATGCTCGGCATCGGTATCGGCGTAGAAGTGGTTGACGCCGACGACCACGGGCAGGCCGAAGCTGCGCACGTTGCTGACGTGGCGGGCCAGGTTGGCGAAGCCCTTCTCCAAGGCGCCGAGGTTCTCGGAGCCGAGTTCCTTCTTCGAGACGCCGCCATGCATCTTGAGGGCGCGCACGGTGGCGACGATGACCACGGCCGAAGGCTTCAGGCCGGCCTGGCGGCACTTGATGTCGATGAACTTCTCCGCGCCGAGATCGGCGCCGAAGCCCGCCTCGGTGACCACGTAGTCGCCGAGCTTCAGGCCGGCGCGGGTGGCGATCACCGAGTTGCAGCCATGGGCGATGTTGGCGAAGGGGCCGCCGTGGATGAGGGCCGGGTTGCCCTCGAGGGTCTGCACCAGGTTCGGCTGCAGGGCGTCCTTGAGCAGCACCGTCATGGCGCCCGTGGCCTTGACGTCCTTGAGTGTCACCGGCTTGCGGTCGCGGGTCTCGGCGATGACGATGCGGCCGAGGCGCGCCTCGATGTCGTCCAGATCCTTGGCGAGGCAGAACACCGCCATGACCTCGGAGGCCACGGTGATGTCGAAGCCGTCCTCGCGCGGGAAGCCGTTGGCGACGCCGCCGAGCGACTGGGTGATGGCGCGCAGCGCCCGATCGTTCATGTCGACCACGCGGCGCCAGTGGATGCGGCGCACGTCGATGTTGAGCTCGTTGGCCCAGTAGACGTGGTTGTCGATGAGCGCGGCCGCCAGGCTGTGCGCCGAGGTGATGGCGTGGAAGTCGCCGGTGAAGTGCAGGTTGATCTGCTCCATCGGCACGACCTGGGCCTTGCCGCCGCCGGCCGCACCCCCCTTCATGCCGAAGCAGGGTCCGAGGGAGGGTTCGCGCAGGCACATCACGGTCTTCTGGCCGATGCGGTTGAGCGCATCGCCGAGGCCGACCGTGGTGGTGGTCTTGCCCTCGCCGGCCGGCGTCGGGCTGATCGCCGTCACGAGCACGAGCTTGCCCTCGGGCTTGGCTTCGAGCGACGTGATGAAGGCGTGGTCGATCTTGGCGATGTGCCGACCGTAATGGTGAAGCGCCTCGTCCGGAATCCCGATCTTGGCGGCAACCTCGGTGATCGGCTGTAGCGTGGCGGCGCGCGCGATCTCGATATCTGAGGGCATACTGCGTTTCTCCCGGATTGTTCTTGCGCGGTTGGGCCCGGCGCGGGGCCGGATCCATCCGCTGGCGTGTGTCGTCTGCCGAGAGACCGGATCCGTCGACGTTGGGCCGTACGGATCGGCCGAACGGCCACACAGGATCGATCGCATCAATTTGCGCGAAGGGACAAGCAAAAGCGCGTCGGAAATTTTGAATTCGCAGGCAAAATTTTGTTTGGGATCAGGTGCGTGTCATCCCGTGATGGCACTGGCCGTGTATCCGGCCTCCGACAGCGCCTCCGCGATGCTTGAGGCCTGAGCCGTGGTCGTGACTGCGATGCAGCCGTGATCGAGGTCGACCGCGACCTTGGCTTCCGGGTCGAGGCGCCGGATCGCCCGGCACACCGCCGCCACGCAGCCGTCGCAGGTCATGCCCTCCACCTGTATCAGGAGGTCCGATGGCGTCGCGTCCATGAGGTGCGCTCCGGGCTTCTCGTGCCGTCGGCCGCATTGTGATGCGGCGGCGGGCCGATGCAAGTTGCTGGACTGCGGTGCCGGACCTGGTGCGCCAACCCGGGGCCGGAACGCGGTCTTGCCGGGGAACGCCCGCCTGAACGGCGCGCACACAACGCGCCAAGCCACATTCCACCGGAAATTCGTTCCCGGCGGGCGGCGGTCCCTTGTGGGCCGGCGGCGTCTCGGCAACAAATGGCTGCGTGCGGGCGCGGGCTGGCACGCGCCCTGGTTTCATGTTTCGAGGATCGAAGACCCCGATGGCCCGGATCGTTGGCCGGCGTACGAGCCTGTGGGCCTTCTCCCTGCTCGGGCTCAGCCTCCTCGGGCCGCTGGCGGTGTTCAGCCCGCTCGGGGCGAGCCTCGGGCTCGCCGGGATCGGCCTCGTGGCGGCGCTCACCGCGCATCGGCGCGCCAGCACGCTGACGGCGCGCTGCGAGAAGCTGTCCGGCGAAGTCAACGTGCTGTCGCAGCGCCTGGTGCGCCTGGAGACGGTGACCCGAGCCCTGGCCGAGCAGCAGGTCCGCGCCGTCGAGGCCGGGCTTCCCGCGAGCGCCGCGCCTCCCGGTCTCGACAGCCCGCATTTCCTCGACAGCCAGGAACTGAACGCAGGGCTCGAAGAGGTCACGGCCGAGATCGGCCTGCTCAGCGGGATCGTGCGGGAACTGGCGGCGGTGGTCGCGGCCCAGGATGGCGAGATCGCCGGGCTCAAGACGGCCCCACCGGTTCCCCCCGTTCCCCCGGCTCCGTCGCGAGGCATCGCCCCCGATTTCGAACCCGACTTGCGCCCGGCGACCCGCGTCGCCGAGGCGGAGCCGGCCCGCCGGCCCGCCGCCGTCCCGGCAACCCCCTGGACCCCGCGCGCCCTGGGCCGGGTCGAACCGACCGGGGACGCGGCCCTGGTCGCGGCCTACGACGGCGACGGGCTCGAGGTTCATCTCCAGCCCATCGTGTCGCTGCCGCAGCGCAAGGTGGTGTCCTACGAGGCCGTGGCGCGCCTGCGCCTCGCGGGAGACTCCCTGGGAGCCGAGGCCTTCGTGCCGGTTCTGGAGCGCCATGGCCGCACCACCGATCTCGACCGCCGCATGCTCCAGCGCGTCGCCACCATCGCGCGTCATCTCGCCGGGCGCGGCAGCCTGGCGGCGGTGGCCTACGGGCTGTCGCCGCGCTCGCTGTTCGAGCCGGGTTTCCTGCGCTCCCTCGGCCGCCTCGTCGAGGGCGAGCCGGACCTGTCCGGGCGGGTGATGCTGGCTCTGCCGCAGCTGAGCTGGCGCAGCCTCGACGCGGAGCAGGCCGGGGCGCTGGCGGACCTGCGCGGCCGCATCGGCTTCATCCTGGACCGGCCCCTCGACCTGCGCCTCGACCCCCTGGCCCTGGCCGACCGGGGCGTCTCCCAGGTGAAGGTGCCGGTCGACCTGCTGCTGCGTCCGGGCACCCGCCAGGCGATGCCCGACATCGCCCTCGAGGATCTCGTGGCGTCGCTGGCACGGGCGGGCATCCGCCTCGTCGCCGAGCAGGTGGAGCGCGAGACCGACGTGCCCGATCTGATCGAACTCGATGTGCCGCTGGCGCAGGGGATCGTCTTCGCCCCCGCCCGGGTGGTGCGCGCCGAGGTGCTCAACGCCCCGCCCGAAGCGCCGGAGCCTGCGCCGCCGCCGAACGAGGACCCGGAGCCGCCGCCGCAGCGCCGCCCGTTTCGCGATTTCCTGCGCCGGGCCGGCTGAGGCGCGCCTGGACGCCGGGCCCTTCGGGAGCGATCGGCGCCGGGAAGGCCGGGGATCGAGACCGGCGAACCGCGGGCGGCGTTGATTTCCGGGGATGTCCCGCCTAACCGGACGGCGCTCCCTCCACGCCCGCCGCCAGGACAGGTCCGCCCGCATGACCGAGACGCCCGCACGCTCCGCTGCCTCCCGGCCCGTTCCGACCCTGGACGGTGTTGCGGGGATCGCGGAGCGCTACGACCTGATTCTCTGCGATGTCTGGGGCGTGCTGCATGACGGCACCAACGCCCATCCGGGGGCGAGCGACGCGCTGATGCGCTTTCGCGCCTTGCCGGAGGCGGGGCGGCCACGCCGGGTGGTGCTGGTCTCGAACGCGCCGCGCCCCTGGGCCGGCGTACAGGCGATCCTCGACGGGTTCGGCGTGCCCCGCGCCGCCTACGACGCCATCCTGACCTCCGGCGACCTCACCCGCAGCCTGATCGCGGCCCATCCGGGCGAGCGCCTGCACCATCTCGGGCCGGAGCGCGACGCCACGATCTTCGACGGGCTCGACGTGAAGCTGGTCGACGTGGCGGCGGCCGACCGCGTGGTCTGCACCGGCCTGTTCGACGACACCTGCGAGACCGCCGAGGATTACCGCGCGACGCTGGAGGCCATGCGGGCGCGGGCGGTGCCGATGATCTGCGCCAATCCCGATCTCGTGGTCGAGCGCCGGGGTGAGCTCGTCCCCTGCGCGGGCCTGATCGCGGAAGCCTATGAAGGCCTCGGCGGCGCCGTCACCTACGCGGGCAAGCCCCATCGTCCCGTCTACGAGGCGGCCCTGACGCTGGCGGGCGGCCTCGACGGGCGCGTGCCGCCGGAACGCGCCCGGGTGCTCGCGGTCGGCGACGCGCTGCGCACCGACATCGCGGGGGCGGCGGCCTACGGCATTCCCAGCCTGCTGGTGGCGCGCGGCATCCATGCGGAGGAGCTTGGGGTCTCGGCCGCGCACGCGAGCCTCGGCGACATCGCCGACTGGCTCGATCGTCAGGCTGTCCGGCCGGATGCGGTGATCGAGCGCCTGGTCTGGTGATCCTGGTCTGGTGATCAGGCGAACAGGGCGTCGATCTCGTCCTGGGCGACGGCCGGGCCGTTGATCTGCGGTCCGTTGAGGATGAGGAGTTCGCGGCGGACCCGGCGCTCCACCTCCTCCGGATCGATGCCGCCCTTGTCCTTGGCCTTGACGGCGCTGGCGAAGCGCGAGAGCCGGCTCTCGAGCTGATGCAGAGCCTCCACCACCTTGGCGATGCGCTGGCCGGTGATGTCCTGGAAGGTGCAGGCCTCGAAAATGTCGTTCATGCGCGCCTCGACGGTGGCGCGGTAGTTCTTGTCGTCGGGCAGGCCGAGGATCTCCTCGGCCGTGTTCATGATGGAATTGGTGGCGCCCGCCGTGGCGGCCACCACGCTGCCGAGTTCCTCATGGGCCATCGGCAAGCGGTCGCGGGTGAGTTCGTTGGCCCGGAGTGCGGCGATCTCGTTGCGCAGGTGCGCGATGTAATCCGCGATCTCGACCAGTTCGCGGATCAGGGATGGCTTGTCCGGCGAGGAATTCGCTTTGCGCGCCTGCTTGGCGAGTGGCATGGTCCCTTGCTCCCCCCTTACGGTGTGCGTCGGCGATCGATCAGGCGCCGCAGACCGCTTCGATCTTGCTCTTCAGCGTGGCGGCGTTGAACGGCTTGACGATGTAGTTGTTCACGCCGGCCTTCTTGGCGGCGATGACGTTCTCGGTCTTCGACTCGGCGGTGACCATGATGAACGGCGTGGTGCGCAGGGCTTCGTCGGCACGGACGTGGCGCAGCAGCTCGTAGCCCGTCATCGGCTCCATGTTCCAATCGGAGATGACGAGGCCGTATTTGCGGTTCTTCAGGCGGGCCAGGGCGGCGGTGCCGTCGGAGGCGTCGTCGACCTCTTCGAAGCCGAGCTGCTTGAGCAGGTTGCGGATGATACGGACCATCGTCTGATAATCGTCGACGACGAGGATCGGCATGCCGAGATCGAGGGCCATGAGTCGGTGTGCTCCGTCAGGGGAGGGCCGGCGCGGGGCACGGAACTCCGGGAATGTGCCGGAACGCCAAGCTTAGGGCGCTCCTTGGCGAGCAAACTACGCAGCATCGCATTGCGAAGCGGTTAACTGCCCACGCGTCGTATCTTGTCGTCCGGCTTCGTCGTGGCCCCGAGCTGCTCTGCGGCGCTGCGATAGACCGGGCTGTCCTTGACAAGGCCGTCCCGCTCGCCCCCATGCGGGCGGCATGTCCGCCCCTCCGTCCGATACCGGTTCCCCGCCGTCCAGCCTCGACGCGTTCGCCCGCGAGACCCTGGCCGATCTCGAGGCCCGCGCCCTGCGCCGCCGGCTGATCGACACCGCGCGCGGCCCCGGCGTCACCGCCCGACGGAGCGGCCGGACCCTGGTGTCGTTTTCCTGCAACGATTATCTCGGGCTCTCCGACGACCCCCGGGTGATCGCCGCCGGCCAGGCGGCCCTGGCGCGCTACGGAGCCGGGGCCGGGGCCTCGCGCCTCGTCACCGGCAACCACCCCCTGCTGGGCGCGCTGGAAGCCCGGCTCGCCGCCCACAAGGGCAAGGCCGCCGCCCTGGTCTTCGGCAGCGGGTACATGGCCAATCTCGGCATCGTGCCGGCCCTGGCGGGCGCCCGGGACCTGGTCTTGATCGATGCGCTCGGCCATTCCTGCCTGTTCGCGGGGGCGCAGGTCTCGGGTGCCACGATGCTGCGCTTCCGCCACAACGACATCGGCCACCTGCGGGACATCCTGGCCGCGCGGAGGGGCCGCCACGGGCGCGCGCTGATCCTCACCGAGCGGGTGTTCAGCATGGACGGCGACCGGGCTCCCCTGGACGCTCTCCTGGAGGTCGCCGCGGCCCACGATGCCTGGACGCTGGTGGACGATGCCCACGGCCTCGGCGTGGTGGAGGCGGGCGCCCGTGCGCCCCTGGAAATGGGCACCCTGTCCAAGGCGCTGGGCTCCTATGGCGGCTATCTCTGCGCCTCGCGCGAGGTCATCGACCTCATGACGAGCCGGGCCCGCAGCTTCGTCTACACCACCGGCCTGCCGCCCGCCTCGGCCGCGGCCGCCCTGTGCGCGCTGGACATCATCGAGGCGGAGCCCGAGCGCGCCGCCCGACCCCTGGCCCTGGCCCGCCGCTTCACGGCGCGGCTCGGACTGCCCGAGGCGACGAGCCCGATCGTGCCCGTCCATGTCGGGACGGCGGAAGCGGCGCTCGCCCTCTCGGCCGCCCTGGAGGCGCGCGGCTTCCTCGTCGTCGCGATCCGGCCGCCGACGGTGCCGGCCGGCACCGCCCGGCTGCGCGTGGCCTTCTCGGCCGCGCACGACACGGCGCAGGTCGACGCCCTCGCGGATGCTCTCGCCGAGGCTCTCGCGGATGCCCAACTCGGCCTCGCGCCCGACCGGCCGCCGGCCTGAGGCGTCCGGCCGAACCCTGCAGCGGGGCTTCGGCAAGGCCTGCCGCGCCGGAAACGCCATCGGCCTGTCGCGCTGGCCTCGTGCTCGACGCCGATCCCCGGCAGCCTGCCAGGGGGCACCATCGAGAGCCGGCTGACGCTCTATGCCTGCCCCGCCGTGCCGGTCTCGGGAATTACGGCGCCGGCCCTTGCCGTCCAAACCTTTCCGTCGATGAGCCCGCCTTGCCGCGTCTTCCACCGTGGCACGCCCCGGGCGCCGGAAGCCTTGCCGCCACTGACGGATCGCGCTAGGCAAACCCGGCGTGTCCGGTGCGGGTGCGGTCCTGGAGATCGTCCCGGACACCGAAACGCAAGCTGTCCCAACGGTTTGGGCCTGTAGCTCAATGGTTAGAGCCGACCGCTCATAACGGTCTGGTTGCAGGTTCGAGTCCTGCCGGGCCCACCACCGACGGCCTTTCCGGTCCATCCTGGGCCGATGCAAGAACAGGTCTGGTCGAACACGCGGCCTGAGGCTGCCTCGATTCCCCCTTTTTGGACACCTTTGGACCCCATCGCCCGGCGCGTCGTGCCGGATGGGGCTGTCCCGGGCATGAGCGGGCAGGCGCCACGGAAGAGGATGTCCGCCGGAGCGAAGTCGATACCGAGTAGTATGCCTCGGCGACAATGTCCTTATTCGGACCCTTGCCGACGCGACAATAACGTTAAATTACATGTGTTAATTTGCGAATATCTACCATCAATATCTATAATATATTTTAAAACTTATACCGAACAACAACTCGTCTATCAGTGGCATATCAGCAACGCTTCGGTTTGACCGCAGTTTTGCGTTTCGGCGTCTATCGATTTCATTAAGATATATGTTCATAGATTCCGTATAGGACGTCTCGCGGGCGGGGTGTTGATCGGCTCTGCAAGATGTCGGCTCCAGATCGGGCTGCGGCGACCGGATCGACATGGAACGCCGAACGGAACCTGGAGAATTGGACCATGCGCGCGTCGCGCCGTGAATTTATGACTTGGGTCACCGCGAGCGGTATTTCGCTCAGCCTGTCCCGCCTCGCCGCCGCCCAGGAGCCCAGCTTCGCCGCCCGCGAGACCTTACCGGGCCGGAACCACTGGAATCCCGCCTCCGGCGGCCTCGGTCGCATCGACGGCAGCCCGAAGGTGACGGGGGCGAAGCTCTATGCTTCGGATTTCCGCGCCGCCGACATGCCGGGCTGGCCGCAGACCACCTCCCACGCCCTGCTGGTGCGGGCGCCGGACGCGTCCCGCGTCTATCTCGGCCTCGATCTCGCCCGCCTCGACGGGCCGCTCAAGCCCACCGTGGTGGTGACGGCGGACGACGTGACTAAGGCCAATCTCACGGTTCCGGACTTCTATGCCGGCGACCTGTTCTGTCCGGTGGGCAAGACGCCGCTCTATCTCGGCCAGCCCCTCGCGATGCTGATCTTCGACAGCTTCGACGCCTTCGACCGGGCCCGCCTCGCCTTCCGCGACGGCACCCTGGTCCAGTTCGGCGACGAGACCGGCCCGGTCGAGGGCGAGAATTACGGCGCCTTCCGCTTCACCCGCGTCGCCGGCCCGACCCCGCAATCGCCCGACGTCTACTCGCCGATCCTGGCCGGATGGGTCAGTCCGGGCCGCATGCAGCATTCGCCCCTGCCGGTCTGGGAGCCCTACGCCCGGGAGACCTCGAAGCCCTACGGCAAGGCGGCCCGCTACGGCGAGGCCATCCGCGCCGAGCTGACGGGGACCGACCCGGACCTGCTGGTGCTCGACCGGCGCTTCGAGACCCAGTCGGTCGACCCGATGTTCCTCGAAACCGAGAGCGGCCTCGGCTGGTACGACGGCCGGAGCCGAAAGCTCGAACTGGTGCTCGGCATCCAGTCGCCCTACGAGGGCGCCGAGGCCATCGCCACCCTGCTGAGCAAGGCCAAGGCCGCGTTCAAGCCCAAGCACATCGAGGCCGATTTCGCCTATATGGGCGGCGGTTTCGGCGGGCGCGACCACACCCCCTTCATCCTCTACGTCACCCTGGCGGCGATCTTCTTCCCCGGCCGCCCGGTGCGCCTGGCGCATGATCGCTTCCAGCAGTTCCAGGGCGGCATCAAGCGCCACGCCTTCAAGATGCACACGCGGATCGGGATCAGCCGCAAGACCGGCAAGATCACGGCCTTCGCGGCCGACCACGTCCTCGACGGCGGCGGCCTCCAGAACTTCTCGACCAACGTCGCCACGGTGGCGGCGGCGGCGGCCATCGGCATCTACGACATCCCGAAGGTCGACGTCACCACGGTGGCCCTGCACAGCCGCGGCGTGACGGCCGGCTCGATGCGCGGCTACGGCACCGTGCAGACCATGACGGCGCTCGAAACCCTGATCGACGAGGCCGCCGCGGCGCTGCCGCTCGATCCGATCGCGTTCCGCCGCCGCAACGCCCTGGCCCCCGACGGCCGCACCATGATGGGCAATCGCTACACCGTCTCGGTGCGGACGCTGGAACTCCTCGACAAGCTCGAGGCGCATCCGATCTGGACGGCGCGGGCGGCGGAGAAGGCCCGGCCGAAGCGCGACGGCATCGTCGTCGGCACCGGCGTCGCCTGCGTCACCAAGGATTACGGCACCGGCGCCGACTGCTCCATGGGCCGCATCGAGATCGACCCCCAGGGCCGCATCTCGATCGCCTGCGATCAGCCCGAGATGGGCAACGGCATGGGCACCGCGCTGGCGAGCCGGGTCGCGATCCACATCGGCGGCCTCGCCGACGAGGTCGCCCTCGGCCAGCTCGACGCCTTCGGCGCCCTGGCGCTGGTCACCTCCGGCAATTCGTACACGATGGATCAGGCGACGCAGGACGCCGTCGAGAAGAACAGCCGCTGGGTTCCGGCCATCAGCTCGGCCACCGCGGCCTCGAACGGCGCCCATGTGGGCACCCACGCGGCGGCCGAGGCGGCCCGCGTCATCTTCCGGTTCGGCCTGTGGCCGGCGGCCCTCGCGCTGTGGAACATTCCGGCCACCGACCACCGGGCCGAGCAATGGGCCGAGGCGCGGTGGCAGGAGGGCCGTCTGGTCTTCGCCGATCTGCCGCCGCTGTCCCTGCCGGATCTCGCGGCCAAGGCCCATGCGGCCCGGCTGGTGACCGGGGCGATGACCCACTGCTTCTCGCGGTGGGCCTTCGCCAGCGCCACCTTCCCGATCCAGGACAAGCGCTATCGCGCCGAGGCGGACGCCCTCGCGGTCCGCCACGGCGCCGGCCCGTTCGAACGGGTCGCCCGCGTCGCCGTCGCGTTCCCGCCCACCAGCAACAACCGGATCGGCACCACCTTCGGAGCCCAGTGCGGCACCGTCGTGCGCGTCGAGATCGATCGGACCAGCGGGGCGATCCGGATCGCCAAGGCCTATTCGGTGGTGGAATGCGGCCGCGCCCTGGTCCCGGAAGTGGTGCGGGGCCAGGCCCAGGGCGGCTTCGCCATGGGCGTCGGCTACACCCTGCTGGAGACCCTGCCGCTCTACGAGGGCGGCCCCGGCAACGGCCAGTGGAATCTCGGCCAGTACGTGGTGGCCCGTGGATCGGACCTGCCGCTGCACGATCTCGAGATCGAATTGCTGCCGCCGGTCTCCGCCGACGAGCCGCCCAAGGGCATCGCCGAGGTGGTCATGATCCCCGTCGTGCCCGCCATCCTCAATGCCATCTTCGACGCGACCGGCCACCGCTTCTACTCGCTTCCGGTCACCCCCACCATGCTCAAGGGAGCCCTGGCGTGACGGCACTGGTCATCACCATCAACGGTCGGGTCCATGGTCCGACGGAGGTCCGCGACGACCTCACCATGAACGACTTCCTGCGCGAATATCTCGGGATGACGGGCACCAAGTTCGGCTGCGGCGCGGCGCAGTGCCTGAGCTGCGCCATCATCGTCGATGAACCGGACGGGACGAGTTCCACCAGCCCGACCTGCATCGTCCCGGCCGTGAGCTTCAACGGCAAGACGATCCGCACGGTCGAGGGGCACGCCAAGGGCGACGAGCTCAGCGTGCTGCAGAAGGCCTTCATCCACCACTTCGCGTTCCAGTGCGGATACTGCACGCCGGGCTTCCTCAACGAGGGCCAGGTGCTGCTCGAGCGTCTGGCCCGGACGCCGGTGGCCCGGGCGGACGTGGAATCCACCATCGCCGAAGCCCTCGACGGCCATCTCTGTCGCTGCACCGGTTACGTCAAATATCACGAGGCGGTCCGCTCCGTGATCCTGGCCGAACCCCAGCGCTACCTCCTCTGAAAGCCCGGCCGATGACCTCTTCCCTCCGGACCCGCGGCCTCGCCGCGGCGGCCGTCCTCGCCGTGTGCCTGGTTCGGGTCGATGCGGCCGAGCCGGTTCCGGCCGGCCGGCTCGCCCCGCCGCAGAGCTTCGACGCGATCGCCGACACCCACACGCGCTCGGCGGCGATCTTCACCGAACTCGGCAAGGTCCTGACCAGTCCCCGCTGCACCAACTGCCATCCGGCCGGTGACCGGCCCCGGCAGGGCGACCACAGCCGGCCCCACCAGCCGCCGGTGTTCCGCGGGCCCGACGGCTTCGGCACCGCGTCGATGCGTTGCGGGAGCTGCCACGGCGCCGCCAATTTCGAGCCCGGACGGATGCCGGGGCATTCCGACTGGCACCTCGCCCCGCGCTCGATGGCCTGGGAGGGCAGAAGCGTCGCCGAGATCTGCGAGCAGATCAAGGATCCGGCGCGCAACGGCCAGCGCAAGGTGGAGGACCTCCTGCACCACATCGGCCAGGACACCCTGGTCGGATGGGCCTGGGCGCCCGGATACGGCCGGACGCCGGCGCCCGGGACGCAGGCCGAGGCCGGTGCCCTGGTGGCGGCCTGGATCGCCAGCGGCGCCGCCTGTCCGCTGAAATAGGGCCGGATCGCGCGGGCTCGCGGCCCGGCATCGAACGCCCTCGTTCACCGAATACCCTGCCCCGGCGATCTGTTGAAGCGATCGCGCGGCGGCAGGCTTCGCAACGCATGCGACCCGTGCCCGGCGCCCGAGCCGGGTTCATGGTGCGCCCGGCGACGATCGGCCGGCCGGATGCGAAGGCGGAGCGGCGACATCAACCACGACCGCGACGAGCCCGGCTCGACCGCTGTCGGCCCGCGCTGCGGCGCGGCGGCGCACAGGCGCCGAACCGGCGAGCCCGACCGATGGGGCGGCTTATCGGGACTTGGACATTCACGGGAGAGACGTCGATGCTTACGTGTGCGGCCCGCCGGGGCCTGCTTCTGGCCTGCCGCGGGCATGTCCGTGCGGGGCTCGGCCTTGCGGGGCTCGGCCTTGCCGGTCTTGGCCTCGCGGGTCTTGGCCTCGCGGGGGTCAGCCTCATCGGAACCGCGTCGGCCGCGGACGGGCCCGCAGCGCCAGCGCCGCCCGTGGGGCCGGTCGCGGCACCGCCCGCGCCCTCGCTCTTCAGCTTCTCCGACACCATCATCAGCTACCGGTTCCAGGGGCCGTCCGCCGAGCCCGGGATCAGCGTCCAGGGCCCGGACGGCCGGCGCGAGCCCCGCGCGGTGCCCAAGAACGTGGTCAACCTGTTCCACGCCAATACCTGGACCTACGGCACCAACCTGCTCTCCCTCGACATCCTGCGCTCGGGGTCCCAGGACCCGGCGGGCGACAAGTTCGGCAACTTCCCCGGCGTCGGCGCGACCGAGTTCTACCTGATCTACCGGGGCGTCCTCAGCGGGAACCAGATCTTCGACACCGACGCCTTCAGCATCCCGGGCCTCGTCAAGGATATCGGGCTGTCCTTCGGGGCGGACATCAACACCAAGGACACGACCTTCGATTCCGAGAAGCGCGCCGGCACCTTCGGCCTCAACTTCGCGTTCGACGTGCCGGCCGGATACGTGAATCTCAAGGTCCAGGCCTACAAGGAGTTCTCGCGCAACGGCTTCGCGGTGGGCCGCTTCCGCAGCGTCGAATACCGGATGACGCCGGAATTCGAGCTGACCTATGCGCTGCCCCTGAGCTTCACCGGGCTGCCCCTGTCGCTCGCCGGCTTCAACACCGTGATCCTGCCCAAGGGCCGCTACGGACGCATCAACGAGAACGAGACCCAGGTCGAGTTCGTGTCGCAGACCAACCTGGTGCTGGATGTCGGCCAGCTCGTCGCCGGCACGCCCCACCGCTTCGAGGTGTTCGCCGGCTTCCAGTACTGGCACAACAAGTTCGGCGGCGATCCGCGCCGGACCATCAACACCGAGGAGAAGGCGCTGATCGCGGGCGTGTCGTATCACCTGCCGTGAGAGGATGTCCCGTCCGACGGTGCGTCTCCGGAGCGTCGGGCGCCAAGATCACGGATGCTTGGATCACGGATGCTTGGATCACGCAGGCTTGGATCACGCAGGCTTGGATCACGACTGCGAAGATCGCCGGGCGGGAAGCCGAAGCGCCGGCGGAAGGCGCGGTTGAAGGTCGGCACGTCGGTGAAGCCGCAGCCATACGCGATGGTGGCGATCTTCAGGCCGTCGTTGTCCGGCGAGGCCAGGTGGCGGTAGGCATGGGTCAGGCGCGCGGTCCGGATCTCCGCCGCGATGCCCTCGGTCTCGGCAAAGGCCCGGTAGAGCTGGGTTCGCGACAGCCCGAGCGCCGTGTGGATCTGCCGCGGGCAGAGGCCCGGGTCGTGCAGCCGCCGCTCGATCTGCGCCCGCGCCAGGGAGATCACCGCATCCCGCGACAGCTCCCTCCGCGACCGGCCGGCCGCCTCCGGGACGAGGCCCCGCAGCAGGTGCAGCAGGCTGTCCAGGGCCGCGTCCGCCTCGCCGTGGGACATCGCCCGCACCGAGCTCGCGAAGGCGCGGAACTGCGGCGCGAAGGCGGATATCGCGGGTCGGCTCGCCAGAATCCGCCCCGAGAAGGCATCGGCATCGCCGAACCACGCCTCGAACATCCGGCGCGGTACGGCGATGCGGAGTTCCTCGTAGGCGTTCTGGGACCCGGCCATGAAGGGCCGGTTCCGGACCAGGAAGCTGATGTCGCCGGCGGCGATCCGCCCGCCGCGGTCGTGCTGCTCCTGGTAGCCGATCCCGTCGAGGGCCAGGGCGATGGCGACCTGCTCGGGGGCGTTCCGGTCGATATGGCCGCTGCCGAACCGCAACCCCACCGGCGAACTCGCCGTGTGCGTCAGCGCCCAGTCCGCCGCGGCCACGGCCAGCCGCCTGGCCTGGAAGGGCGCCCGCGCCTGGACCCGCTCCACGTCGCCGAAGGGCGCCAGCGCGGTGGCGCGCCAGAACGCGAACGCCTGCCGGGGTTCGACGCAGGTCGTCGTTTCGATGACGCTGGGAACCACTGCCGGCCGAGACATCCTCAACGCTCCGATCGCGCGGGGTCGCCGACCCGGAGCCGGCGCGATTTCCACGGGTGTCGCGTTCCATAGCCGAAAGCGACGCGGCCCGGCAGCTCCAATTGTTGGAAACCGACCTGTGCCCGTCCGAGCCTGTTGACTCCGCCCAAGACTTGTCGCTCTCAAGATCCGCCGTACGGGCGCCCGGCGAAAACAAGACTAGAGCCCGCAACAGCGCGCCTCATTCACGGGGCGCCACACCGGAAATTAACGCGCCCGGTGGTTCCTGTCGGGCGCACGCATCGCCCGGCGCTCCGTCGGCCCGCCGCTTCCACGGACGCTTCCCGCATGAATCCCTACCTGCTCCTCGCCTTCGCGATCAGCGCCGAAGTGACCGCGACGCTGGCCCTCAAGGCCGCCGACGGGCTGACCCGGCCGGTGCCGACCGTGATCATGGTGGTGGGCTACGGCACCGCCTTCTGGCTGATGTCGAACAGCATGAACATGCTGCCGATCGGCGTCGTCTACGCGATCTGGGCCGGGGTCGGCATGGTTGGGGCGGCCCTCGGCGGCGCCCTCCTGTTCGATGAGCCCATCACCCTGTCGATGATGGCCGGCATCGCGGTGATCGCCGTGGGCGTGACCATCCTGGCCTCGGGCCAGAGCGCGGCCCACTGATCCGCTTTCAACCCCCGGACATGGGGTCCCCCTCCCGCACGAAGGGCTGTCCTCCGGTGCTTTTTCACCCCGAGCGCGGCCCGCGGTCCCGCCCCCACCGCGCGGGGCGCCCGGCCCTGGCCCTGAAGATCGGGCTCGTGGCGGCCGGGCTCCTGAGCGCCGTCGCCTGGGCGGCCACGGCCCTCCTCGGCGTGCCGAATCCCATCATCCTGGTGGCCCTCACCGTCCTCGAGCCCTCGGCCGTCGAACCCTGGTTCGCGCGCCGGCCGGTGCCGGCGGCGGCGACCCCGCGGGTCCTGCCGGTCCGGCTCCGCCCAATCCTCGACCCTGTGCCGTGGAAGGGCGGGCGGGTCTCCCTGGCCGAGATGCTGGCCGCGACCCACACCAATGCACTCCTGGTCACGCAGAACGGCATCCTGGTCCACGAATGGTATCGGCCCGGCTTCGACGGGGCGACGCGCTTTCCGTCCTGGTCGGTGGCGAAATCGGTGGTCTCGCTCCTGGTCGGGCAGGCGATCACGAAGGGGCAGCTCGCCGAGACGGACCGGGTCTCCGCCCTGCTTCCAGACCTGCGCCCGGATCTGCGCGACACCGCCGCCTTCGGCCGCATCACCGTCCGCGACCTCCTCGACATGACGAGCGGGCTCGCGGTGCCGGAGAACTACGATCCCTGGGACCCGCTGGTCGGCACAGCCGGGATGTACCTCACCCGCGACCTCCCGGCCTTCGTGCGGGACCACGCCCGCCTGTCGTCCCGGCCCGGCAGCAAGGGCCAGTACCGCAGCATCGACACCGAGGTGCTCGGGCTGATCCTGGCCGAGATCCAGGGCCGGCCCCTGGCCGACATCCTGTCGGAGCAGATCTGGAAACCGATGGGGGCCGAGGCGGAGGCGACCTGGAATCTCGACCGGCCCGGCGGGACCGAGAAGGCGTTCTGCTGCCTCAACGCCGTCGCCCGCGACTTCGCCCGCCTGGGGCTGATGGTGGCCGATCACGGCCGGGTGGGAGCGACGCGCATCGTGGCGCCGGGCTGGATCGAACGGATCGAGACGCCGGCCCGGCAGGAGGTCGACGGCTGGCCCTACTCGGCGCAGTGGTGGCACGTTCCGAACGGCGACGAGGACATCTCCGCCATCGGGGTCTACGGCCAGTACGTCTACATCAATCGCGACACCGGCACGGTGATCGTCAAGCTCAGCGACCACGGCGCGGAGCAGGACGAGGCCGACACCCTCGCGGTGATGCTCGCCCTCGCGCGCGACCTCGCCCGGCCCGGCCCGACGGCCAGGCCGTCCCCCGAATGAGACGCAGGGCCCCGACCCGGCGGAGCGCGGAACCGTGCCAGCCTTGTGCACGACCGCGATCCTCGACGCCGTGCCGAAGCGGCATTGGAAAACAAGCGTGGCGGGGATTTAGAAGCGAGCCGCAACGCCACCCATGATCGTGCGTGGAAGACCTGGAGTGGCGTAGCGGTTCTGAAACGCCCGGTCATAGAACGTCTCGTCGAAGAGGTTGTCGACGTTCAGGTAGACTCTGACGCCCGGCGTAATCTGATAATACGAGATCAAGTTGAAGACCGTGTATTCGGGAAGCTTGAAGGTCGACAAAGCCGTCCCGGCAACGCGTTGCCCGGCAAAACTGACGCCCCCGCCGAGCCCGAGACCCCGAAGGTCGCCGCTCTGGAACTCGTAGACGCTTTGCACGGAAAAGCTGTTCTCGGGGATATTCGCCAGCCGCGTCCCGACAGGAAGCGCGTTGTCACGGCTCACGGCCGCGTCGACATACGCGTAGGTGCCGATCACGCGCCAGCCCGGCGCCAGATAGCCCGCGAAACTCAGGTCGAAGCCACGGCTGCGGATCTCGCCTGCGGCCACGCTGAAGTTCACGTCGAGCGGGTCCGTTGTCAGGACGTTGGTCCGCTTGATGTCGAACACGGCCGCCGAGGCACTCAGGCGACCGTCGAGCAGGGTGAATTTGGCACCGGCCTCGACGCCCTCGCCCTCCTGGAACGCGAAGGGTCGGCCGGTCCGGTCCGCACCGGTGTTGGGCCGAAACGAGCGCGAGTAGTTGCCGTAGACGGAGACCGTGTCGAAGAGGTCGTAGACCAAGCCGAGACGGGGGGTCGCAGCGGTACCCTGCAGGCGCGTGGTCCGATTGTTGAGGAAGGAGGTCGAGACGAGGCCGATGTCTTCCACGCGCACGCCAACCAGTGCGTGGAGGCGCGGCGTGATGTCGATCTGGTCCTGGATGTAGCCGGCGAAGCTCTGCGTGTTCTCCAGCAGGTTGCTGACGGAGGCCGTGAGTGGGGGCAGGCGCTGGCCGTACTGAGGGGTCAAGAGATCGAGGAAGAACGGGTTGGTCGTCGCGTTCGAGCGGTTGAAGACCTCACGGTAGCGATAGCTGTCATAGTCCAGGCCCGTCAGCAGTGTGTGGCGAAACGGACCCGTCTCGAATTTGCCCGCGAGGTTCACCTGCAGGTCGAGATCGGACCAGGTCAGGTCACGCCGCTCGAACGTGCGCCGCAGGGTCCGTCCGTCGGCAAGGACGCCGATGGCCCCCGCACCGTCGCCGGCGAGATTGCCGGCCAGCACCTGCGCCCCGGCGCTGACCACCCAGTTCGGGTCGAGCCGATGCTCGATGCGCAGTTGGCCGAGGGCGTTGTCGTTGCGAACCGGGGCGATCCCCGGTTCCCCGATGAAGCGGGTCCTTGGGAGGGCACGGAGGTTGCCGGCGATGGGCACGACGCCGCGGTCGAAGGTCTGGCTGGTGCTGATGAGCTCCCCTTCGAGGGTGACGGTCGTGTCGGCGGTCGGCTTCCAGGCTATGACAGGCGCGAGGTAGTAACGGTCGCCGCGCACGAAGTCGCGGAAGCTGCCGTTGTCCTCAACGGCACCCGTGATGCGGGCGAGGACCTTGCCGTCCTCATCGAGGGCGCCTGTCGCATCGAACGTGCTGCGCTTGAGGTTGTAGCTGCCGTACTGCGTACCGATGGCGAAGCTGCGCTCGGCCAGCGGTTGCTTGGTGACGATGTTGAAGGTGCCGCCCGGATCGCCACGCCCGTACAGGAACGCTGATGGACCCTTGAGAACCTCGATGCGCTCGATGGAAGCGACATCGGGCGAATTCGGGAATCCTCGATTGATCGGAAATCCGTTGCGGTAGTATTCGCCGGTGGCAAAGCCCCGGATCGTGAACTCGGTCAGGCCCAAGCCTGCAAAATTGTTGGCGCGACCGACTCCGGCCAGGTCGAGAGCCGTGTCGACACGTGTGGCGGCTGCGTCTTCGAGCACCTGGTTCGGTACGACCACCACCGTTTGTGGCACCTCACGCAGCGGCGTGTCCGTGCGGGTCGCACTGATGCTATCCTTGGCAAGATAGCCATCGACCTTGAGAAGTGAGCCGCCATTGCCCGCGACAGCAAGTTCTTCGAGTTGCACCGCCTGAGCTGCGTCCGTGGCGGGCTGGGCTTGGGTCGAATTCGATCCAAGGCCGATCACTGAAACAAGGGATGTCATCGAAAGGACAGCAGTCGATGCCAGGCGAGCACCGTGGGACTTCTTATTCTTGATGGAGGGTGCCACGGACGCATACCAAAACTAACTCGGAGGCTGTGCGTTACGAGGCAGAAACATTTCCGGTCAACCTGGTCAGATCGAACTTCCAAGACGAAGACTTACATTCATTTCAATCTCGCTCTGTTGCTTTTTAAAAAGGTTCTAAATCAACCGACATCGCTGTGCCGTTGTGGCGCACGGGCCACATGAGCATGCCTGGCACCATCGGCGAGGCCCCCGGATCAGGCGAAGAGCGTCAGCGCACGCCCATCGCCCACCGGCCCGACGGCCAGGCCGTCCCCCGAATGAGACGCAGGGCCCCACTCCGGCGGAGCGGTGCCGATCCAAATCCTCGACGCTGCCGGTCAGAACTCGACGGTTGCGATGGAGCCTGACGGTTTGAGGCGGGTGGATAGCGGACCATGGCTCTCGATGCGGAAGCTGATGGCCCGGCGCCGCCCCGACCCGGACGCTCACCAACGCCGTCGCGGCGATCGAAACCTGCCGTTCGAGCCCGTGGCAAACGATTGACCGAGGCTGGTACGCCGTACACGGTCTGACACTCGAGGGTTGTGAGAATCACGAGCGCGTGCCGAATGACCATCGTTGATGCGCATATCGCGTCTTGGCGTCATGCGCCCTTTGCCGGGTGGGCGACGGGAGAGGCGTGGGATGTCATCCCCGGCTTGGCTGGCATGGTCGCGAGACTTCTGAAGACCCTCGGCTCCGAGTACGAGATCGAGGGCGATATCGCCATCCATCGCACGACCAGGGTCGAGACCGGCGCCGTACTGAAAGGCCCTCTGATCGTTGGCCCGAAGTGTCTTATTGCTATGGGAAGCTTGATCAGAGGTGGATGCTGGCTCGACAGCGACTGCATCGTCGGACCCGGAGCCGAACTCAAGACGACCATCCTGTTTCGAGGGTCGAAGCTCGCCCATTTCAACTTCGTCGGCGACAGCATCCTTGGCCGGGATGTCAATCTCGAAGCGGGCTCGATCATTGCGAACTACCGGAACGAGTTGGCCGATCCCCGCCTCCGTATCGGCTATAACGGCACGACGCTCGAAGCGGACACGCTGAAGTTCGGCGCACTTGTGGGCGACGGATGTCGCATCGGCGCGAATGCGGTCGTTGCGCCCGGCGCCATCCTGGCTCCCGGAACGGTGGTGTCCCGCCTCGGATTGATCGATCAGCGCCCCGTTTCCTGAGCGTCCCCAAAGCGGACCGGCGGATATCCGTCCCCCACGGCCATCGGTCACGGCCTGACCCAGCAGCCCGCAAGCGGAGATTTCCGAGGCCTGCACAGGGTCGCGACCCACCCCCGCCCGCCCGCCATCTTACAAAGGCGGTGCGGTCCGGCGCTGGTCCAGCCAGCCGCGCTTGCGGGCCACGGCCTCGGCGCGCCAGTTGCGCACGAGGCGACGACGGACGCCCTGCCAGGGGATGGCGGGGAGCGGCGTGACCGGATCGACCAGGGTGCTGAGCGCGCGGGCGTAATCGAGCACGAGGCCCGGCGTCCAGGTCATCGCCCCGGCCCCGTTGCGCAGCACGGCGGCCGCCCAGAATTCCGGGCTCATCACGGCCCGGACCAGCATCCACCACGGCCGGCCGTGGCGATTGAAGCTGCCCTCGATGGCGGCGTCGAGGGCGTTGGCCACCGCCGTCGAGCAGTTCCGCCCGACGAGGTTATAGGCGGTGTCCTGCCGATACCGCGCCCAGAAGGCGCGCAGGCGCGCCCCGTCGACCCCGTGCAGCGTCACCGTGACGGTCGCCTCGCACCAATCGTCCGCCTCCGCGCGATAGCTCGGCAGGAAGCGGCCCGGCACGTTGTTCTCCGGCCCGGCCCGCAGGGTCGCGCGCAGATTGTCCGGCGACCGGTCGATCTCCACGGCGGGGTAGTGGCTCACGTAGAGCGGGGTGTCCGGCCCGGCGTCTTCCGCGCCGCCGGTCTCGCCCGGCCCGCACATCTCCAGCGAGGCGTGGCCGGTGGAGATGTGGCCGCCCCCGTTCACCGAGACGACGTAGCGGTGAACGAGGCGCTGTCGGGCCGGGATGCTGGCCGTCCCGGTGGGGGTCCAGACATAGACCGTGACCGTGTCCGCGCCGCCCTCCGGCGTGGAGCGGCCGACATCCGTCGGGAGGCGCCGCAGCCGCAATCCCAGGAGCGCCACCTTGACGCCGCCCAGGATCAGGAAGGCGCCGATGCTGAAGCCGACCGTGCCGGCATACCAGGTCGGCCAGGGCTCCAGGGTCAGGAGGCCGAGGGCGACGCCGAGGCTTCCGTGGAACACCGACCAGCGCCAGCCCGGAAACCGCAGCACCTGCGAGAGGACGATCCGCGATGCGCCGTCGACCAGGAAGGCCGTGCCGAACAGCATCGCCAGCAGGAAGGTGCTGGAGGCCGAGGCCAGCATCGTCAGGACCGCGACCCCGAACAGCAGCGCCGCCTTGAGCAGGCGCAGGCGGCGCGCCGCCCCCGTGGCGATCAGGCCGCGGATGAAGGCCGCCACCGCCTCCAGGGCGAGCAGGAGGCCGAACCAGCGATCCGGAATGTGCGTCGCCCCGTCGAGGGCATCGGCCACCAGGGCCAGGCCCAGGATAATCCAGAGCACGCCCGCGCCCGTGACGAGGGGCCAGCGCCGGTGGACCGATTCCCGCCCGACCAGCAGCAGCCACAGGGGCAGGGTCCAGGGCCTGGCCGCGGGCGTGGACGAGGCCGCGAGCATGCCCACCACCGGGTCGCTGGTGCGCTTGGCCGCCCCGAGGTTGCGCAGCAACCGGCCCTTGGGGCCGGGCCGGGTCGGACGACGGGCGCCGCCCTCGGGCAGGCTGGTCGCCGCATCGGCGCGCGCACCACCGGACCGAGGGTCCGGCTGAGACGATGTGGTCACGCGTGACTCTCCCAACCGTACGCTCGATGGCCACGCAGCGGATCGCGGCGACGAAGGACCAAGGAACGATCCCCGTCCGCCCCGGTCTTTTCCTGGGAAGCGCGCCGGTTGTCCAGATGATCCGATTTTCGCGACGCCGATATGGTTTCCAAATGAAGGGCGACAGGTCGGCTCTGGTCGGCAGATCTTTCCCAGATCGATCCCGTGAAGATGTCGTTGATCATGTCCATGATCAGGCTGATTCTGGGATCAGAAAACACCGGATCGAAATCCGAAGGCTGTATCGCGAGATCTTCGAGTCTCCGGTTCTTCACGGGCGCGCCAGTTCCTCGACGGCGATCGTCATCGGCGCCACCGAGGGGCGGATCAGGCCGCGCGCCGGCGCGCCGAGTTCGAGAATCATCAGGATGCCGCCGGAGATCGCCAGGGCGCAGAGGAGCAGCGCGAAGATCACGGTGGTGTTGCGCGGCGCGAACAGGCCGAAGCTGGCAAACAGCATCGAGAGCCAGAAGATCATGAGAACCAGGAACGGGAGGGGCACCGCCAGACTCTTGCGCTCCACCAGGAGCCAGCGCGCATCCGCCATCTCGTCGACGATGCGCAGGGCCTGGGCCTGGACGCGCTGCGTCCGGTCCCCCGTGGGGCGAAGGTCGACGATCTGATCGCTGAGGGTTTCGAGCCGATGCAGGTTGTCGAGGCCGAGGCTGCCGTCCGGCGCCGACGTCGACAGCTCCTCGAGCTTCGTCCGCCCGTAGGTGTGCAGGTTGTCCTGGATCGGGAGCGTTTCGGGGCCGTAGCGCTTCAGGGCGCGGTCGAGCTTGATCAGGTCGACGGCGAGGGTCTGGATCGCGGTGGTGCGCAGCATGAAGGAGGCGCCGGCATTCGACAGCATGTGGCTGAGGACGAGGGCCGCCAGCGTGCCGACCACCGCCATGGAGACCGAGATGGCCGCGCGGGTCTCGCCGGACAGGTGCGGTGCCGGGAGCCGGCGCGCGGTCCAGACGCCCGCGAGCGCACCGAAGAAGATCGAGCAGAAGGCGATCGCGCTGACGAGAATCGAGGTCATGGGCGGATCTAGCGCCGAACCCGTCATCAAACCCTGAGAGGCGCGGGCGGGGCCGCCGCCTCGCCCGCGCCGGCCTCGGCTGCCGAATCCGGTCTCGCCTCCCGCGCCTGCGAGATTGCCCCGTCCCGCCGGCGGGTCGACAGGATCACAGGGGCGGGTTGGAAGACGCGATCCGGATCGGGGGCGTCGCGCGACCTTCGATCCCGGTGAAACCAGCCGGAATACTGAGAAGGATCGCGGTCGAAGGCCGTCGAACACTTGAGGCCGGCGATCTCCGTATCGATCGACAGCTTATCGAGCCTCCTGAGTTTACGGGGATCGGACGATGATGGTCCGTGTCGTTCTCCGGATCGATGTCCGATCTCCGCCAGCTTTCGCCGGGAAGATCTTTGTCGGCAGGGTTAGGGGCGCGTTACGGTCCAGGGCTGCCCGGGAGCGGCGTGACCGGGGCGGTCGTGACCACGCGGGCCGGATGTCGGCGTTCCGCGACGGTCGGGTTCACCGTTCGGTAGGCGCGGGGCCGTATCGTCGTGGCCAATTGATCGTGACGACCCATTGATCGTTGGGGAGAGACACACGTGGTCCTGAGCTATTGGCTCGATCAGCCGGTTTGGCTGATCTTCACGCTGCTGGCGGCGATCTTCGCGGTCTGCGGGGCCGTGATCACCCTCCTGTCGGTATCGTCCGGCACGCGGCCCGGGATCACGAAGCTCGGGCTCGGCCTGGTGGCACCGTATTTCAGCGCCATCTCGGTGATGCTGGCGCTCCTGACCGGCTTCGTCGCCAACGATGCCTGGGAACGGCAGCGCCAGGCCTCGAAGATCGTCCAGTCGGAGAAGATGAACCTGCTGGCGGTGGAGGACCTCAGCATCGCCACCGCCTCCGACATGACGGAGATCCGGGCGCGGCTGCGGACGTACACCAACGCCCTGATCGACGACGAATGGCCCAAGATGGCGGAGCTGGAATCGTCGCGCCCGGCCGGCGAGGCCCTAGGCCGCCTGCTGCAGGCGGTGGCCGACCCCCGCCACACCACCGAGGCCGGCGCCGCGGCCCATTCGGCGCTCCTCGACGCGGTGATGAACCTGCGCGCCGCGCGGGGCGACCGGCTGAGCCTGAGCGAAGCCCATGGCGATCAGTCGAAATGGCTGACCCTGATGGTGCTGGCGCTGCTCACCCTCCTCTCCATCGGGCTGATCCACGTGGACAAGCCGGTGCCGCAGGCGGTGGCGATGATCCTGTTCGCGATCGCCACGGTGACCACCCTCGGGGTGATCGCCCTGCACGAGCGCCCGTTCGACGGGCCGATGCCGGTCAGCGCCGCGCCGCTGGAGGCGGCCCGCGCCGTGATGATGGCGGAACTGCGCAGCGAGAGCACGGCGGCCCCGACCTGTCAGATCGGCAGCCCGCCCCCCGCGCGGTGACGCGGGGCCCCTAGGATTCCGGTCCGTCGGAAAGCCGGGGCCGCACCGCGAGGGAGGCCAGCACCACCGCCATGAAGAACAGGAAGTACTGGTTCACCGACAGTTCCTCGAACATCATCGACGGCACCAGGAACAGGGCGCTGTAGGCCACGAAGGGGCCGGCGGCCGCGGGGGACCGGGCGATCCGCAGGAGCCCGGCGAGGAGGAGCAGCGTGACCGCGACGCCGCTCTGGAGCGCGAGCGCGACGAATCCGTTATGCGGGGTCACGAGGCCGGTGAGGTTGCGCAGCTCGTCGCGCCGCGCGACCTCGCCGACACCGAACGGGTATTCCAGCACGAGCTGCAACGCCGTGAAGCCCGACAGGAAGCGCTCGTCGGCGTTGCCCGTGACGTTGCTGTCGCCGGCAAAGCGCGTTTCGATGGTCTGTGCCAGCTTCTGGGGCAGGGGGATCTCGCCCGTCATCGAGAAGACGATGAGCAGGATACCGAGGCCGGCGAGGACGGGCAGCACCACCTGGAGCCGAATGCTCCGCCGCATCAGGACGACCAGGACCAGCAACGGCATGAACAGGCCGGAGCGATTGTTGGTCAGGGGGAAGCTCGCCAGCAGGGCCGCGAAGTAGGCGAGATAGATCAGGTTGAGGCGATACCGCAGGCTCAACAGGAGGGCGGCGGCCCCGCCCAGGGCGAAGACGTGGCCGGTCTCGTTGCCCGAGGCCCAGATCCCGCCTTGCTTGTCCTCGACGAACAGCTTCAGATCCTCGTCCAGCCCGTCGGTGGGCACGCCCAGGCCGAAGCGGTCCAGCGGCAGCCCGGAGGTCGACAGCAGCAGGACGACGAGCGAGCCGAGCAGACCCGCGAGCAGACCCCAGCAGAAGGCGTGCTCGAGGCGCCGATCGCGGAACATCACCAGCAGGATGGCCGCCAGCACGAAGTAGAGGAGCAGCACCAGCGTCAGGTAGACGTCGCCCGCCTGCATCTGCGCCTTCAGCACCAGCGACAAACCGATCAGGATGCCGATGGTAGCCAGCGGCACGACGTGGCGCAGGCCCTCCGTGATCACCGCCCGGCGCAGCCCGAACCAGGGAATCAGCAGGAAGGGCAGCAGGTCGGACAGGCGCTGGAACGGCAGCCCGAAGGTCGACGTGAGCACGTTGAGCTGCAGGGCGGCTCCGAACAGGAAGACGGCGGCGCGGTCGGCCGCCACCGGCACAGCCCGCGCGCCTCCCGTCTCGGCCGCCGGCATCGCTGGTCTCGCCATTGTCCCGGAGCCTCCGAGAGGACGCCGTCCGCCCGGACGGGCGCACCGGCGGCCTCCCGCCCATTCTGGCGCGCAAAGGTTTGCGAAGCGTGCAGGCGTCGGACCCGAGGCGGTCAGCCGGCCCGGCGGGCGAAGAACCCGAGGGCCGCGCGAACCGTCGGGCGCATGAACAGGAGGGCGAGCCCCCCGTAGGCGAGCATGCCTACCCCTACGCTGGCGAACAGGCCGAGGCGGTCGCCGAGGGCGTGGTGGATCGGGTCCTGGACCAGAAGCACCAGGCCCGCCATCGCGCCCGCGCAGGCCGTGGCGGGCATCAACACCCGGGCGAGGCGCCCGTTGCTCACCGGCACGAGGCGCCCGGCCCGGACCACGATGAGCGGCGAGAACAGGTAGGCCCGAGCCACGTGGCCGATGACCAGCGCCGTCAGCCCGAAGGGTCCCGTGAGGATCGCCGCCACGGCCCCGAGGCCGAACTGGGCGGCCGCGAGGGCCAGGGCGGTGCCGCTGTGACCGAGCGCCGTGAAGATCATCCACAGCAGGGAGGTGGCGACGAATTCCGGGGCCAGCAGCGACAGGATCCGCAGGACCGGCACCGCATCGTGCCACTGCTCGCCGAACAGGAACGGGATCAGCGTCGGGGCGACGGCGGCCATGCCGAAGAAGGCCGGCAGGGCCAGGAAGGCGGAGGTCCGGGTAAAGTCGTGGAAGGCGGCGGCGAGGTCGGCCGGACGATCCTGCAGGCGGGCATAGGTGGTGAGGCCCACCGCCGAGAGGGGGATGACGGCGACCTGGCTGACGAGGTCGATGCAGCGCCAGGCGAGGCGCAGATGCCCGACATCGGTGGTGGACAGGAAGTAGGCGGCGATCACCTCCTGGCTGCGGATCGAGAACATCAGCAGCAGGTTGGTGGAGAAGATGCGCGAGCCGAAGGCGATCTGGCTCCGGGCCGCCGCGAAATCCAGGCGCCGGGCCGGGAGCCAGGGCATCGCCGCCCAGGTCAGGAGCGTAGTCGCCGTGGTGGCGACGAGACGCTGGATCACGAGGCTCCAGACGCCGTAGCCGGACAGGGCCAGAGCCAGGGCGGCGCCCCCTCCGAGGAGGTTGGCGCCCAGGGCCCGCAGGGCGAGCTTGCGGAAGCCGAAGCTCCGCTGGAGGCGCGCCTCGTGGATCGCGCCCAGGGCCGAGAGCACGAAGCAGGCGGACAGCGCGGTGAGGGCGGGGCGCAGCTCCGGCAGGTCGAGCAGCCAGGCGATCGGCCAAGACAGGCCGACGAGCGCCGCGGCATAGGCCACGCTGGAGGCGAGGGTCACCCAGAAGGCGGTGGCGGCGAAGTCCTCGTCGAGATCGGCCCTCTGGACCACCGCGTCGGGCAGGCCGCCCCGGGCCACGATCTGCAGGATGTCGATGAACACGGCTGCGACTGCGACGAGCCCGAATTCGGCGGGCTCGATGAGCCGGGCCAGCACCAGGAACACCCCGAAGCTGAGGACGACGTTGCCGACCGAGGCGAGCGCGACCCAGCGGGCCGCCGCGAAGGAGCGACCCGAGACGTCCGGCTCGTCGGCGAGTCCGAGTGCCGCCGGGGCGGTCGAAGCCTCGGCCGGAAGCAGGGCGGTGACGCTCACGCGCGCCCGGCCCGGCGCTCGGCCACGAGCTCGGCGTAGAGGTCGAGGTACTTCTCGGCGACGCGCTCGGAGGTGGATTCGCGGATGACGTGCTGGAAGCTGCGCTCGTCCGGCAGGCCGGCACGGCCCCCGGCGATCACGGTGCGGAGGCGCGCGGCGAGGTCCGCGTCGTCGCCCGGCGTGAACAGCCACGCGGCGTTGTCCTCACCGATCAGTTCGGGGATGCCACCGGAGGCCGCGCCGATCACCGGCACGCCCATCATGTAGGCCTCGTAGATCGTCCGCGGCGAGGGCTCGGCCCAGAACGAGGGCACGACGAGCACGTCGATCTCGCTCAGGAAGTCGGCGGGCTTGGCCCAGCCCACGAAGTCGACCGGCAGGCCCTCGGACTGCGCCTTGAAGCGATCGATCGAGTCGTCCATCGCCTGACCGGCCACGAGGCAGCGCCAATCGCCCGGGCCGACCGCACGGAACGCATCGATCAGCGTCCCCACGCCCTTCTCGACGTTGATGCGGCCGAGATAGCCGAAGGTCATGGGGCGGCCGGTGCGATCGATCCGGCGCCGGGCCTCGGGGTCGCCCCCCGGCACCGAGCAGGAATAGTAGATCACCCGGCGGCGCTCCGGCGCCAGGTGCCGGAACAGGCCGTGGTTCACGTGGGTCTTCAGGATCTCGGTCCCGACGCTCACCACGGCCCCCACCGCCCGGTTGGTGATCTGCTTGGTGGCATTCACCACCTTGCAGCCCAGGTGCCAGTGCGTGCACGGCTTGCCGTGCCGGAACATCGCGGCGTTGCCGCAGATCAGGTCGTACTCGCAGACGGTGTGGACGATCGGGATGCCGCGCTTGGCCGCCTCGCGCCAGACCAGGGTCGAGACGTCGAGGAGCGAGTGGGTGTTGACGAGGTCGGGCCGGAAATCGTCCAGGACGCGGCCGAACTCGGCCGCGACGGCGAAATTCCACTGCTGTTTGAGCTTCGCCCAGGTGCGCCCGACCCGCGTCGCCTTCGGCCAGTCTTCCAGCCAGAAATCGTTGTGGTGGGCCATCCGGTAGACGGAGACGCCGTTGCGCACCGATTTCGGCTCCGGCTCGCGGGCGATGCAGGCGGCCGCGACGGTGTGGCCGGCCGCCACCAGCTCCTCGGCGAGGTGCTCCACCGAGCGCTCGGCACCGCCCACGATGTAGGGCGGGTAAAGCGCGCTGAGATGCAGGATGCGCAACGGGCCGGTGCGCGCGCGGGCGACGGCCTCCTCGTCCCGGGATACCGGCGATTTGGTCGGTGCGGCCTCCAGCGCGGCGCGGGCGAGGCCCGGGTCGGGTGCGATCATGGCGGGACCAGTCATGGGCGGCACTCGTCGAGGTGCGGGGGTTCGGAGAGAGCCGCCGGCGAACGGCGATGGTGAGAGGCTGCGCCGCGCGTGCGAACGGCGGCGTAGAGATCGAGATAGGCGTCGGCGACGGCGGCCGGATCGGTGCCCTGCCGGACGGCGCCGGCGCGGGACAGGCCCTCTGCCAGACGGTCCGGCTCGGCGATGACCCGCGCCATCGCGGCGGCCAGGGCCGGCGCATCGCCCGGAGGAACCAGCCAGGGACCGTCGCCGACCTGCTCGCCGATGCCGCCCACCGCGGTTCCGATCACCGGCACGGCGCGGCCATAGGCCTCCGCCACGGTCCGGCCGAACGCCTCCGGCCAGACCGGCGGCACCACCAGGCAGTCGATGGCGTCGAGGAACACATCCCGCTCGGCATAGCCGACAAAGGTTACCGGCAAGCCTTCGGCCAGGGCGCGGTAGCGGTCGAGCCCGTCGGCCGCGCGGCCCGCGATGACGAGGCGCCATCCCTGCGCCGGCAGGCGGCGGCAGGCCTCCAGCAGCACGTCGGTGCCCTTGGCGGGTTCGATGCGTCCGAGGCAGCCGAACACCACCGGTGCGCCGGGCCGGCGGGGCTGGCGGGTCGAGGGGCCGCCCGGGGCGATCGGGTTCCAGATCACCCGGCGGAGCGATTCCGGGACGTCCGCGAAGAAGCCGGCCGCGCGGTGGCGGTCCAGGATGTCGGTGCCGACGGCCGCGACCGCCGTGACGGCCCGCTGGCACTGGCGGTGCGGCGCCGCGTAGAGCCGACACTTCAGGTGCTGCCCGGCGCAGGCGCGTCCGTGCTTCACCATCCCGCCATTGGTGCACAGGCTGGTGAAGTCGTGGAGGGTGTGGACCACCGGTCGCCCGAGGCGCCGCAGCAGGGGCCAGACCGCCGGGGTGATCTCGGAGATCGAGTGGGTGTTCACCACGTCCGGCGCGAAGTCGCGGACCGCCGCCTCCATGTGCACCAGGGTGTACCGGTTCCACTGGGCGGCCAGCTTGTAGCGCAGGCGGTCGAGGCGCCCGCGCTGCGGCCAGTCCAGCCCATGGAAGGGCGTGCCGTACCCGATCCGGTACACGGTCACGCCGTCCTGCACGGTCGGCGCCTCCCGGCGCCGCGAGACGCACGCCACCGCGACGGCGTGGCCGAGGCCGGCCTGGGTCCGGGCGAGGGTCTCCACCATCAGTTCGGCGCCGCCGACCTGCTCGGGGGCGTAGAGGGAGCTAAGGTGCAGGATGCGCATCCGCGGCCTCCCCGGTGGGTGTCGGACGAACGGTTTCCCGCAGGGCCTCGAGCAGCACGGCCTCGTAGCGCCGGGCGGTCTCGGCCCAGTCGTACCGGCGGGCATTGGCATGGCCGCGCGCGATCAGGTCCGCCCGCAGGCCGGGCTCGTGGAGCAGGCGGCGCAGGCCGGCCGCGAGGGCCGAGGCGTCGGCGGGATCGAAGGTGAGGGCCCCGGCGCCCGCGATCTCGGGCGTCGCCGAGCGGTCCGAGCACAGGACCGGGCAGCCGAGTTCCTGCGCCTCCAGCACCGGAAGACAGAACCCCTCCGCGAAGGAGGGCACGCACAGGCAGGCGGCGCCCCGGTAGAGGGCGGCGAGGCGGGCGTCGCCGATCCGCGACAGGCGGGTCAGGCGAACCGCGGCCCCCGCGAGGCCGGCCGCGAGAGTGTCGTCCGGGTCGTCGCCCACATGGACGATGGCGAGTTCGGGGTGGGTCGGGGCCAGCGCGGCGACCGCTCGCGCGAGGGTGGCGAAGTTCTTGTTGTGGGTGGCGTTGCCCACGGCCAGCACGTAGGACCCGGGAGCGACCTCCGAAGGCATGGCGACCTCCGAAGGCGTGGCGACCTCAGGAGGCCTGGTGGCCCCTCCCGCCCTGAGCATGGCGGCGGAGGGCACGGTCCGGGTCCGGCCGCGGAGCGCCGGATAGAACCGCTCCAGGCTGGTCCGGGTGGTGTCGGACACGGCGATCACCCGGGCGCTGTTGCCGAGGACCAGGCGGAAGATCAGGTTCGTGGTCAGCGCCTCGCGCAGCCCCGTGGAGTCCGGGATCGTGCGGAAGTAGAGGTCGTGCACGACGCTGACGCGCGCCCGGCCGCCGAAGGGGGCGCCGTAGGGGTCGGCGTTGAGCACCACATCGATGGCCTCTGCCCGGCACAGGGCCGGGACGGCGAAGGCCTGCCGCAGGACATCGAGCACCATGACGCGCGGGCGCGGGACGGTGACGACCTCGACCCGCTCGCGGATCGCTTCGGGAAGCTGGTCGCGGGTCCAGGGCGACCGCAGCACGATCGTGACCTGGCCCCGGTCGAGCAGCCCGGCGATCACCCGGAAGGCGACCAGCGCCACCCCGGACGGACGGCCGCCATGCTGGCTCGGCATATTGACGAGGACGCGGGGCATCGTGGCTCGGAGGCTCTGAGACGAGAGGGGAGGGGGATCGCCGCGTCGTCAGACGCGGGCGGCGACCTGGCGGATCAGCGTGGCGAGATCGTCCTGCATCCGGGCGGCCCCGTAGCGGGTGAGGGCTCGCTCGCGGGCCCGGCGGGTGCGCGCGGCGAGATCGTCGGGATGGGCCAGGATCGCCGTGAGGGCCGCGGCGATGCGGTCGGGCCGCCGTGGCGGAACCAGGGTGCCGAGGGCGCCGCCCTCGAGGATTTCCGCCGAGGCGCCCGCATCCGTGGCGACCACGGGCACGCCGGCCAGCATCGCCTCGACCAGGGTCCGCCCGAACGGTTCGGGATCGACCGACGGGTGGACGACCGCATCGACGGCCTGCATCAGGCGGGGTACGTCGTCGCGCTGCCCGAGGAACAACACCCGGTCGGTCAGGCCGCGCGCCGCCGCCAACTCCCGAAGCCGCGCCGCGTAGGCATCCTCGCCGAACAGGGCCGAGCCGACCACCACGCAGCGCAGACCCGGCACCAGCGCCAGCGCCTCGATCACCACATCCTGCCCCTTCCAGGGCGCGAGGCGGCTGAACACCCCGACGAGAGGGCCGGACGGCAGCCCGAGTTCCGCCCGCAGATCCGCGGCGGGACGCGGGTCGAGGATCAGGTCGAGGCCGTTGGGTACCACCGTCACCCGGTCCCGCCGCCCGCCGGCCTGCACGAAGGCCTCGGCTGCGGCCCGCGAGGGGACGACCACGCGCGCCGCGCAGGCATTGGCGAGGCGGGCCTGGACCGCGCGCTGCGCCCGTCCGAAATGGGCGCCGTCGAGGATGTCGTGCAGGTGCCAGACCAGGGGACGGCCCACGAGCCGGGCGGGCAGCGCCGCGAGCAGGAAGGCCTTCTGCGAATTGGCGTAGACCACGTCGCAGGCCCGGGCGGCCCGGCCGAGTTCGAGGGCGAGTCCGGCGAGGCGCCCGAGCACCGGAAGCGCGCGCAAGGGCGAGACATCCCGGCGCAGGCGCGTGAGGTCTGCGCCCCGGCGGGCGAGGCGGATGGTCAGGCCGGCGTTCCGCAGGGCGTCGGCGAGAGGGCCGCCCTCGAACAGGAACGCCGTCGAACCGGCCCAGGGCCGGACCACGTCGCGCAGGACGAGTTCGGCGCCCGACATGGTGCCGGTGTGGCTCACGAACAGCACCCGGGGCCGGGTGGCCGCCACGCGGTCCGGCACGCGGTTCGGCACGCGGTTCGGCACGGTCGTGTCGGCGGCATCGTGGGCCGCCCCGGTGGAGAGCGCCCCGGCCATCAGGCGGCCCCCGCGCGGTGCGGCAGGGGAAGCGGCGCGGGCTCGTAGGTCGGCTGGCCGCCCGGCTTCACCATCGTCATGGTGATGCCCAGTACCGCACCGCCGGCCTCGCGCAGGCCGGTGACGGTCTCGATGGTGTCGGAGAGCTGCGAGCGGCCGTAGCGGGTGCAGCACAGCACGCCGTCGACGTGCCGGGCCAGCATGTAGGCGTCCATCAGCAGGCTGGTGGGTGGGCTGTCGAGGAGCACGAGGTCGTAGCGCCGGCTCCAGGCCAGGAGGCCGGCCATGCGGGGGTGCATCAGCAGTTCCGTCGAGTCCGGCGTCGGCAGCCCGGCCGGAATGACGTCGAAGCCGTCGCAGGAGACCACCGCCGCGGCCGGATCGGTCGTGCCGCGGAGCACCCCCACCAGACCGGGGCTGCGCCCGAGCCCGAGCGTCGCCTCGAAATTCGGCCGTCGCAGGTCGCACTCGATCACCAGCACGCGGCGGCCGCTCGCGGCGCTGAGGCCGGCGATCGCGAAGGTCGTGAAGGATTTGCCTTCCCGCGGCTTGGCCGAGGTTACCAGGACCGTGCGCGAGCCGTTGCCGCCTGCCAGGAACAGGTGGGCATGCAGGGTGCGCAGCACGTTCCGCATCGCCGGATGTCCCTGCGCCCGCTCCAGGGCCTCGGCCAGGGGCAATTCGCGTCGGCGGTCGGAGAGGCGGCCGACGAGGCCGCCCGGATCGAGGCAGGGCAGCTGCGCGAAGACGGGAGCGCCGGTGCCGGCCACGAGTTGCGCGGGGGTGCGGACCCGCCGGTCCGCGAAGTCCCGCAGCAGGGCGGCGGCGGCGGCCAGCACGGTCGCCAGCACGAAGCCGCCCGCCAGGAACGGCACGGGTTTCGGCGAGAACGCTTCCTGGGGGATCTCCGCGAGGCTGACCAGCCGGGTGCTGCCGGTCAGGATGCGCCGCTCGGTCTCCAGCTCGCTCGCCCGCTTCACGAGGTCGGCGTAGCGGGCGCGCTTGATCTCCGCGTTGCGGACCATGCCCTCGATCGAGGCCTCGTCGTCCATCGCGGCGGCGGCTTCGGACTTGGCGCTGTCCATCTGCGCGCGCAGCGCCTTGGCCAGGGTGTTCGAGGCCTCATAGGTCTTGCGCAGGCCGTCGGCGACGTTGGTCCGTTCGCGCTCGATCTGGTCGCGCAGGCTGTTGCGCTCGGTCTGGAGCGCCCGCACGGACGGATGGTTGGGGCCGAGCAGGGTGCTCTGGTTGGCGAGCTGAGCGCTGACCCCGCTCAACTGCTGCTTGAGGTCGCCGACCGCCCGGCTCGCGAGGACCGCGGGGGCGCTGTCGGAGCCGCGACGGCGGTCGGCCTCGATCTCCTTGAGGCGCGCGGCGGCATCCGCCTTGGACCCCTCGGCGGCGGCGAGCTGCTGGCTGATGCCGGTGAGGCGCTCGGCGCTGATCGGCCCGGTCGCGCCCTTCACGAGGCCCTTGCGGCGCCGGAAGGCCTGGATGCGCGCCTCGTCGTCGCGGATCGAGCTGTCGAGCTGCTTGATCTCGGTGAACAGCCAGTCGGTCGCGGCCTTGCGGCTCGAGGCCTGCGCATTGCGCTGGTCCTCCAGGAAGGCGTTGATCAGCGCATTGGCCATCGTCTGCGCCACCTCGGGCAGCGGCGACTTGTAGGCGACGGCGATGACGCGGGATCGGCCGGCGCTGCCGACGAGATAGCGCTTCTGCAGGTACTCGACGAGCGCATCCCGGTCGGTGCCGAGCTTGATGCAGACGGCGTCCTTCTTGTCGGTGATCCGGTCGGGCCGCCCCCGGGTGACGGCCTGGCGGCACTCGGCCATCACGGCCTCGGCGAGGCCGTTGTCGGCGGCCAGGCGCATCAGGCGGGGGGACCGGAGCACCAGGATCTGGCTCTCGAGATCGGCGGGGTCGCCGAGCTTCTGGATCCAGGCCATGGACGCATTGTTGGCGCCCGGCTCGGGCTCGGCCACGATTACGGACCCGCTGGCGACGTATTGCGCGGGCGTCCGGATCAGGAGGGTCACGGCCAGCCCGAAGACCGCGATGAACACCGTCGCGAACAGGATGCGGCGGCGCCAGATCTTGAGGAGAGGCGCCAGGAGATGGCTGCCGCGCTCGCGTTCGGGCGCGGCGCGGCGGCTCCCGGAGGCCGGGACCCGATCGGGCAGGTCGAGGGTGAGGAGGGACATGCGCGCCTTCCCTCAGGATACGGCTTCGAGGCGGGGCAACGGACGCGGCGGCTCGCAGGCCGCCCGGTGCAGTGCCATCTGCTCGTCGACGAAGCGCGAGAACCGGAGCCGGAACACCTCGGCGGAGAAGGGCTCGGCCTGGGCCCGGCAGGCCTCGCGGGTGAAGCCGCTCTCCTGCCGGATGAACTCGCGGATGCAGGCCGCGATGGCCTCGGGTTCCGGCGTCTCGAAGAACAGGCCGGTGCGGTGCGGCCCATGCGGCTGGACGGTCTCGCGCACGCCGCCGCGACCGAGCGCCAGCACGGGCGTGCCCTCCGACTGGGCCTCCACCACGATAATCCCGAAATCTTCCTCCGCCGCGAACACGAAGGCCCGGGCCGTGGCCATGAGGTGGCGCAGATCCGCGTCGGGCACGAAGCCCGTGAAGGAGACGTTCGGGGTGGCGATCGCGCGCAGCCGCTCGCCCTCGGGGCCGGTGCCCGCCACCACCAGGTTCAGGTCGGGAAGCTGCGCGAAGGCGCGCACGACGGCCTCGACGTTCTTGTAGGCGACAAGCCGGCTCGCCACCAGGAAGTGGTTCGCGCGCGCCACGTCCCCCCGCTGGCTCGACAGCGTGACAGGCGGGTGGATCACCTCGGCCGTGCGCCCGTACACCTTGTGGATGCGCCGTGCCACGAACGCCGAATTGGCCACGATCGCGTTCGGTCCGGCCGCCGTCCTGTAGTCCCACAGCCGCATCCAGTGCAGGATCAGGCGGGCGACCAGGCCCTTCACGCCCTGCGCGCAGCCGCTCTCCCGCAGGTAGGTGTGCTGCATGTCCCAGGCGTAGCGCATGGGCGAGTGGACGTAGGAGACGTGGAGCTGGTCGGGGCCGGTGAGCACGCCCTTGGCAACCGCGTAGCTGCTCGAGACGATGAGGTCGTATCCCGACAGGTCGAACTGCTCGATGGCGATCGGCATCAGGGGCAGGTAGTGCCGATGACGGCTGCGCGCGAAGGGCATGCCCTGGAGGAAGCTGGTCCGCGCATCCCTGTACCCGAGCTGCGCCTTGTCCCGCTCGGACAGAAAGTCAAACAGCGTATAGACATCCGCCTGTGGATAGATCTTCAGCAGTTGCCGAAGCACCTGCTCGGCGCCGCCGACAACATAGAGCCAGTCGTGAACGATCGCGACACGCATCCGCACCATCCTCGCCGGCCCGCCGGTCGTTCGAACAGACTCCCGGCCGGTTGCCGTCAGGCCAGCCATATCAATCCGCGATCCATCAATTCAGGTGTACTACGGTCGCCACCGGTAAAGAAGCGGTATCTGGCGCGCTCCAAGTTGCGACAAAGTCGTGTCCGGAGGGCTTTATTGAAGAAATTGCGGTCATCATTTACCGGTGGTTAAGGCTGTCGCTGCGAAGCCGCGCCTTTCACGGTGTCACCGCTCCGGTCAGTGGTGCGGATCGGGGCCGCCGGTCGAGCCGGCGTCGAAGCGCGGCGCCCATGGGGGCTTCGACGCATCGAAACAGCCATTCCCCGAGGGCGACCGACGCGCCGAAGGCGATGACGAAGACCAGGACGACGCGGAGCGCTCCGGGCGCGACCAGCACGGCCGCCGCCTTCGCGGCGCTGTGCAGCATCAGGTTGTGGACGAGGTAGAACGCATAGCTGGCATTGCCCTGGGACAGCAGCCAGCGCGAGCGCAGCACCACGCCGCCCCGCTCCAGCAGCACCACGGCGCCGACCGCCAGCAACGCGGCCGTGCCCCAGACCAGCGGCCGGGCGAAGCCCGTCATCTCCAGATCCGCACCACGCGCGGCGGCCAGCGCCTGGGCGCCGAGGACGAGGGCGGCCGCGGCAACGAGGGCCGTGCCGGCCAGCCGCCGGACGGGAAAGCCCGCGGGCGGCTGGCCGAGGCGCAGATAGGCGTAGCCGAGGCCCGCCCCCGCGGCGAATTCCAGCACGATGGGCTTCGTGTAATAGGCCCAGTACAGGCCCGGCACCGGCGCGAGGCTGAGAAGGGCGAGGCCGAGGAAGCCGGCGACCAGCCCGATCAGACGGGCCTTGAGCGAGGCGACGAGCAGGAGTCCGGCGAAGCCGGCATAGAAGAACATCTCGTAATTGAGCGTCCACCCCACCGAGTTCAGCGGCTCGACGTAGCCGTTCCGGGAGAACGGAAGGAACAGCAGGGACTGCACGACGTAGTCGGGCCGGAGCGCGACGATCCCGATCGGCTTCAGGCCGGCCAGGACGATCAGCACCAGCGCGAGGGTGACGAGCCAGTAGACCGGGACGACCCGGATGGCCCGGCGCAGCAGGAAGGACCCGGGCGTCTCGCCGCCCCCGGCCGTGCTCACGAACATGATGAAGCCCGACAGGACGAAGAACACGTCCACGCCGACGGCCCCGAAGGCGAGGGCGTCCGGTCGTGGCAGGATCGGGGCCGCGTACAGGCCGAAATGGGTCAGGAAGACCAGGTAGGCGGCCAGGGCACGCAGAATCTGCAGGTTGTAGATCATGTCTCGCCGCCGGACCGCGTGCGGTCGTCCACCCGGCAGGGGCGGCACGCAGCCAGCGCCTGTCATGTCGAATGAAGCCTCGCGGCGCCTCCGAAGTCACGAACTTTCGCGGGTTATCCTGAATCGTGCCGATCTTCCGCGGACAGGATCAGAGTTTATTCATCGCTGGGATGTCTCGATCTTGTCTTGCGCCCATCCTGCGCGAACGCACGGCAACGCTTGCCCGTGTCTGGAGATGGCGGAAATGCGGAGCCTGTTCAATGTCGCGGATTCGAGCGAGGGGATGTTTGCCGCGCTAGTCCACCTGTCGACGCGTCAGGAGCCAAGAATAGCGAGTTTACCAATTAATCTTTAGTCGTTTGACAATCTCGATTGCTGATCAATACATGGACCTCCTTCGGGAATGGAGCGGTGCCTTGGTTACCTCAAACGATATTCGGACGATTCTCGGTTCGAACGAGGCGCTCGCCCCCGTTGCGCAGCAGATCGCCGAGGACGACAGTCTGTTCGACCGCGGTCTCGATTCGTTCGGCTCTGTGCAGCTGATGCTCGCCCTCGAGGAGCGTTTCGGCATCGAGTTTCCGGACGAGTTCCTGACCCGCCGGTCCTTCTCCACGATCCGGGCGATCCGCGAGACCGTGTCCGCGGTGTTGCAGTCGGTCGCGGCGTGAACGCCCTGGCCCAGCGTGCCCAGCGCGCGGCGGCCGTGGCGGCCCAACACGCCGACGCGGTCGACCGCGACGGCCGCTTTCCGGCCGAGGCGGTCGCGGCGCTGAAGGCGGAACGGCTGCTGGGCCTTCAGATCCCAAGCCAGTTCGAGGGCGAGGGCGCCGGTCTGCGCCAGGTGGCGGTGGTCTGCAGCACCCTCGGCCAGGCCTGCAGCAACGCCGCGATGGTGTTCGCCATGCATCACATCAAGGTCGCGAGCCTCGTGGCCCACGGGCTCGACAGCGCCTGGCACTGCCAGCTCATGGAGCGGATCGCGCGCGAGCAGCTGCTCGTGGCCTCCTCGACCACCGAGGCCGGCATCGGCGGCGACCTGCGCACCAGCTTCTGCGCCGTGGAGGCGGAGGACGGCGTGTTCTCCCTCGGCAAGGATGCGTCCGTCATCTCCTATGGCCGGCAGGCCGATCTCATCCTGGCCACCGCCCGGCGCCATCCGGACGCGGCGGGCTCCGATCAGGTGCTGGTGGCCCTCCTCGCCGACCAGATCTTCCTGGAGCGCACGAGCGTGTGGGACACTCTCGGGATGCGCGGCACCTGCAGCGACGGCTTTCGCCTGGAGGCCCGGGGCCTCCCGGTCGCGCAGATCCTGCCAAAGCCCTTCGCCGAAATCGCCGCCCAGTCGATGCTGGCCGCCTCGCATCTCCTGTGGAGCAGCGTCTGGTTCGGCATCGCGAATGCGGCCGTCGATCGCGCCCGCGCCTTCGTGCAGGGAGAGGCCCGGCGCCAGCCCGGACAGGTCCCGCCCACGGCCCTGCGTCTCGCCGAGGTCTCAAATACGCTCCAGGCCCTGCGGAGCGCCATCGTCGCCGCCCTGGTCCGTTACGAGGACGTACAGGGCGATGCCGACGCGATCGGCTCCATCGGTTTCGCGGTCATGCTCAACAACTTGAAGACCACCGCGTCCGAGATGGCCGTCGACATCGTGCAGCGTGCCCTCGCGATCGTCGGCCTCGCTGGATACAAGAACGGCACGCCTTTCAGTCTCGGCCGGCCCCTGCGCGACGTCCTGTCGGCACCGCTGATGATCGGGAACGACCGCATCCTCGCCAACACCGCCAAGCTCCTGCTCGTGCAGAAGGGTGGCGGACAGCTCATGAGCGCGTGATGGAATCGACCTTCTCACTTCCCGCCGACACCATCGCCGACGATGCGGGGACCGACGCACCGAGCTTTCTCGACCGCCTGTTCGACCAGGGCCTCCTGGTCCGCACCGGCGTCGACGGCCTCTACGGCCGCAGCGGCGACTTCGAGAGCGTGGTGGATGCCCTGGAGCGCCTGATCACCCGCCTCGGCGCGGCGGATGGGGCCGAGGTGATGCGCTTTCCCCCCGCCATGAGCCGGCCCGCCTTCGAGCGCAGCGGCTACCTGAAGGGCTTCCCGAACCTTGCCGGCACGGTGCACAGCTTCTGCGGCAACGAGGCGGAGCACGCCGAGCTTCTGGCCTGCGTCGAGGCCCGGAACGACTGGACCGGCCAGCAGCGGGCGACCGACATCGTCCTCACCCCGGCGGCCTGCTACCCGCTCTATCCCGCCGCGGCCGCGCGAGGCCCCCTGCCCGCCGGGGGCGGCCTGTTCGACCTGCAATCCTACTGTTTCCGGCGCGAGCCGAGCCTCGAGCCGACCCGGATGCAGCTGTTCCGGATGCGCGAATACGTCTGCATGGGCAGCCCCGAGCAGGTGCTGGCCTTCCGCGAATCCTGGCTCGCCCGCGGCACCGAGATGATCCGCAGCCTCGCCCTGCCGCTGGCGATCGATGTCGCCAACGATCCGTTCTTCGGCCGCGCCGGGCGCATGCTCGCCAACAACCAGCGCCAGCAGAACCTGAAGTTCGAGCTGAACGTGCCGGTCAACAGCGTCGAGAAGCCGACCGCCTGCCTCAGCTTCAACTACCACCAGGATCATTTCGGCACGACTTGGGACCTGCGCCAGGCCGATGGCAGCGTGGCCCACACCGCCTGCGTCGGCTTCGGCCTGGAGCGGATCACCCTCGCCCTCCTGCGCCATCACGGCCTGGACCTCGCCGCCTGGCCGGATTCCGTGCGCGCCACCCTGTGGGGCTGATCCGGTGACTGCCGCTCTCGCCCGGACGTCGCCCGTGCCCGGCGCCGACCAGCCCCATGCGCCGCACCCGCTCCACGGGGCCGACCGCAACTGGCCGGAGACGAATTGCTACGTCGACCTCTGGATCGAACTCCTGCACGGGCGCGGCCTCGTGCCGGAGGCGATGCTGGGCTTCACCCTGCGGCAGGATTTCGAGGGCGACCAGTTCACCTTCTTCAAGCCGCCCGCCGCCGACCTTGAACGGCTCTACGGGCTGGAGGTGCTGGAACTCGCGGTCTACGACGGCCTCGAGACGCATGCCCGGGCGCTGGCCGCCCGCGGACGGCCGGTGCTGGTGGAGGTCGATGCGATCCACCTGCCGGACACCCACGGCACCACCTACGGCCGGGACCACGGCAAGACCACGATCGGCATCCTGGCCCTCGATCCCGAGGCCCGGGAACTCGACTATCTCCACAATGCCGGCCGGTTCCGGCTCTCGGGCGACGATTACCGGGGCATCTTCGGTCCCGCGGTGCTGCCGCCCTACGCCGAATTTGTGAAGGCGATCGCCAAGCCCCTGGGCCCGGCCGATCTCCCGGGCGCTGCCCTCGACCTCCTCAAGCGCCATCGCGCCCGGGCCCCGGAGCGGAACCCGGTCGTGGCCTTCCGTGACACCCTCGCGGCGACGGCGCCTGCCCTGGTGACCCGCCCGCTCGCCGTCTTCCACGCCTACGCCTTCAACACCACGCGCCAGCTCGGGGCGAATTTCGAGCTGCTGGCGAGCCATCTCGCCTGGCTCGACGGAACTGGGCTCGACGGAACTGGGCTCGATGGCACCCGGCTCGATGGAATGGGGCGCGGTCTCTTCGGTCCCGCATCCGAGGCCGCCCATCGGCTTGGCGCCGAAGCGAAAGCCTTCCAGTTCCAGCTCGCCCGGGCTTTCCACCGGCGTAGCGCCGACGGGCTGACCCCGCGCCTCGACCGGCTCGCCGCCACCTACGCGGACGTGTTCGACGCCCTCGACCGCGCCCTCGACCGCGTTCCCGGCTGAGCGAGGCGGATCGTGGCTCGTCTTCGTTCGATCGGGGGTGTGGCGCCGCGGGCGGTGGCCGGCCCCTGGCGCCTCGCCCTGACGCCGCCCGGCGCCTGCGCCGGACCGGGCGACCTGGTGGAACGGGCGACCGACTGGATTCCGGCTCCCGTCCCCGGCACCGTTGCGGCCGCCCTCCGCGACGCCGGGCGCTGGTCGGAGGCTGCGCCGACGCCGATCCACGATCGCGACGCGTGGTATCGGACCAGCCTGCGCGAGACCGGTCCGGTGCGCCTGCGCTTCGAGGGTCTGGCGACCCTGGCCGAAATCTGGCTCGACGGCGTTCCGGTGCTGGTCACCCGCTCGATGTTCGAAGCCTACGTCATCGACGCCGATCTCCCTCTCGGAACCGATCTCGCCTCGGGAACGGATCTCGCGCTCTGCTTCCGGTCCCTGACGGCGCAGCTCGAACGGCCATCGAAGCGCGGCCGCTGGCGTCCCCGGATGGTCACTCCCGGCGCCCTGCGCCACGTGCGGACGAGCCTCCTGGGCTTCATGCCGGGCTGGTGCCCGGCGATCGATTGCGTCGGCCCCTATCGGCCCGTGACGGTGGAGCCGGCCCCGTCGCGGCTGGCAGAGGCCGATCTGAGGGCCTCCCTCGACGGCGCCACCGGGTCTCTCGCCGCACGGCTGCGCATCCCCGGCGGGGCCGCCTCCGTCACGCTCCGGTGCGACGGGCGGGAGGTCGGCCTGACCGAGGCCGAACCCGGCCTGTTCGTCGGCACGCTGGAGCTTCCCGGCGTCGCGCCCTGGTGGCCGCACACCCACGGGACGCCCCATCTCCACCCGGTGACGGTGGACATCGACGGCGCTCCCGTCGATCTCGGCCGGACCGGCTTTCGCACCCTGTCGCTGACCCGGCCCTTCGAGGCGGGGCTCTCGCTCGCGGTCAACGGCGTGCCGATCTTCTGCCGGGGCGCCAACTGGATGCCGACGGATCTCGTCGGCCTCGGATCGGAGGAGGACGCCGCCCTCGTCGCCCTGGCCCGCGAGGCCGGCATGAACATGCTGCGCGTGTCCGGCACCACGCTGTACCCGTCGTCCGCGTTCTTCGATCACTGCGATGCCGCCGGCCTCCTGGTCTGGCAGGACCTGATGCTGGCGAACTTCGACTATCCCCACGACGATCCGGACTTCGCCGCGAGCCTCGCCCGCGAGGTGGCGGGATTTCTCGACCGCACGCAGCTCGCGCCGTCCCTCGCGGTGCTCTGCGGCGGCAGCGAGGTCTGGCAGCAGGCCGCCATGCTGGGCGCCCCGTGCAGCGTCTGGGCCGATGCCTTCTGTGCCGAGACCCTGCCGGCGCAGGTCGCCACGATGCGCCCCGACCTCTTGGTGGTGCCGAACTCGCCCTCGGGCGGCGACCTGCCGTTCTCGGTGAGCGCCGGCTGCACCCATTATTACGGCGTCGGCGCCTATCGCCGCCCCCTGGAGGATGCCCGCCGGGCCGAGCTGGGCTTCGCCACCGAGTGCCTCGCCTTCGCCAATCTTCCGGATCCCGAGACCCCGGGCGGGATGGACCCGTCCGACCCGGCCTGGGACGCGGGCATTCCCCGCGACCGGGGGGCCGACTGGGATTTCGAGCAGGTGCGCGACCATTATGTCGCCCTCCTCTACGGCGTCGATCCCGCGACCCTGCGCGCCACCGATCCGCAGCGCTACCTCGAACTCGGCCGGGCCGCCGTCGCGGAGGTGATGGAGGCCACCTTCGCCGAGTGGCGCCGGGCGCGCTCCCCCACCGCCGGCGGCCTCGTCTGGTTCCTGCGCGATCTCGGGCCGGGCACCGGCTGGGGCGTGATCGACCGGACCCAGGCCCCGAAATCCGGCTGGTACGCCCTGAAGCGCGCCTTTCGCCCGGTTCAGGTCACCCTGTCGGACGAAGGGCTGAACGGGCTCCATCTCCACGTCCACAACGAGACCGCCGAGGCGCTGACCCTCGGCCTGCGCCTGACCTTCGCGGATCGGACCGGCCGGGTCGCGGCGAAGGCCGAGCGCGCTGTCGCGATCGGCCCGCGGGCCTCGCTGACCCTGTCCTCCTCCGAGATGCTCGGCCGCTTCTTCGATGCCACCGACGCCTATCGCTTCGGGCCGCGCATCCACGATGTCGCCCAGGCCTGCCTGACCGACGCGAGCGGCACCGGCCTGGCCGAGAGCTTCCACTTCCCCGGCCCGCGACCGATCGCCCGCACCGCGATCGGCCTGCGCGTGGAGCCCGTCGCCGGGGCTCGCACGCCGACCCTGCGGATCACGACGGATCACCTCGCCCTCGGTGTGCGGGTGAAAAGTCCCGGGGCGCGGCCATGCGACAACGGTTTCCACCTCGCGCCCGGGACGGAGCGGTTCGTCACGTTTCCCGGCGCCCACCACCTCCCGCAGGGGGAGGTGTCGGCCCTCAACAGTCAGGACATCGCGAGGTTCGGTCATGGTGTCTGATGTTCGCCCCGGAATCACGGGCGGTGCCGCCCCCTCGGCCGCCCCCTCGTCCACTTCCTCCTCCGCTCTCTCGGCCGCCACCCCGGTGACCTTCGGCGGCCTGTTCGGCTGGCTCCACCCGGCCGCGGGCCGGCGCGGCGTCGTGCTGTGCGGCGCGCACGGCTTCGAGCAACTGGCCGCCCACCGGCCCTGGCGGGCGCTGGCGGAAGGGCTCGCCGCGGCGGGCTGTCCGACCCTGCGCTTCGATTATCCGGGCGAGGGCGATTCCGGTGATGCCAGCGATGCCGGCGAGGTCCGGGTCGAGACGTGCGTCGCGGCGATCGGCCAAGCGGTCCGCTTCCTGCGCGAGGCGACCGGCGTCACGGAGGTCGTCCTGGTCGGCCTGCGGCTCGGGGCCAACCTCGCCGTCCTGGCGACCCAGGCGGAGCCGGTGGACCGGCTCGTCCTGCTGGCGCCGGCCGCCACGGGGCGGGCCTACCTGCGCGAGATGCGGCTGCGCGCCCGGACGGTCGGGGGCGTGGCGGAGGGGCCGGGTCCGGTCCAGACCCAGACCCAGACCCAAGCTCAGGCCTCCAACAGCCTCAGCGTCGGCGGCTTTCGCCTGGGGCCGGCCTTCCTGGCCGACCTCCAGAACCTCGACGCCAGCGCCATCGTGCGTCCGCCGGCACCGCAGGTCCTGCTCCTGGCCTCCGAGACCAAGGCCCTGGCGGCCCGGCTGACCGCTCTCGGCAGCGAAGTCGAGGCGGGGCCATTCCCCGGTCTGGCCGCGCTCATCGGGGACCCGATCTTCGCCGAAATCCCGGATGCGGCCTTCGCCCGCGTCACGGCCTTCGCTGCGGCGGGGATGACGCGCACCGAGCCGGCCGTTCCCCTGCGCCTCGCCCCGGCGCGCCTCGACGGCCCCGGCTGGACCGAGGCACCGGTGCGGTTCCACCCGGACCTGTTCGGCATTCGGTGCTCGCCCCGACGGAGGGAGCCCGATGCGCCGACGGTGCTGTTCGTGTCCACCGGCATGACCGTGCATTCGGGCTGGGGCCGGCAGACCACGGATCTCGCCCGCTCGCTCGCGGCCGACGGTGTCCCGTCGCTCCGCTTCGACCTCGCGGGGATCGGCGACAGCGGCGACCGGCCGGACGCGCGCAAGCCGCCGTTCGCCCCGGACGGGTTCGAGGACATCCGCCGCGCCCTCGACGCAGTCGCCGAGACCGGCAGCCGCGTCGTGCTCGTCGGCAATTGCAGCGGCGCCTACGCGGCGTTCCAGGCCCTGTGCCGGGACGCGCGGGTCGATGGCGCCCTCCTGATCAACCTCTACTGCTTCGACTGGGACCCGGGCCAGGACGTCGACGCCGTGATCCGTCAGGTCTTCGGCAGCACCTCGACCTATGCGGCGCTGCTGACCCGGGGCGCGACCTGGCGGCGGCTCCTGAGTGGCCAGATCCGGGTCGGCGCGATCGGCGCGACGCTGGCCCGGCGCGGGCTCGCAACCGCCCTGCGCCGCCTTCGGCGTTTGGTGAAGCCCGTCTCCCCCGGCGGCTCAGCCGCCCGGCGGGTGGCCCGGCTGCGGCGCCGCGGCGCCACGATCCGCCTGATCTACAGCGCGGGCGATCCCGGGCTCGCCGCCCTGCGCCGCCATCTCGGCCGCTCCCCCGGACGGGCGGACCGCCGCCTTGGCGCGCCGGTCACGATCGTTCCGGACATCGACCATAACTTCAGCTCGGCGGAGGCGCAGGCGCTGCTCGGACGGCATCTGCGCGAGGTCCTGCGGGCGGTCCAGGACGCGCCGCGACCGGACTCCGTGCCCGCCCCGCGCCCCCTCGACCCGCGCGCCGTCGCCCGCGTCGTCCTGGGTCGGGCATGAGCGGCCTCACCCGCCGCGCGGCCCTCGTCCTGACGGCCGGGGCGCTCGCGGGCCGGGCGGAGGCCGAGACCGTGCCGACGCATCGCTGCGCGGATCTCGTCGACGCCATCGGGATCAACGTGCATTTCGGCCATGGCGGCACGCCCTATGTGGAGCGCTTCGCGGCCTGTGCGGCGGCCCTCGACGACCTCGGCGTGCGTCACCTGCGCGACGACATCGTGCTCGTCGGGTCGGAGCCGGCCGGGCAGTTCGCCCGCATCGCCACCCTCGCCCGCCGGGGCTATCGCTTCAGTCTCGTGTTCTACGACGGCCTCACCCCCGGCCCGCGGGTGCCACCGGAGCGGTTCGCCGAGATCGCCGGCTGGGCGGCGGACGGACTCGTCATCGCGGAGGGCGGCAACGAGCCGCCGGTCGCCGCCGGGCCGGGCCTCGCCCGCCTCTCCGCCGCGCATCAGGCGGCCCTGTTCCGCGCCGTGCGCGAGGACCGGCGCTTCCCCGCCGTGAAGGTCGCCGGGCCGAGCTACATCCAGGCCAACATCGCGGCCGCCGAGAACCTGTCCGGATCGGTCGACTTCGCCAACGTCCACGCCTATCCGGGGCTCGAGCATCCCGAGACCCGGGGCGCGGGCAGCCTCGCGGGTTTCCTCGCGGCCGTGCGGCCGGTCTTCGGCACCGCGCCCGTGATCGTCACCGAGAACGGCTACCACACGGCCCTGGCCACCCGCAGCGCCCACCTGCCGGTCTCGGAGGGCATCCGCGCCCGCTACCTGCCGCGTCTTCTTCTCTGGAGCTACCTGCAGGGCGTGCGGCGAACCTACCTGTACGAGCTGATCGCCTCCTTCGACCGGGGCGACACCGACCCGGAGAGCCGGTTCGGGCTCCTGAACCCCGATGGCACGCCGGGCGCCTCGTTCGTCGCCGTGCGCAGCCTGATCCGTCTGTTCGGCGGCCACGCCGCGGAAGCCGGCCCTGCCGCGGGAGGCGGCCCCGACCCGATCGGCGTCACCTTGCCCGAAACGGTGCCGGACCTCGTGACGGCCCGCTTCCACCGGGCGGACGGCGCCGTGCTGGTGCCGTTCTGGCTCGGGCTCGACGGCTGGGACCGGCAGGCCCGCGAGCCCCGTCCCGACATCCCGGCGCGGTCCGTGACTCTGCGCCTGTCGCGGCCGCCGCACGCGGCGCGGCTGCACCGCTTCGGCGACGACGGGTCCGTGAGCGTCAGCGTCCTGCCGCCGGCTCGACAGATCGCGCTGGCGGCTTCCGACCGGCTCGGCGTGCTGGAACTCCGGTAGCCTCGGCGCGAACCGCACCCTGCGGCGGATCGACGGGTTGCGGCCGCCCGGCGTGCGGGATCGTTCATCATTTCCGCCGGGATGTGCTGGGCTAGTCTGTGGAAGCGTGCCGCGGCAATTGACTTTCCCGTCCCCTTGACCTCTTCGATGGGCTGGTGCGCCAACTCCATCAATTGATGGTTCGGTGCTCTCTTGATCGATGGTCCGGTCCTCCCGGCCACCATCACTCTCCCCCCCCCTCACACGGCATGTTCGCCGGGTCCGATGACGCGCGGAACCGGGCTTGCGGGCTTGGGGGACCCGGCTTGCGAGACCCGGACTGGGGGGCAGCTTTGGAAGGCAGCGGAATGATGATGGGCTCCGAGCGATCCTCCGGTGAAACGCGGGTGGCGCCCCCGGGCGGACGCGGGCGCCTCGCCGTGGCGGCGATGATCCTGTCGGCCGCGGGAACCTGTCCGGGGGATGCGCGGGCCGACGATCTCGGGAGCCTGTTCGCGCCCGGCACCGTCTACACCATCGGCGCGCTCGCCGGGACGGGGCCGCGCTTCCAGGGCTCGGACCGGACGTCGCTCTGGGGCTTGCCCTACCTGTCGTTCCGCCGGGCCGGGGAAGCGCCCGAATGGTGGTCGCCGGACGATGGCCTCGACGCCACCCTGGTCGAGGCGGGCGCCGTACGGATGGGGCCGGTGATCGACCTGCGGGAGGGGCGTTCGGCGCGGGATGTCCACTTCACCCCGGGCCTGCCGACGGTGCCCCTCACGGTGGGGCTCGGCGTCTTCGGAGAGCTGTGGTTCGCGGACGAGACCCTGCGCCTGCGCGCCGAGGTGACCCAGGGCGTCCGTGCCCGTGACGGTATCCAGATCAAGCTCGCGGGCGACGCGATCGGCCGGTTCGGGCGCTTCACCCTGAGCGCAGGCCCGCGCCTTGTGCTGGCCGACGCCGCGTCCCAGCGCATTGATTTCGGCGTTTCGGGGCGCGCACCAGGTCTCGCATCCTACGATCCGAAGGGCGGCCTCCGCTCGGCCGGCATCGGGGGGGCCGTCGCGTATGACTGGTCGGAGGCTTGGCAGACCCTGGTCTATGCCCGTTACGACCGGCTGGTGTTCGACGCCGCCCGCAGTCCGATCGTCCAGCGCTTCGGGTCGGTCGATCACGTCTCGGTCGGAGTCGGCGCGACCTATTCCTTCCGGGTAACGCCCTGAATCATGCGTGCCGCGCCAACGGATTTCGAGCACGATTTCGAGAGTCGTGATGCAAGGATGCATCAACGCATGTTAATCGACCGGGAAGCGGTTTTTGCCGGGATTATTCCTGAACTTGTCTGGCAGATACCCTCCCGTCTGGGAGGCGTCACGTGAAACGCGCATGATTCGCCGGTGCGACCGGTCCGATCGACGGAGCCGGACTCCATCATGTCTCCGATCCCGGCTTCGAGGATACGCGCCCCCCGGCAGCCATCCCGCTCGCGCACCGGCGACGGTCCTGCGGATGCCCGGATCGGTGGTGGGCGCCTCGGACCATGTCACGCAAATGGAGTGCGGACCGGCTATGGCGTCGCCCGGTGCGGCCGGGTCTCCGATTCCCGGTCCCATCTCGGACCTGGGGCTGGCCGGATTGCGGCTCCGCGCCGATCCGGGACGACGATCCGGGACGGTGACGCGCCCCCGACCTTCGCCTGACGCCTTCGTCCGGGGTGTCGTTCGCCTGATCCGCGATCGCTCCGGATGCCGCTCCACGACCAACCCGAAACGAAATTGCGCCTGATGACCAGGACACCCCGTGCGATCGCCAGGATCGTCATTCCCCTCGGGCTGCTGACCGGCGCCGTCGTGGCCGCCGGAGTCTGTCCCGGCCCGACCCTGGGCTTCATCACCTGGGCCGGGGCCTCGATCCGGGCGCCCTTCGCCGCGCCGGATGCCCCGGCTGCGGATGTCGTCCGCACGCGGGCCGCGCCGGTGGCCCGCGTCTTCCGTCCCAGCCCGGCGCAGCGCGCTGCCCTCGGCATCGTGCCCGTGACGGTGCGGAGCTTCCGGCCCGAGGGTATGGCGGAGGGCCGCATCGCCCTCAACGACGACGAGAACGTGCCCGTCACCTCGCCCTATGCCGGACGGGTGACGAAGGTTCTGGTGCGGGCGGGCGACGAGGTGAAAGCGGGCGACGTCCTCCTCACCCTCGAGGCGACCGACATGCTCCAGGCCCAGAGCGACTACCAGGCCGCACTCAACACGATCGCCAAGGCGACTGCCCTGCTGAAGCTGGACCAGACCATCGCGGCCCGGCAGCAGGAGCTGTTCCAGGCCAGGGCGGTGGCCCTGAAGGACTATCAGGCGGCCCAGAACGACGTGATCGGGGCCCAGAGCGACCTGCGGACCGCCGAGGCCAGCCTGGATGCGGTGAAGAACCGCCTGCGCCTGCTCGGCAAGACCGATGCGGAGATCGCCGCCTACGAAAAGAAAGGCACCCTGAGTTCCGAGACCCAGATCCGGGCGCCGATCGCCGGCACCATCGTCCAGCGCAAGGTCGGGCTCGGGCAGTACCTGTCGAGTTCCAGCGACCCGGTCTTCGTCATCGGCGACCTCTCGACGGTGTGGCTGGTGGCCAACGTGCGCGAGAGCGAGATCCCCCGGGTCCGGATCGGCCAGGAGGTCGCGGCGACGGTGGCGGGCTTCGGAGACCGGGTCTTCAAGGCGCGGGTCGACTACCTGGCGGCCAGCCTCGATCCGGCGACCCGCCGCCTCGCCGTGCGCAGCCAGGTCGAGAATCCGGACCAGGTCCTGAAGCCCGAGATGTTCGCCAGCTTCACCCTCTTCACCGGGCCGGAGCAGTCGGCACCGGCCGTGCCGGCGGGCGCCATCGTCTACGAGGGCGCGCGCGCGCATGTCTGGGTCGCCCGGCCCGACGGCGCCATCGAGGCCCGCGACGTCACCCTCGGCCTCACCGCCGGCGGCATGGCGCAGGTGACGGACGGGATCTCCGCCGGCGAGGCGATCGTCACCCGAGGCGCCGTGTTCATGGATCGGGCGACGAGCGGCGACAAGGCCTCCTGAGGGGCCGCACGCCCCTCCCACATGAACAGCCAGCCATGAACAGCCAGCCATGAACAATCCGCCATGAACAGCCTCATCGTCTTCGCCCTGCGCCAGCGCGTGCTGGTGTTCCTGCTGTTCGTGGCGATGCTGGCGCTCGGCTATGCCAGCTACACCCAGCTCAACATCGAGGCCTATCCCGATCCGGTGCCGCCGCTGGTCGACGTCATCACGCAGAATCCCGGGCAATCCGCCGACGAGATCGAGCGCTACATCACCATCCCGCTGGAGGTGCAGCTCGCCGGCATTCCCAACGCCACCGTGGTGCGCACCATCTCGCTGTTCGGCCTCTCCGACGTGAAGGTGCAGTTCACCTACGCCTTCACCTACCAGGAGGCCCTGCAGCGGGTGCTCAACCGGCTGGCGCAGCTGCCGCCCCTGCCCAACGGCGCTCAGCCGCAGATCTCGCCGACGAGCCCCGTGGGCGAGATCATGCGCTACAAGGTGACGGGTCCGAAGGGATACTCCTCCACCGACCTGAAGACCCTGCAGGACTGGGTGCTGCAGCGCCGGTTCAAGGCGATCCCCGGCGTGGTCGACGTGACGGCCTTCGGCGGCCGGACCAAGGAATACGAGATCGCGGTCGACCTCAACCGGCTCCAGGCCCAGGGCCTGACCCTGGTCCAGCTCGTCACGGCGCTGAACAATTCAAGCATCAATGTCGGCGGCCAGACCCTCAACGTGGGCGAGCAATCGGCCGTGGTCCGGGGCATCGGCCTCATCCGCGACATGGACGACATCCGCGACACGATGCTGACGCAGGTCAACGGCGTGCCGGTGCTGGTCCGCGACGTCGCCGAGGTCCGGGTCTCGCACGCGCCGCGCCTCGGCATCGTCGGTCATGACGGCGACAACGACATTGTCGAAGGTATCGTCCTGATGAGCCGGGACGGGCAGAGCCTGCCGACGCTGCGTCTGGTCAATGCCGAGATCGACAAGATCAACGCCAGCGGCATCCTGCCTCCCGACGTGCGGGTCGAGCGCATCTACGACCGCAGCGGCCTGATCCACACCACCACCCATACGGTGATGCACAACCTCGTCTCCGGCGTGGTGCTGGTCTTCGTCGTGCAGTGGCTGTTCCTGGGGAGCCTGCGCAGCGCGGTCATCGTGGCGGCGACCATCCCGTTCGCCCTCGGCTTCGCCATCCTGATCCTGGTCCTGCGCGGGGACTCGGCCAACCTCCTCTCCCTCGGCGCCATCGATTTCGGCCTCATCGTCGATGCCACCGTGATCATGGTCGAGAACGTGTTCCGGCATCTGGCCGAACCCGAGCATTCCGAGGATCAGCCTCCGCCGGGTGGCCTGACCGGGCGGCTCGGCACCATCGCGATCGCGGGGGCGGAGGTGAACCGGGCGATCTTCTTCTCGGCCACCATCATCATCGTCGGCTTCCTGCCGCTCTTCACCCTGACGGGCGTCGAGGGCCACATCTTCGGGCCGATGGCCAAGACCTACGCCTACGCCCTGATCGGCGGACTCCTGGCCACCTTCACGGTGTCGCCCGCGCTCTCGGCGCTGATCCTGCCGAAGCGCGTGGAGGAGCGCGACACACTGATCGTGCGCCTGCTACGCTTCGGCCACGTGCGGATCCTGCGCCTGGGCCTGCGCAACAAGGTGCTGTCGCTCCTCCTGCTGGCCGCCCTGCTCGGCGCCTCCGGCATCGCCGCCCGGACCCTCGGCCTCGAGTTCCTGCCGAAACTCGAGGAGGGCAATCTCTACATCCGCGGCACCATGCCGGCCTCGATCTCCCTCGAGGCGGGCAACGCCTCCGTCGAGCGCCTGCGCAAGATCATCGCCGAGGTGCCCGAGGTGGTGACGGTGCTGTCGCACCAGGGCCGCCCGGATGACGGCACCGACGCCACCGGCTTCTTCAACGTCGAAATCCTGGCGCCCCTGAAACCGTTCGACACCTGGCGCAAGGGCCTCGACAAGGAAGGGCTGGTCCGCGACCTCGCGGCCAAGCTGGACGAGGCCTTTCCCGGCATCGAGTTCAATTTTTCCCAGTACATCGAGGACAACGTCCAGGAGGCCGCTTCGGGCGTGAAGGGCGAGAACTCGGTCAAGATCTACGGCAACGACCTCAACGACCTGACGAAGACGGCGGAGGCGATCAAGGCCAGCCTGGCGAAGGTCCCCGGCATCACCGACCTCGCGGTGTTCGCCTCCCTGGGGCAGCCCACGGTGCGGATCGACATCGACCGGCGCAAGGCCGCGCGCTACGGCCTCTCGCCGGGAGACGTCAACACCACCGTGCAGGCGGCGATCGGCGGGCAGACGGCGGGCGACCTCTACGAATACGGCTCGGACCGTCACTTCCCGATGCGTATTCGCCTCGCCCCGCAATACCGGCGCAGCCTGGAGACCATCCGCAACATCACCGTCGGGGCGGCGAACCCGGCGGGCGGCGTGATCCAGGTGCCGCTGTCCGAGATCGCCACGGTCGAGCTCGTCTCGGGCGCCGCCTTCATCTACCGCGAGAACCAGGAGCGCTACATTCCGGTGAAGTTCTCCGTGCGCGGCCGCGATCTCGGCGGCGCGGTGCTGGAGGCCCAGGCCCGGATCGCCCAGGACGTGACCCTGCCGGCCGGGTTCCACCTCGAATGGGTCGGACAGTTCACCAACCTGCAGGACGCCGTGCAGCGCCTGACCCTCGTGGTTCCGGTGACGATCGGGCTGATCGCCCTGCTGCTCTACGTCAACTTCAGCTCCGTCACCGACATGGCGCTGACGCTCAGCGTGATCCCGATGGCAATGATCGGCGGCATCTTCGCGCTGGTCCTCACGCTGACGCCGTTCTCGATCTCGGCGGCGATCGGCTTCATCGCGCTCTTCGGCATCTCGACCATGGAGGGCGTCATCCTGCTGTCCTATTACAACCAGCTCCTCGAAGACGGCTGGGGGCGGGCCGAGGCGGTGTGGCAGGCCGCCAACGTGCGCATGCGGCCGGTCATGATGACCTGCGTGGCCGCCTGCGTCGGCCTGCTGCCGGCGGCGGTCTCCACCGGCATCGGTTCGCAGGTGCAGAAGCCTCTGGCCCTGGTGGTGGTCGGCGGCATCCTGCTCGCCCCGATCCTCATCCTGGTGGTGGTGCCGATCCTGATCGCGCTGTTCTCGCGCCGGGTCCCGGCCGCGACCCTGTCGCCGACGGCCGCCCGCGCGGCCGCCCGGGTCGAGCCCGCATGAGGACGCGATCACGCTTCTCCGGGCCGGCGAAGGCCCGCGTTGACTTCGGTGCCGGCCCGGCACCTCTACCGCCTCGGACGGCGACAGGAATCTCCGACACCATGGCGGCATCCCCCGAGATCAAGCTCCGGCCAGGCCGGGCGCCGAGCCTGCGCCCGATGGTCCGCACCGGCCTCGCCGCCCTGGCCCTGAGTGCGGTCGGCGGCTGCATGGTCGGGCCGGACTACGTGCCGCCCGCCGATCCGCCCGCCATCCGCTACACCCGCGAGCCGCTCGGCAACCCCACCGCCGCCGACGCCGTCCGCACCGTCCACGGCGGCTCGGCCGACCAGACCTTCGTGTCGGGTGCCGACGTGCCCGGGCAGTGGTGGACCCTGTTCCGTTCGCCCGCCCTCGACCGCCTCGTGGCCGAAGCCCTGGCCAACAACCCGAACCTCGACGCCGCGCAGGCGTCGCTCCGGATCGCCCAGGAGAACGTGGAGGCGCAGCGCGGCACGTTGTTTCCGGTGGTCGGTGCCAACGGCCTCGGCTCGCGCCAGAAGGCGCCCGGCGGCGCCCTGCAGGGGCCGCTCAACGACACGCGGCAGCTCTTCTACAGTCTCTACACGCCGCAGGTGACGGTCTCGTTCACCCCCGACGTGTTCGGCGGCAACCAGCGCCAGATCGAGTCGCTGGAGGCCCAGGCCGAGAACCAGCGCTTCCAGCTCGAGGCGACCTACCTCACCCTGACCACGAACGTGGTGCTGGCGGCGATCCAGGAGGCGTCGCTGCGGGCGCAGATCGACGCCACCCGCAAGGTGATCCAAGCCCAGACCGAAGTCCTCACCCTCTACAACAAGCAGCTCTCCCTCGGGCAGATCGCCGGGGCCGACGTGGTGGTGCAGCAGGCCGCCCTCTCGGTCTCGATGCAGCTGCTGCCGCCGCTGGAGAAGCAGCTCGCCCAGCAGCGCAACCTGCTCACCGCGCTGGTCGGGCGCCTGCCGAGCGAGGAGATCGCCGCCACCTTCACCCTGGCCTCCCTGCGCCTGCCGACCCGCCTGCCCGTCAGTCTGCCCTCGCGCCTCGTTCAGCAGCGTCCGGACGTGAAGGCGGCGGAGGCCAACGTCCAGCAGGCCAGCGCCGCAATCGGCGTCGCGGTGGCCAACCGCCTGCCGCAATTCAACATCACCGCCAATGGCGGGGCCAGCGCGGTGCGGATCGCCCAGCTCGCGGCCTCGACGGCCTCGTTCTACGGCATCGTCGGCACCGTGGCCCAGCCGATCTTCGATGCCGGAACCCTGTTCCGGCGCCAGCGCGCGGCGGAGGAAACGCTGGCTCAGGCCCAGGCCCAGTACCGCGCCGTGGTGATCGGCGCCTTCCAGAACGTCGCCGACACCCTGCGCGCGCTCCAGTCCGATGCCCAGGCGGTGGCGGCCGCCTCGGCCGCCGAGCGGGCGACGGGCCAGAGCCTGGGGCTGATCCGCAAGCAATACGCCGCCGGCGCCCTCAACAGCACGCAGGTGCTGATCGCGCAGCAATCCTACCTCTCGGCCCTGGTGACGTCGGCCGGGGCCCGGGCCAACCAGTATGCCGACACCGCCGCCCTGTTCCAGGCCCTCGGCGGCGGCTGGTGGAACCGGTCCGACGTGAAGCCGGCCCCGCCGAACCCTGACCCCGCCAAGTTCCTCTGAGACCGCGGAGGGGCGTCCGGTCCCAGCCCGTCGCGGACCCGGAATTCTCCGGCCCTTCGCCCTGCGGCAGGTCCGCCCGCCCGGGAACACCGGTGGCGGTCACCGGTTCGGGTTTCCGGGGAATGTCTCCCCGGAGCATCCGTCCCTTGCCAGCATCGCCATCAGGGCTCCGCTTCCTCGTCGCCGAGAGCGAGCCGCCGGAGGCCCGCGAAGAGCGTCGCGACAGCGTCGGGCGCTCCTCCGGCGAGACCTACGTGGCGATGCTGAACCAGCTCGCCCCGGGGGCGACCTGCCACAGGATCAAGCCGGCCGATGCCGACGGCGCCCTGCCGTTCGGCGAGAGCCTAGCCGGCTACGATGCGGTCTTCCTGTCCGGCTCGCCGCTGCATCTCTACGAGGAGACGCCCGAGGTCCGACGGTCCCTGGCCTTCATGAGCGCGACCTTCGCGGCGGGAACACCCGCCTTCGGCTCCTGTGCCGGGCTGCAACTGGCGACGGTGGCGGCGGGGGGCACGGTCCGGCAGAACCGCAACGGCCCCGAGGCGGGGTTCGCGCGCCGCATCACGCCGACCGAGGCGGGACGGTCCCATCCGCTCCTCAAGGGGCGGCCCGCCGCCTACGATGCGCCCAGCATCCATACTGACGAGGTCGAGACGCTTCCGGACGGCGCCGTCCTGCTCGCGGTCAACCGCAGCACCGTGGTTCAGGCGGCCGAAATCCGGCACGATGGCGGGACGTTCTGGGGCGTGCAGTACCACCCCGAGATCGGTCTCGACGAGGTCGGCGGAGCCCTGCGCCGGCAGGCCGACGGGCTGGTCGAGGCCGGGCTGGCGCGCGACCGAAGCGCGATCGAGGCCCAGGCCGACCTGGTGGAGGCGCTGCATCGCGAACCCGACAGGCGGGATCTGGCCTGGAGGCTCGGCCTCGACGATCAGGTCACCGACGTTGCGCAGCGCCAAACCGAGCTGCGCAACGTCATCGAAGCATTGGTCCTTCCCACCCGCAGCCGGCGCCGCTGAGGGCCGGGGCGCGGGCTGCGGGTTTCAGGAGCCGGACCGCGCCGCGCCGGTGTCGTGATGCTGCAGGCGATTCGTCCGCTCCCGAGCCCGCCGGCGCTGGGCCGAGAAGCCGATCCAGCGGGTGACGAGCGGTCCGCGGCGACGGAGCGCCTGGGGTGCGTCCTCCCGCCCGGTGAACGTCGCGGACGCGTCGTCCCGGCCCGGGGCATCCGAGCGCGCATCGTCGGCGCTCGTCATGTCCATGTCGGGCTCGTCGATATCGAACTCGTCCATGTCGGGCTCGTCGATATCGGACTGGTCCATGTCGGACTGGTCCCTATCCGCACCATACGGACTCGACTCGTCGGAGGACATCTCAAGAGACCGGGTGTTCTGGGATAGGGAGTGGCGGGCGAATGCCTCGGGATGAGTCTGTTCCGTCACGATCGTAAGCCTTCTCCGAGCCTGCTGAAGGGTGCGAGACATGGCCGTGCCTGTGGGGGGCGTCGCGGGACGCAGTTGGGCGACGGCCCGATCCGACGCATGCGCCGCCGCTGGGGCGGCATCGGTGCCCGTCTTGCCGCCGCGCATCGGGATCGTGTGGATGTCCGCGCTCATGACGCCTTTTGCCATCTGCTTGAGACCCAGCGTGATGCGCCGCGCGCATCCATGATCTCGTCTTGCCGCGGTGACCCCGTTGCGGGACCGCCAGCCTCTGCAGCAACATAGACGATTGCGCGGCCAGGTTGAGTCGGCCGGCTGGTCTGGGAGTCCAAATCTGTTGTCTCGGCGTCCCAAACCGGTACCCGGACGTGCCGCGCGGAGGCCGGAGCGGAACCGGACCCGGCCGGGCGGGTCCGCCTCGGACGTCCCGCACGCTGGGAGTCCGAGGCGGTGAATCCGAGACGGTGCATCGGGGTTCGGCGCCCGGCCGAATCCTCGCCCGGGCCGGACATCCCGCCGTCTCAGGCCGCGGCGGGCGCCTCGCCGGAGGCCCGCTCGTGGGCGAGCTTGACCACGCTGACCTGATCGACCTTGCCGGTGCCCAGCATGGGCACGCGATCGAGCACCACCACTTCGGCGGGGATCGCGATTTCAGGCGCGCCCTTGCCCTTGGCGAAAGTCTGATAGGCGGCGCGGGTGGCGTCCTTGCGCTCGGTGAACAGCACCAGCCGCTCGCCCTTGCGGGCATCCGGCACGGCGGCGACGGCGCTCGGAGTGTCGGGCCAGAGTTCGGCCGCGATGGCCTCGACGCCGGCCAGGGACACCATCTCGCCGGCGATCTTGGCGAAGCGCTTGGCGCGGCCCTTGATCGTCACGAAGCCCTGGGCGTCGATGGCGACGATGTCGCCGGTGTCGTGCCAGCCTCCGGGCGGTGCCTCGATGGTGCCGGGGCGCTCGGGCCGGAGATAGCCCAGCATGATGTTGGGGCCGCGCAGCGACAGGCGCCCGCCCTCCTCGATGCCCGGCACCGGCTCCAGGCGCCAGTCCTGGCCGGGCAGCAGGCGCCCGACCGTGCCGAAGCGGTTGAACATCGGGGTGTTGAGGGCGACCACCGGGCCGCACTCGGTGACGCCGTAACCCTCCAGGATGCGCAGGCCGAACTTCTCGCCCCAGGTCTTGCGGGTGGAATCCTTCACGGCCTCGGCCCCGGCCACGACGTAGCGCAGCGAGCGCAGATCGTAGGAATGGGCGGTCTTGGCGTAGCCGGCCAGGAAGGTGTCGGTGCCGAACAGGACGGTGGCGTTCGAGCCGTAGATGAGTTCGGGCACGATCCGGTAATGCAGCGGCGAGGGGTAGAGGTAGACCGGAACCCCGGAGACCAGCGGCAGCACCAGTCCTGCCGTCAGCCCGAAGGCGTGGAAGACCGGGAGCACGTTGAACACCTTGTCGCTCGGTCCGAAATCGATCCGGGCCGCCACCTGCGCGGTGTTGGCCAGCATGTTGCGGTTGGCCAGCGCCACGCCCTTGGGCGCCCCCTCCGAGCCGGAGGTGAACAGGATCGCGGCCGGGTCGTCGCCGGCCCTCGCCACCAGGGGGGCGCGCTTGGCGAGGAAGCCCCGGAGCTTGTCGCCCGTGCTGATCCCGGCCCGGATCTCCTCCAGGTAGACGAGGGTGACGGCGCCCTTGATCGCCTCGACGAGGGGGCCGAGGCGGCCCTTCTCGATGAAGGCGCGCGAGGTCAGGATGGTGTCGACCTCCGCGGTTCGGCAGGCCGACAGGATGTTGGCGGCCCCCGCCGAGAAGTTGATCATGGCCGGCACCCGCCCGGCCGAGGCCAGGGCGAACAGCGTCACCGCCGCGCCGTTGGCGTTCGGCAGCATCACGCCCAGCGGCTTGCCCGGGGCGCCGAGGCCCTGGAGCTTTCGCCCCAGGATGTTGGCGCCCATCACCAGGCGCGAATAGCTCAGGCGCCCCATGGGGTCCTCCACGGCGATGCGGCGCCAGCCGTGGCGGTCGCCCGCGTCGATGAGGGCCTGCATCAGGCCGCGATCGATGTCGGCGGTGCGGAAGACGAGGTCGGACATGATTCCGTACAAGGCGGCGCCCGCCGCCTGCCGGCGGGCCTTGCCCTTGAGGGCCGGGTCCACACTCAGGGCCACCGGCGACAGGATCGTGACGGTGACCTTCGGCCACCAGCGCCGCTTCACCTGGTTCTTCGACAGGCGCGAGAAGATCGTCTTCTCCAGGCCTTCGATCTTCACCGGCACCACCATGGCGCCGGACTTGTCGGCGATCAGCCCGGCGCCGTCATAGACCTTCATCAGGCTCCCGGTGACGGTGAGGCGCCCCTCGGGGAAGATGATCAGCGTCTCGCCGTTCTTGACCGCGTTGATCAGCGTGCGGGTGGCGAGCGGCCGGGTCGGATCCAGCGGCATCGCCTTCGTCATCGCCAGGAACGGCTTCACCCACCAGCGCTGCGCGATGCCGTGATCGACGGCGAAGACGGGTTCCTGGTCGAGGAGCGAGAGCGCCAGCGGCGCGTCGAGGAAGGAGACGTGGTTGAGGGCGACGATGGCGTTGGGGCCGGCCTTCTCGACATTCTCCAGGCCGCGCACCTCCAGGCGGTAGAAGGCCCGGAACAGGATCGACAGGAAATCGCGGAAGGGGCTCGTCGGCAGCACGGCCAGGATGACCGCGCCCGCCACGAGGTTGAGCGCCCCGAGCAGGGCCAGCAGCGTGGCCATCGACCAGCCGGCGCCCTGCAGGGCGGCGAGACCCAGCGCCCCCGCCACCATGAAGGCGGCGGTGAGCACGTTGACGGCGCCGATGACGCGGGCGCGCTTGTCCTTGTCGGTCCAGGCCTGCACGGCGGCGAAGGACGGCACGATGTAGAGCCCGCCCGCCACGGCCAGCCCGAACAGGTCGAGGGTGACGCGCAGGCCCGTGCCCGTGGTGAGGAAGTCCCAGGCCCCCAGGGGAGCGCCGGAGACCGGGGGCAGGTGCGCCACCGTCCAGGCGAGGTCGAGGCCGAACAGGCCCATGAACAGGGCGCCGATCGGGGTCGGCAGCAGCACGATGCGGCCGCTGGCGAGCCAGGAGGCGAGGCCCGACCCCACCGCGATGCCGATGGAGAACACCGCCAGCAGGGTGGTCACCACGGTCTCCGAGCCGTTGAGGCTCTGGCGCACCAGGACGGGGAGCAGCGACAGGATCACGGCGCCGACGAGCCAGAACCAGCTCACGATCAGCGAGCCGCGCCACAGCCGGGTGTCGCCCCACAGGTCGCGCAGGAGACCGCCGGTGGAACGCGCGACATTGGGATCGATGCGCAGCGTCGGGGCGGCCTCGCCGGTGGAGGGGATCGCCCGGGCCGAGAGCCAGCACAGGATCGCGAACACCATGATCATGGTGCTGAAGGCCAGGGCTCCGCCGCCCATGGCGGTGGCGAGGCCCGCCACGATGGTGCCGAGCAGGATGGCCAGGAAGGTCGCGGCTTCCACCAGGGCGTTGCCGGCGGTGAGTTCGTCCCGGCGCAGATGGTCCGGCAGGATGCCGTACTTGATTGGCCCGAACAGGGCCGCGATCGTCCCGAACAGGCCGAGGGCCACGAACAGCACCGGCACCGAGTGCATCCAGAAGCCGATGGCGGCGGCGGCGGCGGCGAAGATCTCGGCGAACTTCAGCCGCTTGGCGATCAGCGCCTTGTCGTAGCGGTCGGCCATCTGGCCACCGAGACCCGACAGGATGAAGAACGGGCCGATGAACACGGCGCCCGCCAGGGTCACCAGCATCGGCGAACCGCCACCGGCGCCGCCCACCTGGAACAGGATGAGGAACACGAGCGCGTTCTTAAGGAAGTTGTCGTTGAAGGCCGAGAAGAACTGGCACCAGAACAGCGGTGCGAACCGGCGCGTCGTCATCAAGGTACGAAACATGGAGGTCTCCTCGGACGACGCAACGTTGAGACGAGGCGCGAGCGACGTGGCGCTGATCGAAACGAGGCATGACTGCCTGCCCGGCGCCATACCGTCAAATGCTGAACCGGACATTCTTTGTACGGCGTTCAAAACCTATCTCGGTCACGGCCGGCGTTCAATCTGCGGATTGCACACCGTGCAATGCTGCGCGATGGTCCGGTGCGGAGACGCACGCGGTCCGGGATCGGCAGGGATCGGCGCAGATTGGAAGAGGAGGGCGAGCCGCGATGGCACGCGCAGAGAAGCGGGGGACCGGCCCGCGCGGTGAGCACAACCGGGAGGAATTCCTGGGGCTGGTGACGAAGGCGGCGGAATCCCTCGTGCGGCACGAGGGCCTGCGCGGGCTCGGCATGCGGCGGCTCGCCGGCGCCATCGGCTACGCGCCGAATTCGATCTACAACGCGGTGGGCGACCTCGACACGGTGGTGATGCGGGTCAATGCCCGCACCCTGGCGCGTCTGCATGCGACCCTGGAGGCGGCCGTCGCGCCCGAGGCGCCGCCGCTCGACGCGGCCCTGGGCCTGGCCGACGCCTACCTGGCCTTCGTGGCCGCCGATCCGCAGGTCTGGAGCCTCGTCTTCGAGCACCAGCTGGCCCCCGACAGCCGCTTCCCGGACTGGTACGCCGAGGCCCTGGGGCAGACCACCGACCTCGTCGACCGCGTGCTCGCTCCGCTGATCACCGACCCCGTGGAACGGCGCCAGGCCGTGGCCACCTTGTGGGCCGCCTTGCACGGCCTCGCCTCGCTCTCGACCTCGCGCAAGCTCGCGGTGCTGACGCCCGAAGCCCCGCGCGACCTCGCCCGCCTCCTGGTCCGGCGCTTCCTGGCGGATTCGGCGGGCCCGAGCCCGCACGACGTCTGAACGAGACCCGCAGGATCAGCGGGAAGACCCGCTGCGTCGCACGTGCAGGCCCTTGAACAGGGCCGGATGGGGATCGTTCAGGCCGCGCGGCGGCGGAAGTCTCAGCAGGGCATCGTCCGGGGCGATGCGCGTGAAGGTCTCCCGCTCCGCGTGCGCCACGACGCTGCGCCGCCCCTTGCGCGGGCGGATCAGCGTCCGGCGCGGCTCGGCCTGATCCGGGCCGAGGGCGGAAAGCAGCGACAGCCCCCCGAAGGCCAGGAGGCAGGCGAGGCCGATGCCCACCGAATGCCAGCTCGGCTCGGGGGCGGCCATCATGGTGATCACCCCCCCGAGGGCGACGGCCGAGGCGAGGACGCGCGGCGTGAGGATGTCGATGGCCATGGCGCCGATCCTCGTCCGTAGGCCATCACGAAGGCGTGAAGGGGACCGTTCCAATTGTCGGGATCGGCGGCGCCCCTGCGATCCGGGACGTCTCGTTGCATCACCGCCGGATACAGGCCTCGACAACATTCATCAGACCCTTCGGCGCGGATGCGCCTCGCGGGCAGCGACATCGGTCGTCACCGGCCACGCTCCGAGCCGATGTAACTTGAGCGATGATTTGGTTTGATTTGTAGTTTCCCAGAATGCAACCGATAGTAGAAAGTATCCATCTGCAAAAGCAATGTTTTAAGCTTTGCATGTCAGTTGTTCTCGGCCGCGCATGCAGATTCGAGCTGATCTGCCGTCGGGATGAGGTGGGTCGTGTCCTTCAAGAATATGTCCATTCGGGTCCGCCTGATCGCGGCGTTCTCCCTGCTGACAGTTTTCGTCGTCGGCGTGGGCGTCCTCGGACTTCTGGGAACCGAGCGCATGCGCGCGCGCGGCGTGGAGATCGAGACCAACTGGCTTCCGAGCATCCGGACGCTCGGCGAGATCGACACGCTGACGGCCCGGACCAGCGCCGTCATCCTGCGGCACGCGCAGGCCACCGAACCGCAGCTGGTCGCCTCGATCGAGGCGGATCTCGAGCGCTTCGACAAGAAGGTCGCCGAGAAGCGGGCCGCCTACGAGCCGATGATCAGCTCTCCGGAGGAGCGGGCGCTCTACGATGCGTATGTCCGCGCGTCGGCGAACTTCCTGGTGGTGCGTCAGGCCATCCTGGATCTCTCCCGCAAGGGGCAGAAGACCGAGGCCGTCACGTTATACGAGACCCAGGGCCTGCAGATCCGCCGGGCCGCCTCGAGCGCATTGGAGAAACTCACCACCCTGAACAATGACGGCGCCGATCAGGCCCAGGCCCGCAGCAAGGACGTCTTCGAGCAGACGCGGACGCTGGGCCTCGCCGCCGTCCTGCTCGCCGTCGTTCTGTCGGCTGTGTCCGCCTTCCTCATCATCCGCGGCGTGACGGGAGGCATCGGCTCCGTCGTCCAGCCGATGCAGGCGCTGGCGGCGGGCGACCTCGCCGTGACCATCCCGCATCAGGGGGCCCCGACCGAGATCGGCCGCATCGCCGACGCCGTGCAGGTGTTCAAGGACGGGCTGATCCGCATGCGGGTGTTAGAGGAGGAGACCGTCCTGGCCCGCGCCGGCGCCGAGGCCCAGCGCAAGGCCGCCATGCGGTCGATGGCCGACGGCTTCGAGGGCGCTGTCGGCGGCATCATCACCATGGTCACCAGCGCGGCCACCGAGCTGCAGGCGACGGCCCAGAGCATGGCCGGCACCGCGACCCAGACCGCCAACCAATCCACCAGCGTCGCGGCGGCTGCAGAGGAGGCGGCCTCCAACGTCAACACCGTGGCGGCGGCGGCCGAGGAACTCGGGTCGTCCGTGGAGGAGATCGGGCGTCAGGTCGGCAGTTCGGCGGCGATGGCCCAGACGGCCGTGGCGGAGGCGGCCCAGACGGCGGCCTTCGTGCAGAACCTGAATGCGGCCGTGGGCCGGATCGGCGACGTGGTCACGATGATCACCTCGATCGCCGGTCAGACCAACCTGCTGGCGCTCAACGCCACCATCGAGGCGGCGCGGGCGGGCGAGGCGGGCCGCGGCTTCGCCGTGGTGGCGGCGGAAGTGAAGGAGCTCGCCAACCAGACCGCCCGGGCCACCGAGGAGATCGGCGGCCACATCAGCCAGATCCAGGGCTCCACCGCCCAGGCGGTTCAGGCGATCAGCGGCATCGCGGCCCGCATCCAGGAAATCAGCGGCGTCGCGACCTCGATCTCGGCCTCGGTCGAACAGCAGGGGGCGGCCACCCAGGAGATCGTCCGCAACGTGGCCCAGGCGGCCATGGGCACCGGAGCCGTGACCTCTAATATCGCGGGTGTCGCCGGAGCCGCCGAGGAGACCGGAGCAGCCGCGAGCCAGGTCCTCGGGGCAGCCTCGGAGCTGTCGCGCCAGTCCGAACACCTCAACACCGAGGTGCACCGCTTCCTCGCCACCGTGCGGGCCGCCTAACAGGCGCCATCGTGCGAGCCGCCTGAAGGAAACTCCACGGGTGGCGGCAACAGCGATGCGAAGGCCCGGAGCGATCCGGGCCTTCGCATCGTATCGGCTCAGCGGTTGCCGCTGCCGGACTTCGTGCTGGCGGCGCCCGACGCCGAGGTCGCCCCCGTCTCGGACATGCCGGAGCGGCCTGTCGAACCGGTGGTCGTGCCCTTCTCCTGGCCCGGCGCGTAGCCGGAGGCTCCGGGGGAGCCGTACTGCGACCCGTTCTGCTGCATCTCCTGGCCGGGTGCATTGTTGGCGGAACCCGGACCGCTGCCGGCGGCGAGGGCGGCCGTGCTGAGGGCGATCGTGCTGGCGAGGGCGAGCGTGACGGCTTTCATGAAGAACTCCTTGCACCACTGCATGCGACGCCGAGATATCTGGTACCCAAAACCTCTCGTATCCGAGGTCTCTGATATCCGAGACATCTGGCATCTCTGCTTTCAGGGCCGGAAAACGTCCGCCTGACCGGAAGCGTTCCCGAAAGAAGCGGGTTGCCGCGCCGCGTTCGTTGCTGTGCTGCAAACAGAAAAGGCGGTCTCCGGTCTTGCGGAGACGCCGCGTACAGCGTGGCAATACCTTCGGCGCAGGGCGCGCGATCCCAGGACGTTACGGCAGCGCGGCTTCCGCCTGGCGGTAGGCGACCCCGTGGGCGACATAGCCCTCGACCACGCGGGCCATCATCGTGCGCTTCTCGGCGTCGAGGGCACCGAGGATGCGGGCGGGCCGCCCGCCCCAGAGATGGCCTCCCTCGAGCAGCTGGCCCGGGTCGGTGGTGGCGCCGGCCGCCAGCAGCACGTCGTCCGCCACCACCGTGCCGGGGGCGACGACGCAGCCGATGCCGATGAGGCTGCGGGCGCCGATCCGGCAATCGGAGAGCCGGACGTTGTGCCCGATGGTGGTGTCGCGCCCAAGGACGACGCCCTCGCCCCGTGTCCGGATGACGGTGTTGTCCTGGATGTTGGTGTTGGCGCCGACCACGATGGGGCCGACCTCGGCATGGAGGTCGCAGGAGAACAGCACGCTGGACCCGGTCCCGAGGGCGATGCGGCCGCGCAGGCGTGCGGTGCGGGCGACGTAGACGCTGGGCTCCAGCTCGGCCGCGTCGGCGGGGAGCAGCGCGGGCAGGTCGCCGGAGGCCTCGCGCAGGCGCTCGGCCTGCTCGGCGATCTCCGGCAGGGTGATCGGACGCACCGGCTTGGCGGGGCTGCCCGCATAGGCGAAGCCGGCGGCGAGATGCGCCCGGGGAAACACGGTGGCGCCCGCCTCGATCAGCACGCCGCTCTCGACGCTCGCCCCGTCGAGCACGATGACGTCGTCCTCGATCACCACGTCCGAGCCGACCGTGCAGGCATGCACCACCGCGTTGCGGCCCACCGTCACCCGGTCGCCGACAACGGTGGGGTAGGTGTTGGTGGCGATGTGCACGGTGGAGCGGTGGCCGAGCCAGAAGCGCTCGCCGATGGTGATGCGGTCGCCGTCCGCCCGGATGACGCTGTTGTCGCCGAGCCAGGCCTGGGCCCCGAGGGTGGCGTCGCCGATCACCGTGCTGGCCCGGCCGCACCAGACCGGACGGGCCGAGAAGACCGGCAGGAGGCCGTCATGAGGCAGGATCAGCTCTGGCGTCACGGCGAAAATGTCCTTCGCATCCCGGTGGTGTCGCCGGGCATTCGGGGGCATAGAGCGCCCCTGCCCGTGAGGGCAGGTTCGTCGCCGTCCGTCAAGGGTTCCGTTTTCGCGCGCGGGTCCACCCGAACGACGGCCCGACGGGTCCGACGCCTGCACGGAGGCGGGCGAACCGGTTTCGTCCCGCGGTCACGCGCGTTCAACGGGGAGGGTCCATGCCCGACGTCAGCATCCAGAGCGCGCCCTTCGATGCGAGCGCCGAGATCGCCCGCCTCACCCGCGACCTCGGGGGCCGGGCGGGCGCCATCGTCACCTTCACGGGCCTGTGCCGCGACGAGGGCGGACGCCTGACCGGGCTCGAACTCGAGCATTACCCCGGCATGGCCGAGACCGAGATCGCCCGCGTGGTCGAGACGGCCCGGGCGCGCTGGCCGCTCCAGGGCGTGTGCGTGATCCACCGGCACGGTCTCGTCGCCCCCGGGGAGGGGATCGTCCTGGTGGTCACCGCATCGAGCCATCGGGTCGCGGCCTTCGAGGCGGCGAGCTTCCTGATGGATTACCTCAAGACGCGCGCCCCGTTCTGGAAGCGCGAGCACCTGGCCGACGGCACCACGGGCGGCTGGGTCGAGGCGACCGAGGCCGACGACGCGGCCGCCGCGCGCTGGGTGTAGAAACGCCAGTGCGGCGATCGGCCGATGCGGCCGCCGGCCGAGACTCCCGCTGGGCGAGACTCCCTCTGGGCAAGACTCGGGCGATCGTCGAAAGCCGGCGCTCGCCCGATCCGGGAGCGGAACTCAAGCGTGGCTGGCGACATCCCCCCGCCTGGGGATCCTCCACGGGTCCTCCACGAACACGCGTGCCCCAGGCACCCCAGGAGCCCGACCCGCCCATGGCCATCCCCTTCCTGCGACCGGATTCCGCCGGTCCGCGTCCGCAATCCTGGTCGCCCGCCGTGTCCGGCATCGCCGTCGTGGCATTCGTCGCCGTGCTGGCCCTGGCCTGGATGGCGGCCTCGACCCTGCTCCTGGTCTTCGCCGGCATCCTCCTCGGGGTCTTTCTCGACGGCCTGACCCGTCTCCTCGGGCAGGTGCTGCCGGCCAGCCGGGGCTTGCGCCTCAGCCTCGTCAGCCTCGTGCTGGCGGGCCTGACCCTCGCCCTCATCGCCTTCGGCGGCGCCACGATCGTGCAGCAGGGCCGGGATCTCGGGCAGACGGTGGCGGCCCAGGCCGGCACGGTGCGGGATCGCCTCAAGGAATACGGCATCGACGTGCCCCAGATCGCACCCGGCAAGGGTAGTGGCGATGCCAAAGCCAGCGACGTCAAGGCTGGCGACCTGAAGGCCGATGGCGGCGACAAGGCGGCCGGCGACTCGGAGGCCCCGGAGGAGGCCGATGCCGGCGCGCCGGACCGGAAGCCCGGCGGCCTCGCCGGCCTTGCCTCGGGAGCGATGAAGAGCCCCGGTTCCCTGCTGTCGGATGCCGGCAGCGTGCTCGGACCGGCGGCCACCGTGGTGATCGGCCTGTTCAACGCGCTGGGCAACGCCCTGGTCATCGTCTTCCTGGGGCTCTCGGTGGCGGCCGATCCGGGCGCCTATCGCGACGGTCTCGTGCGCTTCGTGCCGCCGGCCCACCGGGAGCGGGCCACCGCTCTCCTCGACGGCATGGGCGAGACCCTGCGGCACTGGTTGTTCGGCCAGCTCATCACCATGGCGGTGATCTTCGTCTGCACCTGGGCCGGCCTCGCTTTTCTCGGCATCGGCGGTGCCCTCATCCTCGGCCTCCAGGCCGGTCTCCTGGCCTTCATCCCCACCATCGGCCCGCTGATCGCCGGCGTGGTGATCCTGCTCGCCTCGCTCGCTTCCGGCACCACGGCGCTCTTCGGAGCGCTCGGCGTCTATCTCGCGGTGCAGACCCTGGAGAGCTACGGCCTCACGCCCTTCATCCAGAAGCAGGCCCTCGACATCCCGCCGGCCACGATCTTCGCCGGCCAGCTCGTGCTCGGCGTGATCTTCGGCCTCTGGGGCATCGCGCTGGCCCTGCCGCTGATGGCGGTGGCGAAGGTGCTGCTGGCCCAGCTCTACATCGAGGATACCCTGCACGAGGAGGCGGAGGCCTGAGCGCCCGGCCTCACTCGTCCATCAGGGGGTGCAGGTCGCGGACCATGCTCTTCAGCCGCTCGTCGAGGACGTGGGTGTAGATCTGCGTCGTCGAGATGTCGGCGTGGCCGAGGAGTTCCTGGACGATGCGGAGATCCGCGCCGTTCTGGAGGAGGTGGCTGGCGAAGGCGTGGCGCAGCACGTGCGGGCTGATCCGGTCGGCCCGGAGGCCGGCGGCGCTCGCCACGGCCTTCAGGTCCCGGGCGAAGGATTGCCGCGTCAGGTGCCCGCTCTCGCTGTCGGCGGGAAACAGCCAGGGGCCGTCGCCGGCGAGGTGGGCGAGGTGGTCGCGCATGGCGCCGCGGGCGATCTCGGTGAGCGGCACCAGCCGCTCGCGGCCTCCCTTGCCCTTGACCACCAGGTAGCGCTCCTTCGTGGAAGCGGCCGCGCGGGGTAGGGCGATCAGCTCGGAGACGCGCAGGCCGGTCGCGTAGAGCAATTCGATCAGGCACAGCATGCGGGTGCCGCGCGCATCCCCGGCCGCGGCCTCGCGCGCCACGGAGAGCAGCCGGTCGACCTCCGCCACCGACAGCACCTTCGGCAGGGCCCGCACCCGGCGCGGCCCACCGATCGGTGTGCTCGGGTCGTCCTCGGCGAGGCCCTCGGCATAAAGGAAGCGGTGGAAGCCCCGGATGCAGGACAGGCGCCGCGCCGCGGAGGCCGCCGACAGGCCGCGCGTCTCCAGGTCGGCGAGATAGGCGCGGAGGGGGGCGGCCTCCATCGCGACGGGGTCGTGGCCGCCGCGCGCCAGGGCGGCGAGATAGTCCGAGAGGTCGCGCCGGTAGGCCGCGAGGGTGTTGGCGGCCGCCCCGCGCTCGGCGGCGAGCATGTCGAGGTAGTCGCGGATGAGGCGTTCGCCGGGATCGGGCGTCGTGTCGGGCGTCGTGTCGGGACTGGCCCCGGATTCGGACGGGATGGCCCGGGTCACCGGTTCGGCGGCTGAAGCTTCGAGGCGGGAATGGTCACGCTCATCTCGCGCGGGGTCGGCACCACGAAGGTCGCCAGCGCGAACATCGCCGCGAAGGCGAGCCCGCCCAGGATGGCGAGGATGGCGAGGAAGCGGAACAGGGTCGGCACTCGGACGAACCTCGATCGTGCGGCGCTGAAGACGAAGGGCGCGCCTCGGGGGGCAGGTGGCTTCTACTGGCTTCAGCGGCCGCATGCCCGTGCAGGCCATGGGCGGCTGACGACGTGCGGCGGACGGCCAGCTTGGGGTTGCATCACGCGCGGGCGCCGATGGCAATGACTTCGCGGCCACAGGCGGCGCGGCATTCCCGTGCGCGACCGGCGCCAGACGCTTCGCCCCCACCGGAAAACGCGCTAAGACCCGCCCAACGATGTGCAGATGTCCGTGATGACCGAAGTCCCTTCTCAGGGCGGCGACCCGCCCCCGGGCGACCCGCCGGATGCCGCAACCGGCGGCGAGCCGATCGAACTGCGCCTGCGCCGGGCCCTCGGTCACCGGTCGATCGTACTCGTCGGTCTGATGGGCGCGGGCAAGAGCACCGTCGGCCGGCGCCTCGCCACGCGCCTCGGCCTGATGTTCAAGGATGCCGACAACGAGATCGAGACGGCGGCCAAGCTGACGATCCCCGATATCTTCGCGATCTACGGCGAGCCGAGCTTTCGCGATGGCGAGGAACGGGTCATCGCCCGGCTGATGCGCGAGGGACCGCTGGTGCTCGCCACCGGCGGGGGCGCCTTCATGCGCGAGACCACCCGCGCCCGCATCGCCGAGGGCGGCGTCTCGATCTGGCTCAAGGCCGAGCTCGACGTGCTGATGCGCCGGGTGCGCAAGCGCGGCGGGCGCCCGCTGCTCCAGACCGAGGACCCGGAGGAGACCCTGCGCCAGCTCATGGCCCAGCGCCATCCGGTCTACGCCACCGCCGACGTGGAGGTGATCTCCCGCGACGTCGCCCACGACCGGGTGGTTCAGGACGTCATGGAAGCCCTCGACGCCTATCTGACCCAACCCTCCCAGCCAGGAATCGCCGCCCAGTGACCGACCGCCTCACCGTCGGCGTGCCCCTCGACCAGGGGCGCGCCTACGACATTCTGATCGGGCGCGGCCTCCTCGACGAAGCTGGCCGCCACGTCGCGGCCCTCGGGGCCAGGGCGGCCGTGATCGTGTCCGACACCAATGTGGCCGCCCTCTACGGCGATAGGCTGCGGGGAAGTCTGGAGGCGGCGGGCCTGCGCTCCGGGCTCGTCACCGTGGCGCCGGGCGAGGCCTCGAAATGTTACGCCACCTACGCGGCGGTGTGCGACGGGCTCCTCGCCCATCGGGTCGAGCGCAACGATCTCGTGGTGGCGCTCGGCGGCGGGGTCGTGGGCGATCTCGCGGGGTTCGCGGCCGCCACGCTCCGGCGCGGCGTGCGCTTCGTCCAGGCGCCCACCTCCCTGCTCGCCCAGGTCGATTCCTCCGTGGGCGGCAAGACCGGCATCAATTCGCCCCACGGCAAGAACCTCATCGGCGCCTTCCACCAGCCCCGCCTGGTGCTGGCCGATACCGCCACCCTCGACACTCTGTCGGAGCGCGAGATGCGGGCCGGCTACGCCGAGGTGGCGAAGTACGGCCTCATCAACGACGCCGCCTTCTTCGATTGGTGCGAGGCGCACTGGGCCGGCATCTTCGCGGGCGGGCCGGAGCGCGACGAGGCGGTGGCGATCTGCTGCCGCTCCAAGGCCGGCGTGGTGGTGCGCGACGAGCGCGAGGACGGCGAGCGTGCCCTGCTCAATCTCGGCCACACCTTCGCGCACGCCCTGGAGCGCCTGACGCATTACGAATCCGCCCGCCTCGTCCACGGCGAGGCGGTGGCGATCGGGCTGGCGCTCGCCTTCCGCTTCTCCGCCCGCCTCGGCCTGTGCCCGGGCCAGGATGCCGGCCGCGTCGCCAACCACTTGGCGCTGGCCGGCCTGCCGACCCGGCTCCAGGCGGTACCGGGCGGCTGCGGCGATGCCGACGCTCTCGTCGAGGCCATGGCGCAGGACAAGAAGGTCCGCGATGGGGCGCTCACCTTCATTCTGGCCCGCGGCATCGGCCGGAGCTTCATCGCCCCCGGCATCGACGGCGCGGCGGTCCGCGCCTTCCTCGACGACGAATTGAGCGCCGCTTGAGCGCCGCCGACGTCGAGACCCTGCGCCGCCGCGTCGCGACGCTGGAGGCCGAGATCGGCCGGCTGCGCGAGCCGCCTCAGGCTCAAGGCAAGCTGCCGCAGGGCCTAGGCAAGCCGCCGCAGGCACAAGGCAAGCTGCCGCAGGGCCTAAGCCAGCCGCCGCAGGGACAGGGCGATCCCCCGCAGGGCCCCACCGAACCGGAACTGCGCCTCATCACCGATGCGCTGCCGGTGCTCGTGGCCTCGATCGACCGTGCGTACGTCTACCGCTTCAACAATCGCCACTACGAGGCCTGGTTCGGGCGCGACCGCGCGGACCTGACCGGCCGCCACGTGCGCGACGTGCTCGGGCCGGAAGCCTTCGCGGAGCGGCGCCCGTTCATGGACCGGGCGCTCGCCGGCGAGGCGATCATCGTCGACGGATTCCTTCCGACCCGCGACGGCCGGCGCCGCGCCTGCACCATCCAGTACATTCCGCGCCGGACCGAGACCGGGATCGTGGAGGGGTTCTTCGTCCTCGCCATCGACATGGACGAGCGCCGGGCGGCGGAAGCCCGGCGGATCGCCGTGGCCGAACTCGGCGCTCGCCTGCGCGACCTCGACGACACCGCCGAGATCGCCTTCGCGGCCTCGGAGATCCTCGGCACCACCCTGGGGGTCAGCCGGGCCGGCTACGGCACCATCGACCCGGTGGCCGAGACCATCGTGATCGAGCGCGACTGGAACGCTCCCGGCATCCGGAGTCTGGCCGGAACCCTGCAGTTTCGCGATTACGGCTCGTATATCGAGGACCTCAAGCGCGGCGAGACCGTGATCTGCGTCGATGCCGATCACGACCCGCGTACCGCCGCCGGCGCCGAGGCCCTGAAGGCGATCAGCGCGCAGTCCTTCGTCAACATGCCGCTGACCGAGCACGGCGGCTTCGTGGCGCTCCTCTACCTCAATCACGCCACCGCCCGGTCGTGGTCGGCGGACGAACTCGCCTTCATACGCAACGTGGCCGAGCGCACCCGGGCCGCCACCGAGCGCAGCCGCGCCACCGCCGCGCGCCGGGCCAGCGACGCCCAGTTCCGCGCCTTCGCGCAGGCGGTGCCGATCCACGTCTGGGCCGCCTCGGCGGCGGGCGACCTCGACTGGTTCAACGCTCAGGTCTACGCCTATAGCGGCGTGGCGGAGGGGGGCCTCGACGGCGCCGCCTGGGCCGGGCTCGTCCATCCCGAGGACCGCGCGGCGGTGATCGCCACCTGGGGCGCGGCCCTGGCCGAAAGCCGGTCCTACGAGACCGAGTTCCGCATCCGGCGCAGCGACGGCGCCTATCGCTGGTTCCTGGTTCGGGCCGAGCCGATCCGGGCGCCGGACGGGACCATCCAGCGCTGGGTCGGCACCAACACCGACATCGAGGACCGCAAGGCCGCCGCGGCCGAACTCGCGCGCCTCAACACCAGCCTGGAGCGCCAGGTCGAGCGCCGCACCCGCGAGCGCGACCGCATCTGGGACACCACCACCGACCTGATGGGGACCGCTGGGCTCGACGGCTACCTCAAGACCGTGAACCCGGCCTGGGAGCTCACCCTCGGCTGGAGCGAGGCGGAGCTGCTCAGCCGGCCCTTCGCCGTGTTGATCGATCCCGCCGACCATGCCGAGACGGCCGAGGTGGTCGGGCGCCTCGCCCGCGGCGAGACCGTGACGGGCTTCGTCGACCGCGTCTTCACCAAGGCGGGCGAGCGCCGCATCGTGATGTGGACGGCGGCCCCCGACGGCGAGATCTTCACCCTCATCGGGCGCGACATCACCGACCAGCGCCGCACCGAGGATGCCCTGCGCCAGGCGCAGAAGATGGAGGCCGTGGGCCAGCTCACCGGCGGCCTCGCCCATGATTTCAACAACCTGCTCACCGGCATCTCGGGCAGCCTGGAGCTGCTCCAGACCCGGATGGCGCAGGGGCGGGTCACCGACCTCGACCGCTACATCAACGCCGCGCAGGGCGCGGCCAAGCGGGCCGCCGCCCTGACCCATCGCCTGCTCGCCTTCTCGCGGCGCCAGACCCTCGATCCGAAGCCCACCAACGTGAACGGCCTCATCGCGGGCATGGAGGATCTGGTGCGCCGCACGGTCGGCCCCCAGGTGACCATCGAGGTGGTGGGAGCGGCCGGGCTGTGGACCGCCCTGGTCGATCCGAACCAGCTCGAGAACGCCCTGCTCAACCTCTGCATCAACGCCCGCGACGCGATGCCGGAGGGTGGGCGCATCACCATCGAGACGGCCAACAAGTGGCTCGATGCCCGGGCGGCCCGCGAGCGCGAGTTGGAGCCCGGCCAGTTCCTGTCCCTGTGCGTGACCGATACCGGCACCGGCATGACCCGCGAGGTGATCGGCCGGGCCTTCGATCCGTTCTTCACGACGAAGCCCCTCGGCGAAGGCACCGGCCTCGGCCTGTCGATGATCTACGGATTCGCCCGCCAGTCGGGTGGCCAGGTGCGGATCTACTCGGAAATCGGCCAGGGCACGACGGTCTGCCTCTACCTGCCCCGCCATTACGGGGTGGCCGAGACCCGGGACGGGGAGGCCGATCTCGCCCATGCACCCCGGGCCGAGCAGGGCCAGACCGTGCTCATCGTCGATGACGAGCCCACCGTGCGCATGCTGGTCACCGAGGTGCTGGAGGATCTCGGCTACACCGCCATCGAGGCGGCGGACGGGGCGGCCGGGCTCAAGGTGCTCGAATCCGACGTGCGCCTCGATCTCCTCGTCACCGATGTCGGCCTGCCGGGCGGCATGAACGGGCGCCAGATGGCCGATGCCGGCCGCGTCGTGCGCCCCGGCCTGAAGGTGCTGTTCATCACCGGCTACGCCGAGAACGCGGTGCTGGGCAACGGCTACCTCGATCCCGGCATGCAGGTGCTGACGAAGCCTTTCGTGATGGAGGCGCTGGCCGGGCGTATCCGGGAGCTGATCGCCGAGGGGTGAGGGCGCCGGAGCCGCCCGCGCCGTCGCCGCGGGCGGCTCCGGCGCCGGCGGTCATCGCCCCTCGTTGTCCCTGTTGTGGTCGTCGACGGTTCCGGTCATCGATTCCGGTCATCGGTTCTTCTGGCTCAAACATCCTCCGGCATCGGCGCGCATGGAACCCCATACCGACCTCTGGCTGGCCGCGAGCATCGTGGTCATCTCGCTCCTGCTCTCGGCCTTCTTCGCGGGCGCCGAGACAGCCTTCACGGCCGCGTCCCGGGCGCGGATGCTGGCCCTGGAGAATGCCGGCGACGTCCGCGCCCGCCTCGTCAACACCATCCTGGCGAGCCGCGAGCGCTTCATCGGCGCCATGCTGATCGGCTACAACATCGTGGCGATCGGCGCTTCCGCCTTCACCACCAGCGTGCTCACCACCCTGTTCGGCAAGAGCGGCGTGCTCTACGCCACCGGCGTGATGTCGGTCCTGGTCATCATCTTCGCCGAGGTGCTGCCCAAGACCCTCGCCATCAACAAGCCGGACAACGCCGCGCTGGTCATGGCCCGGCCGGTGGCCTTCGCGGTGGCGGTGCTGGGGCCGGCGGCCCTGGCCATCGAGGCGCTGGTGCGCGCCATGCTGCGGCCCTTCGGCATCCGGATCGGCGAGCGCCAGACCATCCTGTCGGCCACCGACGAGATCCGGGGCCAGCTGGCCCTGCTCCACCGCGAGGGCGGCGTCGCCAAGGCCGAGCGCGACATGCTCGGCGGCCTGCTCGACCTGTCCGACCTCACGGTCTCGGAGGTGATGGTCCACCGCACCAAGATGCGGACCATCGATGCCGATCTGCCCTCGCAGGAGATCGTGCGCGCGGTCTTGGCCTCGCCCTACACGCGCATGCCCCTCTGGCGCGGCACGACGGAGAACATCGTCGGCGTGCTGCACGCCAAGGACCTGCTGCGTGCCCTGGATGCCGCCGGCGGAGACGCCTCCGGCCTGCAGGTCGAGGCCCTGGCGCTGGAGACCTGGTTCGTACCGGACACCACCTCCCTGCGCGACCAGCTCAAGGCCTTCCTCACTAAGAAGACCCACTTCGCCCTGGTGGTCGACGAGTACGGCGAGGTGATGGGCCTCGTCACCCTCGAGGACATCCTCGAGGAGATCGTCGGCGACATCGCCGACGAGCACGACGTGACGGTGTCCGGCGTCCGGCCGCAGGGCGACGGCTCGGTCCATGCCGACGGCAGCGTGCCGATCCGCGACCTCAACCGGGCCATGGACTGGGACCTGCCCGACGACGAGGCCACCACCATCGCGGGCCTCGTCATCCATGAGGCGAGGGCGATTCCCGACACCGGGACCGCCTTCAACTTTCACGGATTCCGCTTCCAGGTGCTGCGCAAGGCCCGCAACCGGATCACCGCCCTGCGCATCACGCCGCTGGGACCCGCCCCGCGCAAGCCGGAGCCGTAAAGCCCGAATCCTGACGCCGGAAATTTGCAACATCCGAAAGGTTTCACGGTCGGGGACCAGGATGTGGGCCGCCCGAAATCCAACGGACCGGGGCCGGCGTCTGGTCCTCCGGACCCTCCCGGATGTAAGGTGGAGCGCAACGGCCGGATTGTCGGCCCTATCGACGGCGCGATCGGCGCTCGTATCAGGAAACGGGCTGGGAACGAGACCGATCGATGCTGCTCGATGCCTCGACCCTGCTGCTGGTGACCGTGATCCTGACCTTCATGGTCGGGAGCCTGTTCCTGCTGTCGTGGAGCCAGGCACGCCACGTCCACGCCCTGGCGATCTGGGGCGTCGCCCACATCACCGGCGCGGTGGCGTCGGCCCTGCTCGCCCTGCGGGGAATCATTCCGGACGGGATCTCGATCGGCGTCGCCAACGGGGTGATGATCGGCGCCTACGGGCTGATCTGGACCGGCACCCGCGCCTTCGAGGGACGACGGGCGCGGCCGGTGCCGGTGGCGGTCGCGGTGGCGCTCTGGAGCGGCGCCTGCCTGATCCCGGCCTTCTACGCCTCGCTGCCCGCCCGGGTCATCCTGGCCTCCAGCCTCGCCGCCGGGTTCTGCTTCCTGGCGGCGCGGGAGCTGTGGCGGGCGAGGGCCGAACCGCTGGTGTCGCGCTATCCCGGCATCGGCCTGCTGCTGCTCTACGCCATCGCCTACGGGATCCGGGTGCCGCTCGCCCTGGTCGCCCCGCCGCAGGTGGGGCCGAATTCGCTGCAATCGCCCTGGCTGACGATCCTGTGCCTGATCGGCATGCTGTTCACCCTGGCGATCGCCTTCGTGTTCATGTCGCTGACCAAGGAGCGGGCGGAGCACCTCCAGCGGCAGGCGGCGGATACCGACGCCCTCACGGGCGTCCTGAGCCGGCGCGCCTTCGTGGCCCGGGCCGAGGCCGCCCTCATCGAGAGGGGGCCCGCCGTCACCCTGCTGCTGTTCGACCTCGATCACTTCAAGCGCATCAACGACCGGCACGGCCACGCGGTCGGGGACGGCGTCCTCGTCGGGTTCTGCCACGCTGTGACGGCCCTACTGCCGGATTCCGCCCTGTTCGGCCGGATGGGCGGCGAGGAATTCGCCTGCCTCCTGCGCGACCTCACGCCAGAGGAGGCCCTGGCCAAGGCCGAGTTCCTGCGCCGCGCCACGGCCCGCATCGCCGTGCCGGAACTGCCGCAGCTCGCCATCAGCGTCAGCATCGGGCTGGCGACGGCGGAGGGGCCGTCCCCCCGCCGAAGCGCAGGGCGTCGGCTCGACGCCCTGCTCAGCCGGGCCGATGCGGCCCTCTACCGGGCCAAGCGCAACGGGCGGGGACGGACCGAGCCCGCCCCGCACACCTTACGCCGGGTTGCCTGAGGCCCGGGGCCCGCGAGGACCCTTCCAGGCCTTGCAGAGCCTTGCGAGCCCTTGCAGACCCTTAACGAGCCTTGCAGACCCTTACGGAGCCTTCGGGGCGGGGGCCGGCGGCGCGGGCGCGACGGCCGGGGCGGCGGCGGTGCGCTCGATCTTGGCGCCCTCGCGCAGCTTCAGGATCAGGTCCTGCTGGGCTTTGCGGGTGAGATACTGATCCACCTGCTCCTTCATCTCGTCGAAGGTCGGGACCGGCTTGGTGCGCTTCTCCTCGAGCTTGATCACGTGCCAGCCGAACTGGGTCTTGACCGGCTCGGACACCTGTCCGGGGCTCATCTTGAAGGCGGCCTCGGCGAAGGGCGCGACCATGCGCTCCTTGGTGAACCAGCCGAGATCGCCGCCCTCGGTCTTCGAGCCGGGGTCCTTCGACACCTCGGCCGCGACCTTGGCGAAGTCCTCGCCGCCCTTGATGCGCGCGGCGATCTTCTTGGCGTCGTCCTCGTTCTCCACGAGGATGTGGCGGGCATGCACCTCCTCCTCGGGCTTCATCGCCTTCACGGTCTGGTCGTAGAGGGCCTTGGCCGCCTCCGGCGTCGCCGCCTTCTTGGCCTCGCGCTCCAGGTACTCGTCGAGCAGGAGCTTGTCCTTGAAGTAGGCGAGCTTGCGCTGGAAGTCCGGCGAATCGCCCACCTTGGCGGCGCTCGCCGCCTGGGCGCCGACCTTGAGGTCGATCATGTAGTCGACCAGGAGGTTCTTCTTCTGGGCGTCGTCCACACCCGGCAGCGACAGGGCCGGGTCCTCGGACGCGATGGCGAGATCGCCCGCCGTGATCGGCGCCCCGTTGACCTTCGCCACCACCGTCTCGGGGGCCACGGGAGCGGCCGGCGCCGCTGACGGCGTCGCTGCGGGCGTCTGGGCCTGGGCCTGGGCGGAGGCCAGGGGCAGGCCGAGGGCGAGGGCCACGGCCCCCGTGCGCAGGAGGCCGGAACGCGAGAGGAACTTGGTCATCGTCATGGAGGCGTCCTTGGGAGCGCCGCCCGCGTCCCGGCAGGCCGGAGGTCGTCGCAGAGGCGGTCGGAGAAAGTCGGTCGCGAAAGTGTCGCGATGGTGAAGTGCGGCGGCAGGCCGCCGCGGTTCTGCCGCGACATCAGGTGGCGCGCGATCCCCGCGATGGCAAGCGCGGTCGTCGCGATGGGAAATCGCGGGCCCTGGGCCGGCCTGACGAATCCGGACGCTCCGGCCCGTCGATCGTCAGGGCACCACGTGGCCCAAGGCTTTTGCCGCGAGGGCGGAAGGCTCCGCCACGAGGGCGACCCGGACCGGCCATCACGATGCCGGGAGATCGCCGCACCGGTGACCCGCGCGGATCGAACGGGCCGGTTGCGGCGTTGGGGGCCGCTGCCGGTGGCCGAGCGGCGCCGTGGGTGACGGACGGCGCGGGCGGGTCTGCACACGGCCCGGCTCTTTCGGATGCGCCGGTCCGTATTTACCTCTATAAGCCCGGCCAACATTCGCCTTCAGACTTATTCGATCGACCGTAGGTTCACGATGCTCGGTGCCCTCGCCAAGAAGATTTTCGGCTCGTCCAACGACCGGCGCGTGAAGGGCTATCGTCCCCGTGTGGCCGAGATCAACGCCCTGGAGCCGCAGGTCGCGGCGCTCTCGGACGACCAGCTCCGCGCCCGCACCGACATGCTGAAGGCCGAACTCGCCGCCGGCAAGAGCCTCGACGACATCCTCGTGCCCGCCTTCGCCACCGTGCGCGAGGCGGCCAAGCGCGTGCTCGGCCAGCGCCACTTCGACGTGCAGCTCATCGGCGGCATGGTGCTGCACGAGAGCGGCATCGCCGAGATGCGGACCGGCGAGGGCAAGACCCTGGTGGCGACCCTGCCGGTCTACCTCAACGCCCTGTCGGGGCTCGGCGTCCACGTGGTCACGGTGAACGACTATCTCGCCGCCCGCGACGCGGAGTGGATGGGCCGGGTCTACCGCTTCCTCGGTCTCACCGTCGGCACCATCGTGCACGGGCTCGACGACGGCCAGCGGAAGGAGGCCTACGCGGCCGACATCACCTACGGCACCAACAACGAGTTCGGGTTCGACTACCTGCGCGACAACATGAAGTACGAGCTCAGCCAGCTCTCGCAGCGCGGGCACAACTTCGCGATCGTCGACGAGGTCGATTCGATCCTGATCGACGAGGCCCGCACCCCGCTCATCATCTCCGGCCCGGTCGACGACCGCTCCGAACTCTACGTCTCGGTCGACGCGTTGATGCCCCACCTGGAGCGCGAGCATTACGACCTCGACGAGAAGCAGCGCACCGTCTCTCTGACCGAGAGCGGCAACGAATTCGTCGAGGACCTCCTGCGCGGGGCCGACCTGCTCAAGGAGGGCGACCTCTACGACGCGCACAATGTCAGCCTCGTCCACCACGTGAACCTGGCGCTTCGCGCCCACACCCTGTTCACCCTGGACAAGGACTACATCGTCAAGAACGACGAGGTGGTGATCATCGACGAGTTCACCGGCCGCATGATGCAGGGCCGGCGCTACTCGGAAGGCCTGCACCAGGCCCTCGAGGCCAAGGAGCGGGTGACGATCCAGCCCGAGAACCAGACGCTGGCCTCGATCACCTTCCAGAACTACTTCCGGCTCTATTCGAAGCTCGCCGGCATGACCGGTACGGCCTCCACCGAGGCCGACGAGTTCGCCGAGATCTACAAGCTCGAAGTGGTCGACATCCCGACCAACAAGGAGGTCGAGCGCGTCGACGAGGACGACGAAGTCTACCGGACCGTCGATGAAAAGTACCAGGGCATCATCGCCGAGATCGGCAAGGCGCATGAGCGCCATCAGCCGATCCTGGTCGGCACCGGGTCGATCGAGAAGTCGCAGCACCTCGCCGAGATGCTGGTCAAGGCCGGTTTCCGCCAGCTCGACTACTCGGACCCCAACGCCCTGACGGACGTCTACGCCGCCGCCCGCGAAGGCCGGGTGACCAAGCGCTTCGCCGTGCTCAACGCCCGCTTCCACGAGCAGGAGGCCTATATCGTCGCCGAGGCCGGCGTGCCCGGCGCCATCACCATCGCCACCAACATGGCCGGGCGCGGCACCGACATCAAGCTCGGCGGCAACGTCGAGATGCGGGTCGAGAAGGAGCTGGCGGGCCTGCTCGAGGGCCCCGAGCGCGACGCGAAGATCGAGGCGATCAACGCCGAGATCGCCGAGAACCGCGCCAAGGTGCTGGCCTCCGGCGAGGCGGCCGACCCGGCCGTCGGCCGCAAGACCGCCCTGCCGGGCGGCCTCTACATCATCGGTACCGAGCGCCACGAATCCCGCCGCATCGACAACCAGCTGCGCGGCCGCTCCGGCCGCCAGGGCGATCCGGGCCGCTCGAAGTTCTACCTGTCGCTCCAGGACGACCTGATGCGGATCTTCGGGTCCGACCGCATGGACGGCATGCTGACCCGCCTGGGGCTCGAGCAGGGCGAGGCGATCATTCACCCCTGGATCAACAAGGCGATCGAGAAGGCGCAGCAGAAGGTCGAGGCGCGCAACTTCGACATGCGCAAGAACGTGCTCAAGTACGACAACGTCATGAACGACCAGCGCAAGGTCGTGTTCGAGCAGCGCCGCGACTTCATGGGCCAGGACAGCGTGCGCGACACCGTGGACGAGATGCGCCACGGCGTCGTCGACGACCTCGTGGCCGTGCACGTGCCCGAGAACGCCTATGCCGAGCAGTGGGACATCGAGGGCCTGCGCGAGCGGGTGCAGTCCCTGCTCAACCTCGACGTGCCGGTCGAGGACTGGGCCAAGGAGGAGGGCATCGCCGACGAGGAGATGCGCGACCGCCTGCGCCAGGCCGCCGACGAGGCCTATGCCCTGCGCACCGAGAAGAACACGCCCGAGGTGATGACCTATGTCGAGAAGCAGGTGCTCCTGCAGACCCTCGACCATCTCTGGCGCGAGCACCTCGTCACCCTCGACCACCTGCGCCAGGTGGTGGGCTGGCGCGGCGTCGCCCAGCGCGATCCCCTCAACGAGTACAAGTCCGAGGCCTTCGAGCTGTTCAACGGCCTGGTCGCCGCCCTGCGCGAGCAGGTCACCCAGCAGCTCTCGCGCATCGAGATCATGTACGAGGGCGCGGAGGGTGGCGCGGCGGAGGATCCCTTCGCCCAGCCCGCCCTGCCGCCGATGTTCGGCCAGCATCTCGATCCGGTCACCGGCGAGAACGAGATGGCCTCGTACGGCACCGGCAGCGACGGCGGTGCGGGACCGGCCTACGGCTACGCCGCCCGCGAGCTATCCGCCGAGGGCGCCGTGCTGGAGCGGGACCCGCAGGATGCCTCCACCTGGGGGCGCGTCGGCCGCAACGAGCCGTGCCCCTGCGGCTCGGGCAAGAAGTACAAGCACTGCCACGGCACGCTGTCGGCCTGAACCATGTCTGACGCCGACACGTCTCAGGGCGACCCGTCCCAGCGCCACCCCTCCGGCGTCGTCTACGGCATCGAACCGAACCTCGACGCGGCGGAATTCCGCCGCGTCCTCGTCGAGTCGGGCCTCGCGCCCCGGCGCCCGTCCGACGACCTGCCGCGCCTCGCCCTGATGCTGGAGCGGGCCGATCTCGTGGTCACCGCCCGGCGCGACGGCGCACTGGTGGGGATCGCGCGCACGCTCACGGATTTCGAGTTCTGCGCCTACCTGTCGGACCTGGCGGTGAGCCGCTCGGTGCAGGGGCTCAAGATCGGCCAGGGCCTCATCGCTGCCACCCGTGCGGCCGTCGGCCCGCGGGCGTCGCTGCTGCTGACGGCGGCCCCGGACGCCATCACCTTCTACGATCACATCGGCATGCCGCGCGTGGCCGACGCCTTCCGCTACGACCGCGAGGCCTGAACCCCCGCCGCTCCGTTCTCCGCTTGCCCGAAAACGAACCCATTTGGCAGCCAAGCCACATGGACAAGCTTGAGGGAGCGAACGGACCGGCATGCAGGGATTCCAATCGGCGAAGACGTTGCCTGTTCTTGGGCTCATCCTGGCGGTCCCGGGTCTCGGCGGGTGTAATACCTACGGGCCGACTTCCGGAGGGACGGGTACGACCCTCGCCGCCAAGCCGGTTGCCGTCACCGACGAGGAGCGCGACTGCCTCGGCCGCGCCATGTACTTCGAGTCGAACCGCAGCGATTCCGAGGGCCTGCTCGCGGTCGGAACGGTGGTGATGAACCGGCTCGAGGCGGCGGCTTTCCCGAATGGCGGCATCTGCTCGGTGGTCGGCCAGCCCCGGCAGTTCGCTCCCGGCGTGCTGACGAAGAAGATGGACGAGCGGAGCCTGCAGAAGGTCGCCGAGGTGACCGACGCGGTGCTGGACGGCAAGCGCCACCCCAAGGTCGGCCGGGCGATGTACTTCCACACCGCCGGTCTGCGCTTCCCCTACAACAACATGCACTACGTGGCGGTGGCCGGCGGCAACGCCTTCTACGAGAAGCGCAAGCCCGGCGCCGTGGCGCAGGCCGCCCCTCCGACCGCCCTGGCCTTCGCCGCCGCCGAGCCGCCCGCGACGCCGGTGGCGACCTCCCCGACCCTGGTCGTACCGCCGGCCGTCGCCCCCTCGACCGCCGCCAGCCCTGCGCTGTCCGCGAGCCCTGCTGGAGCACCCAATCCTGCCGAGGCCATGCGTTCTGCTGGAGCCATGAATTCTGCTGGAGCCACGAGTTCTGCCGAAGCCATGAGTTCTGCCGCCGTTGCCGGTCCTGCGTCGGCGAGCCCAGAGGCCGGCGCCAAGACCGGGCACACGACTGCCGCGTCCAAGACCGCCAACTCCAAGACCGCCAACTCCAAAACGGCCGCCTCCAAGGACACCCCGTCCAGGACGCCCGAGCCCAAGGCCGTCGCGAAGGCACATGGCGCGCGAAACCGACTCGCCCTGACCCCGGCCGCCCTGGCGCCCGAGCCACCTCCGCCGACGGTTCTCAACTTGCCCCGGCCGTGATCGGGGTCTCGCCCGCCCGAGGACGCATGGCGGAGTCGACCGGAGCCTGACCCCGCGCCGGTTCCGGCGCGACCGTGCCGCTTTCGGTCGCGGGGATCGGAGGGGCCGTGCACCCTATCTGAGATCGGGCCTCTTCCTCTCCGCAGGCCCATCCCAGCAGGTCCCGATGAACATGCTTCAGCCGGTCGCCAACCTCGCAACGGCGTGCACGCGCGCGGTTGTCCGTGCGCTCACTCGGGGCTTCGATGCACTGACAGGCTTGGTCGGACGCCTGAACGATCGCGTCGAAGCGCATCTGCGCGATCGGACACCGCTGCTCAGGGCCTATTACGCGCGTCCGGCCCATCGGCTGGCCGCGCCGCTGCCCGACCTCGGCGGGCCGATCGACTTGGCGCTGCGGGGTGGCATTCGCGAGACTGGTCCGGGCCGAACGACGGAAGCCTCGGCGCCGTAATCCTCTGCCGTGACCTCGGCCCGGTGCCGCGACGGGGGCCAACGCTTTCGCGCAGCCCGGTCGACGCTTCGTCCGGATGCCCGGGAACCCGCCCGGCGCGGCCCCCCGGACTTGGAAGCCCCGGTCGGCGCGTTCCCTAGACCGTCACCTGCGTTCCCACCTCGACCACGCGGCCGGTGGGGATCTGGAAGAAGTCCGTGGCGTCGTTGGCGTTCTTGGCCAGCGTGATGAAAATCCGGTCCTGCCACAGGGGCATGCCCGAATGGGCGGCCGGCCGGATCGAGCGGCGGGACAGGAAGAACGACGTCGCCATGATGTCGAACTTGAAGCCCTGCTTGCGCAGCAGCGTCAGGGTCCGGGGGATGTTCGGCGTCTCCATGTAGCCGAACTTCATCACCACCTTGTGGAAGTGCGGGCCGATCGGCTCGATGTGGATGCGGTCGGATTCGGCGGCGCGGGGCGTGTCCACGGTCTCCACGGTGAGCACCACGTTCTTCTCGTGCAGCACCTTGTTGTGCTTCAGGTTGTGCAGCAGGGCAGCCGGGGCGATGTAGGGGTCGCTGGTGAGGAACACCGCGGTGCCGCGCACGTGATGCGGCGGGCTCTTCTCCAGCATGCTGACGAGTTCGGTCAGCGGCACGTCGGTCTTGCGCGTCTTGTTGATCAGGATGCCGACGCCGCGCACCCAGGTCCACATCATGACCATCAGGGCGCCGGCGAACAGCAGGGGCACGTAGCCGCCCTCGAACACCTTCAGCATGTTCGACAGCAGGAACAGGAACTCCACCGCCGCGAAGGGCAGGATCGCGAGGCCGGCGGCCCAGGGCGACCATTTCCAGGTCTTCCACAGCACCAGGAAGGCGAGGCTCGCCGTGATCAGCATCGTGCCCGTCACGGCGATGCCGTAGGCGGAGGCCAGGGCCGCCGAGGAGCGGAATAGGATCGCCAGGATCACCACGCCGACCATCAGCAGCGCGTTGATCTGCGGCAGGTAGATCTGGCCCGAATGCGATTCGGAGGTGTGGCGGATCTCCAGGCGCGGCAGCAGGCCGAGCTGGATCGCCTGGCGCGACAGCGAGAAGGCGCCGGTGATCACGGCCTGGCTCGCCGTGACGGTGGCGGCGGTGGCGAGCAGCACCATCGGCAGCAGGCCCCATTCGGGCACCAGCTGGAAGAACGGATCGGTGGTGTCGGGCTTCGACAGCACCAGGGCGGCCTGACCGAAATAATTCAGCACAAGGCAGGGGCCGACGAGGCCGAGCCAGGCGATCTGGATCGGGCGGCGCCCGAAATGGCCGAGATCGGCGAACAGGGCCTCGGCTCCCGTCACGGCCAGGAACACCGCGCCGAGCGCCACCAGGGCGCCGGTGCCGTGTCCAAGGAGATAATGCACCGCGTAATACGGGTTGAGGGCCCAGAACACGTCGGTGTTCGCCAGGATGTGGGGCACGGCGGCGAGCGCCATCGCGGCGAACCACACCACCATCACGGGGCCGAAGAACGAGGCCACCTTGCTGGTGCCGCGCACCTGGATGAGGAACAGCGGCACGATGATCGCGATCGTGATCGGCAGCACGTAGGAATCGAAGGCCGGGGTGACGAGCTTCAGGCCCTCCACCGCCGAAAGCACCGAGATCGCCGGCGTGATGATGGCGTCGCCGTAGAACAGCGAGGCGCCGAGCAGGCCGAACATGAACACCACGCGGGAGCCGCCGAGCGCGCTGCGGGCCAAAGCCATCAGCGAGAGGATGCCGCCCTCGCCGTTGTTGTCCATCCGCAGCAGGATGACGACGTACTTGATGGTGACGATGAGGACGAGCGCCCACAGGATCAGCGAGGCGACGCCCAGCACCTCCTCGCGCAGGAGGATGCCGTCGGCCCGCGCCGAGACCAGGGCCTCGCGGAAAGCGTAGAGCGGGCTGGTCCCGATGTCGCCGTAGACCACCCCGACGGACCCGAGGACCAGCGTCCACAGGCCCGCCGGGCCGTGGGCCCGTGCGGTCTCGGGCGAGGCCTCACCGGCAGGAGAAGGCCCGGCGGCAGGAGAAGGCCCGGCGGCCGGAGGTGCTCCGGCGCCATCGGGTTTGGCGGCGGGCGCGCTCGAAGGGGCGGTTTGCGTCATTCGGCTCGATCGAGGCTCATGGCGAGCCCAACGTCCCGCGGCGCGGGTTGGGTCGCGCGCGGGAACGCCGGGGCCGGCCCGACGGGGTCGGGCGGCGGGGGACGGTCGCGTTCACGCTATCATGCGGCGCAGTACGCGAGAACGGCAACCTGGGACCGGTTGCCGTTCGTCGGAGTTCGGTCCGGACAGTGTCCGGGGATCTTTGCGCGTCCGGCCGCTACTCGGCGGCGGTGCGAGCCCCGTTGCCGAAGCGCCGCTCGATGTAATCGGTCACCACGGTCTCGAAATCCTTGGCCAGGGTCGGCCCGCGCAGGGTCATGGCCTTCTTGCCGTCGATGAAGACCGGCGCCGTCGGGGTCTCGCCGGTGCCCGGCAGGGAGATGCCGATATCGGCGTGCTTCGATTCGCCGGGGCCGTTGACGATGCAGCCCATCACCGCGACGTTGAGACCCTCGACGCCCGGATAGGCCTTCTTCCATTCCGGCATCGAGGTGACGATCCAGTTCTGGATGTCGCGGGCGAGCTCCTGGAACGTGGTCGAGGTGGTGCGGCCGCAGCCCGGGCAGGCGGCGACGAGGGGCACGAAGGTGCGGAAGCCCATGGTCTGCAGCAATTCCTGCGCGGCCTTGACCTCCACCGTGCGGTCACCGCCCGGCTCGGGGGTGAGCGAGTAGCGGATGGTGTCGCCGATGCCTTCCTGCAGCAGCACGCCGATGGCGGCGGACGCCGCCACCAGGCCCTTCGAGCCCATGCCGGCCTCGGTCAGGCCGAGGTGGATGGCGAAGTCCGAGCGGCGCGCCACCTCGCGGTAGACCGCGATCAGGTCCTGCACCGCCGAGACCTTGGCCGACAGAATGATCTTGTCCTGCGGCAGGCCGAGTTCCACCGCACGCTCGGCCGAGCCGAGGGCCGACTGCACCATGGCCTCGCGCATCACCGCGCGGGCGTCGATCGGCCGGGGCGAGCGGGCATTCTCGTCCATCAGATGGGTGAGCAGCGCCTCGTCGAGGGAGCCCCAATTGGCGCCGATGCGCACGGTCTTGTTGTAGCGGATCGCCTGCTCGATGATGGTGGAGAACTGCGTGTCCTTCTTCTCCTTGAAGCCGACATTGCCCGGGTTGATCCGGTACTTGGCCAGCGCCTCGGCGCAGGCCGGATGGTCGGACAGGAGCTTGTGGCCGATATAGTGGAAGTCGCCCACCAGCGGCACGTGCACGCCGATGCGGTCGAGGCGCTCGCGGATCTTCGGCACGGCGGCGGCGGCCTCGTCGCGATCGACGGTGATGCGCACGAGTTCCGAGCCGGCCCGGGCGAGCTGGGCCACCTGGGCCACGGTGCCGTCGATGTCGGCGGTGTCGGTGTTGGTCATCGACTGGACGACGATCGGCGCGCCGCCGCCCACCGTCACGGCGCCCTCGCCGGCCCCGATGGTGACGCCGACCGTGCGGTGCCGGGGGCTCGGTCCTGCGATCTCGGGGCCGGTGCCGCTGATCGGGTTGGCGGGGGTGGCGTCCATGATGTCCATCGTTGACTGTGCGCTCCGAGGAACGTCCGCCGGCGACCGGAGGCCGTCGACCGGGCCGGGCCGGGCGGCGGCCCGATGCCGCTGACAATACGCCCTCGATCGTTTAGCTGAGATGACGGCGGGCGGGCGTCAAGTCCGCTGCGTCACCCGAAGACCGGACGGCGCAGCGAACGCGCTGATCGTATTCGGCTTCTCCCATGTCCCATCCCGGCCGCGATGTCGAGGTTCGGGGCCGGTGTCGGGCAGCAGGCCTGCGCGCCGGACAGGGAACCGCCGCGTGTTCCGACGTGTTTGTGGCCTTGCGGCATCATATATTGCGGTGCAACATTCACGTCTGGAGTTCGCCATGCTCGATCCGCACCAGGAGCCGTCGATCGATTCGCTTCCCGATGTTCCGGTCGCGTGCGATCTGCCGATGCAGCCGGCCGTCGCCACCCGGGTGATGGCGGGGCCGCGCGCGGAGAAGACGGTGGCGCTGGCGCTGCAGGGCGGCGGGGCGCATGGGGCCTTCACCTGGGGCGTGCTCGACGCGCTGATCGAGGATGGGCGGCTCGGCTTCGAGGCGATCACGGGGGCCAGCGCCGGGGCCATGAACGCGGTCGTGATGGTCGACGGCTGGCTCGAGGACGGGCCGGACGGCGCCCGCCGCGCCCTGGAGCGGTTCTGGCGCGAGGTCAGCCTCGACGGCGACCTGTGGCCGGCCCAGCGCCGCGCCTTCAGCGGCCTGTTCGAGTTCTGGTCGAACAACCCCGTCGCCGAATTCTGGACCCGGGTGCTGAAGACCAGCCCCTACACGTCGAACCCGCTCAACTACAATCCGCTGCGCAAGGTCCTGGCCGCCCAGGTCGATTTCGAGCGTCTGCGCGCGGCCGAGACCGCGGCCGTGTTCGTGTCGGCCACCAACGTGTGGACCGGCAAACTCGCGGTGTTCGAGCGCGCGTCGCTCAACGTCGACCATCTCATGGCCTCCGCCTGCCTGCCCACGGTGTTCCAGGCGGTGGAGATCGACGGCGTCCCGTACTGGGATGGCGGCTACCTCGGCAATCCGCCGCTCTATCCCCTCTATCGCGGCGCCGAGACCCGCGACATCGTCCTGGTGCAGATCAACCCGGTGGAGCGCCGCGAGACCCCGCGCACCCCGCAGGAGATCCAGGACCGCCTCAACGAGATCACCTTCAACGCCAACCTGATGCGCGAATTGCGGGCCATCGACTTCGTCGACCACCTGATCGCCGAGGGCGTGCTCGGGCGGGGCGAGTACCAGTCGCAATACGTCCACCGCATCGACGGCACCGGCGCCCTCGACGAGTACCAGGCCTCCTCGCGCCTCGATGCCCGCTGGCGGGTGTTCGAGCGCCTGCGCGACAAGGGCCGGGGCGCGGCCCAGGCCTGGATCGCCGAGAACTACGAGCAGATCGGCCGGACCTGCACCCTCGACCTCGAGGCGACCTATCGCTGAGGCCCTGAGGCTGAGGCGCCTTGCGCCTCGGGCGTGAGGATTTCGTCCCGCCCTGGCACGCCGGGCAGGATTAAAACGGACTTCGCGCGCGTTATCCCTTCATGACGACCGAACCGAACCGGCCCGGCCCGACCGCCATCGTCGATCTGCTCGTTCCGCTCAGGCGCTACGCCCGCGCCCTGACGCGCGACACCCTGCGGGCCGACGACCTCGTGCACGATGCCCTGGTGCGCGCCCTCGAATCGGGGCAGGCGGCCCGGCCGAACACCAATCTGCGGACCTGGATGATGACGGTCCTGCACAACGTCTTCATCGACGACCAGCGCCGGAAGCGCGTCGAGGCCCGCCACGCCGACACGCTGGTCCAGATGAGCGAGGACATGGCGCCCCCGGCGCAGGAGGCGCAGGTCCGCCTCGCCCAGATCCGCCGCGCCTTCCTCACCCTGCCGGAAGAGCAGCGCGCCGCCCTCCACCTGGTCACCCTGGAAGGCATGGCCTATGCCGACGCGGCGGCCGTCCTCGGGATTCCGATCGGAACGCTGATGTCGCGCCTCGGCCGGGGCCGCGCCGCCCTGCGGGCCTTCGAGGAGGGCGAGCGCCAGACCAGCGGGGTCGCCGAGCGGCGCCAGCGCTTGGCCGCCGAGCGTCCGCGCCTCCGCCTCGTTGCGCAGGACGACGCGGACGAGACCGATTTTCGCCGGACCGGCCGGGCCATCGGCGACACCTGACCTTCGAAGCGAATCGGGAGGAGCGGCCAGACGGTGCCGTGTCCGCCCCCAGCGTGGCCGGGACGTCTTGTCCAGGGACGCGCCCCCTGTATCTGACCGGAGTCGACGCCATGAACCAGACCGCGATGATCGATCCGATTACCGACGACGACCTCACCGCCTTCGTCGACGGACAGCTCGACGGATTGCGCCGCCTCGACGTGGAGGCGCATCTGGCGCGCAATCCCGAGACCGCGGCGCAAATCATGGCCGAGCTGCATGACCGCGACGCCCTGCGGCAGGCCTTCTCCGTCCAGCCCGGCCCGGGCCCCGAGCGGAACCGGGCAGCCGCGCGCCGCCTCGACCGGTCCCTGGCGTGGCGCCGGTTCGGCGACCGCCTGCGCCGGGCGGCCGTGATCGCGCTCCTGGTCGGCACCGGCTGGCTCGCCCATTCCGATGGCCCCTTCCTCGGCGTGCCGGATACCTTTGCCTCCCCGGTCGATCCGGCCCTGATGGCCGATGCGCGCCACGCCCGCGAGGCGGCGCAGGTGCGGGCCCGGATCGCCGCGCAGCGGGTCGATCAGGCCCCGGCCTACGATCGCGCCGGCATCGCGGCCGCCACCGGCATCGCCCTGCCGGACCTGCCCGCCGGCTGGACCGTGCGCGACGTGCAGATCGTGCCTGCCCGCAACGGAACCGGCGTCGAGGTGATGATCGACGCGGGCGCCCTCGGCGAGGTTTCCCTGTTCGCCACCCGCGGTTCCGACCGCGGCGTCGCCCCGAGCGAGATCACCAGCCCGGGTGACGGCGAGACCGCCTACTGGACCGCCGGCCACTCGGCCTATGCGCTCAGCGGCGGCCACGATCATGCCGGCCTGGAGAGCGCGGCCCGCAGCCTCGCGGATCGCACCGCCACCAAGCTCTGAACCCGGGGCGGTCACCCAAGACGATCCGTCAGCCAAGACGATCCGTGGAGGCCGGCACCGGAGGCCGGCCGATCGCCCCGGGGTTTCGTCGCGGGCGCGGGACCCCACCAGCCTTCGAGACAGCCCGCCGACACGGTCCCGGGGATCGGCCTTGGCCGCCGCCGCGCCGATGTCGCCGCACGGCGAGATTGTTCAGGAAACAGGGCGCGGTTCGGTCGACGTTCAGGTCAGGAATGCCACATGCCCGTTGTCTGGGAACCCTATAGGCCCGTGGCACTTGCTGTGTTCTGACCTCCGACCCGAGATGCCGATGGCCCGCCTGTCTCTTCTCCTGACATTTGCCGCGGCCATGCCTGCGGCCATGCTCGCCACGCTGCCGGTGGGCGTTCTGGCCCAGACCGCACCGGGTCAGCCTGCTCCTCCTCAGACCTCTCCTGTCCCCACTTCTCCCGCCACCACTGCTCCTGCGCCGAACAAGCCGGCCGAGGCTGCCCAGAAGCCCAACTCGGCCCCGGCCGTTTCCGCCGCTCCCCTGACGCCGGGCAAGCCCGCGCGGGCGCCCTACCTGTCGGATGCGCAGGCCCCCGACACCGTGGCGATCCTCGGCGCCCCGCCCCGGGGGCAGTCGGCGGCCGAGGCGGCCGACAAGGCCGCCTTCGTCGCCACCCGCGCCCTCAAGGGCACCCCACGCTGGGCCCTCGCCACCACGGATGTGGCCGATGGGGCCTCCGCGATCCTCGACGATTTCGCCTGCGTGATCGGCCAGCGCATCGAGCAGTCGCGCGCCCCGGCCCTCATGACCCTGATGGAGCGTGCGCGCCTCGACATCGCCCACGCCACCCGGGCGCCGAAGCTGCATTACCGCCGGCTGCGCCCCTTCGTCGGCAACGATGCCGAGATCTGCGTGGTCCGCACCTCCGAGCTGGGCAACGCCTTCAGCTTCCCGTCCAGCCACGCGACGCAATCCTGGACCTATGCGGCGATCATGGCGGCGCTGATGCCCGAGAAGGCAACGCAGTTCTTCGTCCGCGCCCGCTCGTACGGCGAGAGCCGCATCGTCTGCGGCCTGCACTGGGCCAGCGACATCGAGGCCGGCCGCACCGCCGGCAGCGCGGTCTTCGCCGCGCTCCAGGGCGATGCGACGTTCCGGGCCGATCTCGAGAAGGCGCGGGTGGAACTCGGCAAGCTCCTGGCCTCCGGCGGTGCCGCTCCGGATCAGGCGGTCTGCGCCCGCGAAGATGCCGCGGCGCGCGAGCCCATCCTGTAGTCCGCGATTCCATCCTGTAGGGCAAAAACCCAGGTCCGGACCTTTCCGACTGGCTTGCGGCGGGCGTGCGATCTCGGCGATCCCACCGTGTCGGGCGTCGACTCACCCTCGATAGGTTCTGTCGTAAACGCCGAAGGGCCCGGCCGGTTTTCCGGGCGGGCCCTTCGAGTTTTCCCGTGAAACGTTAACCACGTTCGATCAGGCTTGGCCCCCGTCCCGCTTGAGGGGGCGGCCTGCCGGCGAGCTGGAGGTCGTGGTCGAAGACGGGCCGCGTCGCCGCCGCCGGGCCAGCATGTTCAATCCCTCCACGCCGGCCGAGAACGCCATGGCGGTGTAGATGTAGCCCTTGGGCACATGGGCGCCGAAGCCTTCCGCGATCAGCGTCATGCCGATCATGATGAGGAAGCCCAGGGCCAGCATCACCACGGTCGGGTTGGCGGCGATGAAGCGCGACAGCGGATCGGCGGCCAGCAGCATCACCGTCACGGCGGCGAGCACGGCCACCACCATGATGGGAACATGCTCGGTCATGCCCACCGCGGTGATGATGCTGTCGATGGAGAACACCAGGTCGAGGACCAGGATCTGTCCGATGGCTGCCGTGAAGCCGATGGCGGCCTTGCCCCCGAGGGTGTCATGCCCCTCCGGCTCCGGATCGACGGTGTGGTGGATCTCCTTGGTGGCCTTCCACAGCAAGAACAGGCCGCCCGCGATGAGGATGAGATCCCGCCAGGAGAAGCCCTTGCCGAAGACCTCGAAGACCGGCTGCGTCAGGGCGACGATGTACGCGATGGTGGCGAGCAGGCCGAGGCGCAGGATGAGGGCGAGGCCGATGCCGATGCGCCGCGCCTTCTGCTGATGCTCGGGCGGCAGCTTGTTGGTGAGGATCGAGATGAAGATGAGGTTGTCGATGCCGAGCACGATCTCCATCACCACCAGGGTGGCGAGGGCCGCCCAGGCGGTGGGATCGTTGGCGAGTTGAAGCAGGCTGTCCACGTTGGCCTCGTCGAGTCGGTCGGGCATGGCCGCGGATCGGTTCGCGGCGCGGAATACCCCGGGAGAGGGGAGGGGCCGGCTCGGCCCCCGGAAGATTTCGAGAAGGGGCCATCGGCCCCGGGACGCCCTCCGCAGGTCTGCGCGATCAGGCCGGGAGGTCGGCGTGGTCCGCCGGCACGCCGGGTCGCTCGGCCGGCGCCGGGCTGAAGATCCGCACCGCCCTCGGCACGACCTTGAAATGGGCCGGCGTGTAGGTCGACAATTCGCCGTCGGTGTTCACCGGGCGCGGCTTCTTGGTCTTGACCACGATCTCGGTGGTGCTGAAGGCCCGCACGTCGGCCGCCTTGCCCTGGGTGCCCTTGCGCAGGGCCGGCAGCAGCATCAGCAGCCGCCACCAATGGGCGACCTCGAGGCTGTAGAAGTCGAGCTTGCCGTCATCGACGGTGGCCGTCTCCTCCACGGTCATGCCGCCGCCGTAGTGCCGGCCGTTGCCGACCGAGACCTGGATGGTGCGTACCGTCTCGGTCTGGCCGTCATGCTCGATATAGACCGTGAAGGGCCGCATCCGCCGCAGCACGCGGATCGCCGCGATGCCGTAGCCGAGGGTGCCCCAGGTCTTCTTCGATTCGGCCGTGAGGTCGCCGGCGAGATCCGCCGAGAAGCCGATGCTGGCGACGTTGAAGTAGTAATGCCCGTTGACGCAGCCGAGATCGGCGGGCCGCGCCTCCGCCTCCGTGATCAGGCGGGCCGCCTCGACGGGATCGACCGGCAGTCCGAGCGAGCGGGCGAGATCGTTGGCGGTGCCGAGGGGCAGGATGCCGAGGGGCAGGCCCGTCTCCACCAGGGCGGGAGCGGCCGCGTTGAGGGTGCCGTCGCCGCCGCCCAGGATGACGAGGTCGCAGCCGGCGGCGTGACGCTTGATCACCGCGGAGCAATCGGCGTCGCCCGGCGGCTCGTAGGGCTCGATTCCCCCGGCACGCAGCACGTCGCGCACCGCGTCCAGGGAGAAGCCGCCGTTGCGGGCCTTCGGGTTGACGAGAAGAAGCGCCTTGCGGGACGGCGCGCTCATCGGAGCGCTCCCATCCGGCGCGACTGGGCTCGGCCCGGCAAGGTTCGGCCCGGCTCAGGATCGTGGGGAAGACCGGGACCTTGAAGACAACGATGAACCATGAGGTCTGAAACCCTCCGGTGCGTTCGCGCCGCGTCAGCGCAAAAGCATGGAAGGGTCCGACATCACGGTCAACGCCTCGACCGCCAGAGGGGCCCGGACCCGCACCACAAGTTGGGCGCAGGCTTGGCAATGACAAGAGCCCCGGGCGATCACAAGAGTCCCTGCCGTCACAAGAGCCCCCGCCATCACAAGCCCCCCATCACAAGAGCCCCGGCGATCGCCAGAGCCCGCCGATGCCGCGTGCCCCCAGGCCGATCGGACGCCGGTGCGGGCCGGTCTGGTGGAAGCGGGACCGGATCGCCGGTCGATCGATGCCCGCAATCCCCGCACCCTTCCACAGGGACTGATGGAAACGGGGGCCAACCGGCGGGATGCGGCGCCGGGTTCAGGGAAACTTAGCGGGCACACCCGACGTTTCATTTCGGTCGACCGGTCCGACACCCGCCTTTCCGAAATCCAGGCCGCGACCCCGGTGATGATGCCATGCGCCACGGTCCACGCTTCCACGGAATCGGCTTCGGCCGACGCGACGTTCCCGGACTCGATTCGGGCCGGCATGATCTTTTCGGTCGGCATGATCTTTTGGGTCGGCTCGGCCTGCTGTCGTCGGCCGTGCTGATGAGCGCTGCCTTTTCCCTCGGACCTGCCCAGGCCCAGAGCCGTCCGGGCTGGGTCGATCCGCCGGCACGCCAGCCGGCACAGGCCGAGACGCCGGTCGCAGACAAGCCTGCATCCGGGAAAGCGGGAGTCGGAACCTCCTCGGCCGGTACCTCCTCGGCCGAGACAACGACCCTCGCCGACACTCCGCCCTCGGCGCGGGCGCAGGCGGCGGCACCCGCCCGGGACGGCACCCGGTCCGAGCGGACGCCGATGGCCTCGCCGCGCCGCCGCCTCGCCGAGCCCGCGCCCGAGGGCCGGCGCGCGCCCCGGATGCGCGAGAGCCGATCCGCCTCCGATCGCCTGCACATTCGCCCGCGCCTCGCCGAGACGCCGATGGCGTCTCCGGCCATCGATTCCGAGGCCCGCTTCCCCGAATGGGCGATCGCGGCGACCCGCCTGACCGAGCGCTACCTCGACACCGTTTCGGCACCGGGTGACGCGATGGTGTCCGCCGCGCCCCGCTTCTACGCGGAGCGCGTCCGCTTCCATGGCCGCACCGTCTCGCTGGCGGCCCTGATGGCGGAGAAGCGGCGCTTCGTCCGGCGCTGGCCGGAGCGGCATTACGCGACGCAGGGCGGCACCACCCGGACCGCCTGCCACGCGGCCAGCGCCACCTGCGTCGTCCGCACCACCTTCGATTTCCGCGCCGACAATCCGGCGCGCGGCGTGCGCTCGCAGGGCGTGTCCGAACTGACCCTCACCATCAGCTTCGCCGGCGAGCGCCCGCTCATCGTCGCCGAATCGAGCCGGGTCGTGCGCCGCTATGGTGCCGGGCCGCAGAGCGCTATAGCGGGGGCTCCGCGCGGTGCCTGAAGCCGGCTCGCCGCGGGCACTGCGTCATGTCCGGAGTTGTTCGCGTCTTGGATGAACGAAATCCACCCTCGCCGGTGTCGAGCGACGCCCGACGGGATGCGACGAATCCGGACCGCGCGGCCCTGCGCGCCGGGATCGCGGCCGAGATCGCGCGCCAGGGCGTCCATCCGGTGGCCGAACGGACGCTGGCCCTGCTGGCGGAAGCGGCGCTCGTCGCGACCCCGGCGCCCCCGGGCTACCGGGTGATCGACCGGACCGGTGCCCCGCGCCACATCACCGACCCCGACGGCAATCCGGTGCCGATGGATGTCGCGGCCCTGTTCGCGGAATTCCGGGAGCGTCATCCCGCCCTGTTCCGACCCGTTCCCGAACCGGAGCCGGAGCCGGAGCCCGTCGTGGTTCCGCCCCCGGATGTCCGGGCCGCGACCGCGCGATTCGTGGCGGCGCAATCGGTGCGCGTCCGCGCCCTGGCGGATGGGGCGGCCCGGCGCGGTCGCGCCCTCGGCGCCGCGTTCGGCGGTCGGCTGGCGACGCTGCGGCGTGATCGGGCGGCGCGTTTCGCGTCGGGTGACGCGACCTCGGCGTATACCAGCGCGTCGGATTCCGAGGTCCGTGCCCCGGTCCCAGTCCCGGTCCCTACCCTTGCGCCGGGCCGGGCCGGCCTCGTCGCGGACCGGGTCCGGGACGGCGCGCGCCGCGCCGGCGGCTATGCCCGCGGCCGGATCGTCGACAACGCGTCCCGCCTGCGCGAGGTCACCCGCGACCGCAACGTCCTGCGGGACGCCCTGTCCCGCCCCGCCCTGCTGCTCGGCATCGGCGCCATCGCCCTGGTGAGCCTGGCCGCCCTGCTCGGTGGACGAATCACGGCCCCCGATACCGCGCCCTCCGACGCCCCGCCCGTCGAGGCTGGAAGCTCCGCGCAGCCTCCCTCCCAGACCTCCGCCGCGACGCCGTCGCCCAGTGCGCCGGACATGAGCCCGGCCCCGGCCGAGGAGGCCCCTCCGAAGCGGACCGCCACCAACGAGATCAGCGGTCCGGTGGAGGTCATCGACACCGCCACCCTTCGGGTCGGCGGCAAGCTGGTGCGGCTGTTCGGGGTCGAGTGGGTGCGCGGCGGACAGGCCGACGAACTCATCCGATACCTCGCCGGGCGCACCGTGACCTGCCAGCCGGTGGCCGGCAGCGAGGCCCGGCTCTGCGCGGTGGACGGGCGCGACCTTTCGGAGGTGGTGCTGTTCAACGGCGGTGGCCGCGCCTCCCCCGAGGCGACCCCCGACCTCGTGGCGGCCGAAGATCACGCCCGGGCCGAACGTCTGGGCGTCTGGGCGCGCTGACCGCGATCCCCGACGGCGTGCGACGAACCGGCTGGTTCGTTCGCCACCAGCGTTTGCTTCCGCTTGCGTCCACCGGTCCCGGCGGTCTCAATGCCGGCGGGAATCGGGGGGCTCGAAGAATGGATCTGTCTGTGGGTGTGAGCATCGCGGCGGTGGTGCTGGTGGCGCTTGTCGTCGTCACACTCGCCATCGGCATCAACATCGTGCCGCAGGGCCACGTCTATACCGTGGAGCGGTTCGGCAAATATCATCGCAGCCTGGAATCCGGGCTCGGGCTGATCGCGCCCTACGTCGAGCGCATCGGTCGGCGGGTCAACGTGATGGAGCAGGTCATCGACGTGCCGAGCCAGGAGGCCTTCACCCGCGACAATGCGGGGGTACGGATCGACGCGGTGGTCTTCTATCAGGTGCTCGATGCGGCGCGGGCCTCCTACGAGGTCTCGAATCTCGAAGTCGCCATGATGACCCTGACCATGACCAACATCCGGACGGTGGTCGGTTCGATGGACCTCGATCAGTTGCTCTCCCACCGCGACGAGATCAACGAGCGCCTGCTGCGGGTGATGGATGCGGCGGCCTCGCCCTGGGGGGTGAAGATGACCCGCATCGAGATTAAGGACATCGTGCCCCCCGCCGACCTGGCCGGCGCCATGGCCCGTCAGATGAAGGCCGAGCGCGAGAAGCGCGCCTCGGTTCTGGAAGCGGAAGGCCACCGGCAGGCGGATATCCTGCGCGCCGAGGGACGCAAGCAATCGGCGATTCTGGAGGCGGAGGGCCGCAAGGAAGCGGCGTTCCGCGATGCGGAGGCGCGTGAGCGCGGCGCCGAGGCCGAGGCGCGGGCGACGCAGCTGGTCAGCGAGGCCATCGCCAAGGGCGACATCGCGGCGGCGAACTTCCTGGTGGCCGAGAAGTACGTGGAGGCGGTGAAGGCGATCGCCACGGCCCCGAACCAGCGCGTCGTGGTGGTCCCGATCGAGGCCGCGGCCCTGGCCGGCACCCTCGGCGGCATCGCAGAAATCACCCGCAGCGTCTTCGGCGAGGGCGCCCAGGCCCGAAAGAGCACCGGCTTGCCTCCGAATGTCGGGGGAGCCGGCCGATGATCGCCGCGTTCGTGGCAGCAATCGGGCCGGCCTGGACCTGGATCCTCATCGGCCTCGTGCTGATGGGAACCGAACTCATCGCATCCGGCGTGTTCCTGCTCTGGCTCGGTCTTGCGGCCCTCGTCACGGGCCTGCAGATCCTCCTCGTGCCGTTGCCCTGGCAGGGCCAGCTCCTGCTGTTCGCCGCATTGTCGGTGGCTTTCGCCGTGGTTGCGAGCCGCCGCACCCAGGCCGGCGCGAATGCCTTGAATCAGGGCGCTCAGGGCCTCCTCGGGCGCGACTACCCGCTCGCCGCCGCCATTGTCGATGGCGAGGGACATATCCGCGTCAACGACACGCTCTGGCGCGTCGCGGGGCCCGACGCGCCCCTCGGCACACGGGTCCGGGTGACGGGGGTCGAAGGCACCCTGCTCATGGTGGTGGCTCTCCCGGCTCCCGTGTGACGCGGCTGTGCTTTGCGCCGGCTGACGGGGGCGTTCCGGCGTGTTCCGGTTTGCCTCGGGGTTGCCTTTCGTCGGCCAGCCCACTCATGAAGCTGAAGCTGGCGTCGGTCGGGCGCAAGAGCCGCGATGGCTGCCCGGCGCAGCCCGATACCTAAAGGAACCCGAGCAATGCAGAGTTTCGTCCGCGCCAAGCTGCACGGCATCAGGGTCACGGGGGCCGACCTCAACTATCACGGCTCGATCACGCTGGACGCGGATCTCTGCCGGGAGGTCGGGCTCGATCCCCTCGAGTTCGTCGAGATCTGGAATAAGATGTCGGGCGCACGGATCAGCACCTACGTCATCTACGGACCGGCCGGCTCGGGCTGCTGCATCCTCAACGGCGCGGCCGCCCGGACCTGCCAGGTCGGCGACGAAATCATCATCGCCTCCTCGACCTATGGCACCGTCGACGACGTGATGGCGCGCAAGCCGCAGGTCCTGATCTTCGGAGACGGCAACACCGTCACCGATCGCGTGATCTACGACGTCTTCCGCGACGCGGAGGGACGCATCGACATGCGGATCATCGAACCGGCACAGGACGTCTCAGCGAAGCCGCAGATCGCGCATCGTATCCGTTTCACCTGAGGGCCGCGGAGCCCGCAGCTCAGAGCCCGCGCCTCAGCGCCCCGCATAGGCAAAGTGCTCGCGCCGGCGCTCGATCGAGGAGGGAATTCGCAGGGATTCCCGGTATTTCGCCACGGTACGGCGAGCGATGTCGATGCCTTCGTCGCGGAGCTTCTGGACCAGGGCATCGTCCGACAGCACGTCGCTCGGGGCCTCGCCGTCGACGAGTTGCTTGATGCGATGGCGCACCGCCTCCGAGGAATGAGACGCGGTGCCGGCCGCGCCCGGAATCGCCGCGGTGAAGAAGTACTTCATCTCCAGCGTGCCCCGGCTGGTGCCGATCGACTTGTTGGAGGTCACCCGCGAGACGGTGGATTCGTGCATGCCGATGGCCTCGGCCACGGTCTTCAGGTTGAGCGGGCGCAGGTGCGCGACGCCGTGCAGGAAGAAGGCATCCTGCTGGCGCACGATCTCGGAGGCGACCTTGAGGATGGTGCGGGCCCGCTGCTCCAGGCTACGGGTCAGCCAGTTGGCGGTCTGAAGGCATTCCGACAGGAAGGCCTTGTCGCCCTCGGCGGCCGCTCCGCGTGAGACGCGGGCATAGTAGCTCTGGTTGACCAGGACCCGCGGCAGCGCCTCGGCATTGAGCTCCACGAGCCAGGAGCCGTCCGGCGCGGCGCGCACGAACACGTCCGGGATCAGCACCTCGACGGCGCGGGCCCCGAAGGCGCGGCCGGGCTTGGGATCGAGCCGGCGCAGCTCCGCCAGCATGTCGACGAGATCCTCGTCATCGACGCCACAGAGCCGACGAAGCGCCGCGAAATCGCGCTTGGCCACGAGGTCGAGGCGCGAGACCAGCGCTTGCATGGCGGGATCGAAACGGTCGCGGTCGCGCAGCTGGAGTGCGAGGCATTCGGCGAGATCGCGCGCAGCGATCCCCGCCGGCTCGAAGCTCTGGACGAGCTTCAGCACGCGGGCGACCCGGTCAAGCGAGGCGCCGAGGCGCTCGGCCACCGCGTCGATCGATTCGCGCAGGTATCCGGCATCGTCGACGGCGTCGATGAGAAATCCGCCGATCAGGCGGTCCATCGGATCGCGGGTGGCGAGGTCGAGCTGGGCGCCGAGATGTTCGCGAAGAGAGACCTCGGCGGTCAGCGTCGCCTCGAAGTCGGGGGCCTCCCCCTCGAAGCTTCCGCCGGTGTTGCCGTAGGGAGCCGGCGTCAGCGAGAGCATGTCGCCGGAGGCCGCTTCGCGCGCATGGCTCGGATTCTCGTCCGAGAAGACATTGTCGAGGCGGGTGTCGAGGGCACTTTCCATGTCGGCGCCGCTCGCCGTCAGCGTCGTGGCGATCCACGGCTCGTCGCCACCGTCGTAATCGCCATCCTCGCCATCTCCGGCCCGATCGACGGAGGATTCGGAAGGTGTCTCACTGGGGGGACGTTCGATCTCGGCTTCGCCCTCGGCGCGTTCGAGGAGAGGATTACGCTCCAGTTCTGCATCCACATAGGCGGCGAGATCGAGCTGGGACAGTTGGAGGAGCTTGATCGCCTGGAGAAGCTGAGGCGTCATCACCAGGGCTTGGCCCTGGCGCATTTCCAGCCGTTGCAGCAGACTCATGGTTGTGGCCCCGGAGTGAGTCGCGCCTTAGGCCAGCCGCGCACGTCGCCGTGAGCCCCGCCTCGGCACAGATCTTGCTTCCTTTTCGCAGTTCCCAGGTGTAGCGCCAACCCGAGCACACGTCAAAGCGTGCCGGGGAACATTTGCTCGCAAATTAGGCACGTCACCGAAACACCACAGGCGTCCGACGCTCAGGCGAGGGCTGAACCTCGCATTGTGCACGCTAACAAAAGCTTGTTGCGATAGGGAAAGTCGGCGTCGCGCCAGACCCGGGCCGAATTGGTCCCGCCACGCGATCGGGTGAAAAAATCTGCGGGAGATGCCGGCGGCGTCTTGTTCTGCCGGCCAATTGCGAAGGGCCCACCCGGAGCGAGGGCGTGCCTAGAGGCGAAAGTCTTCGCCGAGATAGAGGCGGCGCGCTTCGGGGTTAGCCACGATCTCTTCCGGCGTCCCCTCGGTCAGAATACGGCCGGAATGGGCAATGTAGGCCCGGTCGATCAACCCGAGGGTTTCGCGCACGTTATGGTCGGTGATCAGCACACCGATGCCGCGCTGCTTCAGGTGTTTTACCAGATCCTGGATATCGCCCACCGCAATGGGATCGATGCCCGCGAAAGGCTCGTCGAGAAGCATGAAGCTCGGTGAGGAGGCCAGCGCCCGCGCAATCTCGCAGCGCCGTCGCTCGCCCCCCGAGAGCGCGATCGACGGCGACTTGCGCAGGCGCGCGATGTCGAACTCCTCAAGCAGCGATTCGAGCTTGCGACCGCGCTCCTTGCGGTCGGGCTCGACCACTTCGAGCACGGCGCGGATATTGTCCTCCACCGTCAGGCCGCGGAAGATCGAAGCCTCCTGCGGGAGATAGCCGATGCCGAGGCGGGCGCGCTGATACATCGGCAGCCGGGTGATCGGCAGTCCATCGAGGGTGATCGTGCCGCGATCCGCCGTGACGAGACCGGTGATCATGTAGAAGATCGTGGTCTTGCCGGCGCCGTTGGGGCCAAGCAGGCCCACCGCCTCGCCGTTGCGGACGGTCAGGCCAGCCTCGTGCACGACGGTGCGGGCGCCATAGCTCTTGCGCAGCCCGCGCACGCAGAGGATGCCGGGGCCGCCCCCCTCCTCGGCAATGGCGGCGGCCTCCGCTGCACGGCGGCGCGCGCGTCCACCGAAGAGGCGACCGAACAAGGACGTCGGGCGCCGTGCGTCCGCACCTTCAGAGGAGCGCTCCGCCAGGGCGGGCGCCGGTGCTGCGGCACTCAATTCGTCTGAGCCCGGGGCTTGCCGGCGGGCTTCTCGGCGGATGCTTCCGTGGGCTTGTCAGCGGAGGCTTTATCGGCAGACGCTCTGTTAACCGGCGGCTTCGCGACGCGCCCGGCGATGGGAGCCTGCGAGCATCCTTTGCCCTTGGCGCCGTCCTCCTTCTGCGGAACCAGCAGCGCCGAAACGCGCCCGCCCGCCACAGGGTCCATGTTTGCCCGGCCGGTGGCCATGTCATAGACGAGGCGCGAACCCCGGGTGACGTTCTGGCACTGGCTCAGGATGACGTTTCCGGTGACCACGATGCGCTTGGCCTCCTGATCGAACACGGCGTTGTCGCCGGTGGCGATCTGGTCCTTCTGCACCACCGTGACCGGGCCGGCGCATTCCACGCGCTGGATGCCGTTCTCGTTCAGGCCGGCGGCGCGCTCGGCCTGGCTCGCGGTCTCGGCCGCAGCCTGTGCCGGCTCCTTCTTGTCCTTGCCGCGCTTGTAGCGCACCGTCATGCTGGAGCAGCGGATGGTGCTGTCGCCCTGGACCGCCACGACGTTGCCGGCGAAGATCGCCTTGTTCTCGCGGTCGAACACGTCGAGACGGTCCGCGTCGATCTTGATCGGCTCCTTGCCGCCGCCCCCGAGACTGCCCAGGGGAGAGGCGGTCTTCTCCTTGCGGGGAGAAGCGGGCGCCGTTTGCGCCGAGGCGCTGCTTGCGAGCATGACGGTCACGACGGACAGGGCAAGGAGGCTTGCGCGCCGGGGCAGGGCGGCTCGGGTCGCCGCAGACTGCGTCACGGACGACGCCCCCCGTCTTCCGGCTCGGCCGACGTCGTGCGGACGCGCGCCGCCCGATCGTTCAGGCGCGCGATCTGCAACGCATCGCCGGAGGCTTCGGACTTGTCCTGCTGATGCAGCACCGTGTGCACGTTGCCGACGAAGGAGATCACGTGCCCGCTGTCGATCACCTCGAGGGAATCGGCCACGATGGTGCCGCTCGGCATCGAGACCGTGACCGTGTCACTCGACTTGACGCTGCCGGCCTTGAAGTCGACGGCGGCGGTCTTCAGACGAACTTCCTCGCCCTTGTCGGTCCAGAGGCGGATATCGCGATCGAGGTTCAGCGACTCGCGCGAAGAATCGAACACGCCGGCGGCGGCTTCGAGGTGGAGGAGGCCCCCCTTGTCGTCGGTGTTGAGCTGGCCCTTCATCGCCTGAAGCTCGATCACGCTGGGCTTGCGCACATCCTGAAAGGCTGCGGTGGCAGTCACCTCGTAGCCCCGGTCACCCTTGCGGAAGCCCGACAGCCGGGGGTTCTCCATCTTCACCTTGCTGCCCGACAGGCTGACCTGACCCATCGACACGTCCGGCAGGCTGGAACCGAACGGATTGAACAGGGTGACGACCGCGAGCGCCAGAACGGCGGTTCCAGCGGCCAGGGGGATGATCCGGCGCAGGGCGAGCACATGGCTGCTGTGGCTGCGCGCACGCGCATGGGCGCGAGTCCGGCGCGCATCCGCGCGACCCTCGTTCGTCCGCCCCGTCTCGATCGCCGCGCCCACCTGCATGACATTCCCAACATCGTGCCCCGGCGGCGTCGGCACTCGCGAGGGGCGCGCCGCGGCTGGGTCGGCCGCCGGATGCCCGGGGGCGGTGGCGAAGTTATGACGGGAAGCTTGCCAAAGCATCAAGCCTCCGGCCGATCGATCGTCGGAATGAAGCCGGGTGCCACCGCGAAGATGTGCGGCGGCGCACGACCACCGTCACACGGGCACTCAGACAGGCATTCAGGTATGCGCGAAGATGTCGGCCTCGGCCCAGCCGGCCAGATCGAGGCGAGCACGGGTCGGCAGGAAGTCGAAGCAGCTTCTGGCGATCTCGGTGCGCCCCTCCCGCTCCAGCATCGCGTCGAGGCGCGACCGTGCGGCGTGCAGGTAGAGCACGTCGGACGCGGCATAATCCACTTGCGCCTGGCTGAGGGTGTCTGCCCCCCAATCGGAGGATTGCTGCTGCTTGGAGAGATCAACGCCCACGAGTTCCCGGACGACGTCCTTCAGCCCGTGTCGGTCGGTGTAGGTGCGGGCCAGCTTCGAGGCGACCTTGGTGCAGTAGACCGGCGCGGGCATGACCCCGAGACCATGGAACAGCACGGCGAGATCGAAGCGTGCGAAATGGAAGATCTTCAGGGTGGCGGGATCGGCGAGGACGCGCAGGAGCGTCTCGGCCGCCGGGCCTCCGGGAATGATCTGGACCACATCGGCGGTGCCATCGCCGCGCGAGATCTGAACCACGCACAGCCGGTCGCGATGCGGGTTGAGGCCCAGTGTTTCGGTGTCGATGGCGATGGCCGGGCCGGCGACGTAATCGGCTGGCAGGTCGCCGCGATGCAGACGGATGGCGGGATGCGGCGGCATGGCGGACGGGCTTCTGCGCTGGAATCTGTGACGGGCCAAGAACGGCGTTTTCGAGCGGTGTTTTTGCGTGTGATCTCCGGCGCCTACCACTCGCTCCCGCCCCCGACAAGGGAGGCCCACAGGGGTGAGGCAGACAAACAATCCAGGATGGGCACGCGGCGCGCGACACGAGGCGCGCCGCGCCGGCCGCTACTTCTGTTTGGCGATGACCTTGTCCTTGATGCCGTCATAGGCGTTCTGCGGGATGATCTTCTTGGACAGCAACTCATCCTTGCCGCGATAGGGACGGCCCTTGATGATGGCGGCGGAACGGGCCGCACCGATGCCCGGCAAGGCGTCGAGTTCGGCGGCGGTGGCGCTGTTGATGTCGATCAGGGCGGCCTTGTGCGCGGCAGCGGGGCTCTCGACCGTAGGCGCCTTCGGAGGGGTGGGCGCGGTCGGCGCCATCGTTTTTGGCGAGGGCGAGGGCGAGGGCGAGGTCATGGTCGGGCTCGGCGTTTGGGCCAGAGCAGGGCCGGCGGCCAAGCACGTCAGCAGAGCGAGGGTACGTAGCAGGGATGAGGACATGGACGTCTCCCGAAAGCATCGCTCTCCGCGCGATGCGGCAGCGACCCTGCTTCCGGAATAGAAGTCCCGACTTGAACCGCAGATTAAAGTTCTCGCGCGCGTTCAGGCCCGGATCGAACTCGGATCGAACTCGGATCGAACTCGGATCGAAGGGGCGACCGGGCAGAAATCCTGATCGGGTTAGGCTGTATAGCAGCTTGTCTTGGCGAACGCTTGAGAGCTTCACCGTGTGGATGTCGGTCAGGAGGTTCGGCACGCGCGGCCGCCGTCGAACCGGGGTCGGTCTCTTGCGCCGGACCGCTCTAGCCAGAAGCGGCGTCTGGCGTTATAGAGCCGCCAGCGAATCTCCGTTTGACCACGGTGCCGAGGCGGCCTTCCCCAGGAAGTCGCGCCAGCGGTGCCTTTTTTGCCGTACAGGACTCTTCCGATGGCCGTTCCGAAGCGAAAGACCTCCCCCTCGCGTCGCGGCATGCGCCGCTCCGCCGATGCCCTCAAGGCCCCGACCTACGTCACCGACAAGGATTCGGGCGAGCTGCGCCGTCCCCATCACATCGATCTGAAGACGGGCATGTACCGGGGCCGTCAGGTCCTCAAAGTGAAGTCCGCAGAGGCCTGAGCTTCGCGGGACGCCTGACGGGCGCCCGACGTACGGCGATCGATTCCGACGCTTAAAAGCCGAGACCCCTATCAGCGGGTCCGGCTTTTTTCGTTGCGCGGGCCACCTTCGGCCGTGTGCCCAATACGGGAGAACCTGTCAGGCGCGGCGTGCCGCCTCGGCGTAACGGGCTGCGGCCGAGCGCGTGCGCTCGATGCGGGAAGGGCGCAGGGTCGGCTCCGTGCTCACGATCAACTGAGCGAGGAACCCTGCCATGGGGCGGGCAGGGATGGGACGCAGGCTCAACGGGGCCGAATCGTCACGGCCGGCAATCACGAGGAGATCCCGGCGCGTAAGCGTTCCGTCGTCGGGGGGCGACTTTGATTCGGGGCGCTCCATGGCATCCATTCCCCGCGCCCGCGCGGCGCCTGGGAACAGAAATGGTCGACGTTAAGGGTTCGTCAACCTTCCCTCCGGCCGAAGCGGCGCGGAAGACTACGCGCCACGGCCGACACGGGAATCGGGAATTCGCGAAACCAGGCGTGATGGCAGGCGTGGAGGGCGTCTCCGGCGCGCCTACTTCTTGGCCAGATCCTCGAGGCGCGACTGCATCTCCGCCATCTGGCGCTTGAGGTCATCGAGATCCGTGCCGGCTCCGGCCTGCGAAATCGTGCTCGAGGACGTCGTGCTCGGAACCGGGATGTTCGCGCCGGACTTGCCGGCCGAAGAGGGGTGCGTTCCCATGCCCGAGAGCGGGCCGGTGCCGAAGGCGGTGAACATCTTCATGGCATCGCCGAAGAAGCTCATGTTGGCGCGGACCTGCTCTTCCATCGCGCTCTGGAAGGCCGTCGGCGCGAAGCTTTGGGTCATCTTCTCGCGAAGGCCCTCCTGGTCGCGAGCGAAGTTCGCCATCGAGAATTCGAGGAAGCTCGGCACCATGGTGCGCATGCTGTCGCCGTAGAAGCGGATGAGCTGGCGCAGGAAGGCGACCGGCAACAGATTGTCGTCCCCGGCCTTGTTCTCCTGCTCGAAGATGATCTGCGTCAGCACCGAACGCGTGATGTCGTCGCCGGAGCGCGCGTCGTAGACGAGAAAATCCTCGCCGTTCTGGACCATCGTCGCCAGGTCTTCGAGGGTGACGTAGGTGGACGTCCCGGTATGATAGAGGCGCCGGTTGGCGTATTTCTTGATGACGGTGTGATTGGACTTGCCGTTATCCGCCATCTCTGGGCGCCTCTCCCAACACGTTCGTGCCCACACGCGATCTTGACGAAGCGGCTGGGACCAGTGCCCGATCTCGCGGCGCACAAGTTCATCTTAAGGCGTTCGCGTGCCGACGAAAACAGCAATTTACCGCTCATCCCGCGGAATACCACGCATCGACGTGTTCGCTGTTACGGTAGGCCCCTGAAACAACTCCTGGATGCCTTGACTTCGCGAGGTCGACGGCTTTCATCCGAGGGAACGGCACAAAGGCGCCCACGCTCAACCCAGGAGCGTCAAGGGAGCGCCTGGCCGGGATGAGGAGAACGTCACCATGGCAGCAGAAGATATCGTCATCGTCGGCGCGGCACGCACCGCCGTCGGTTCGTTCGGCGGGGCGTTCAACACCGTGCCGGCACATGACCTCGGCGCCGTGGCGATCAAGGCCGCCCTCGAGCGCGCCGGCGTGCCGGCCGACGACGTGGACGAAGTGATCTTCGGCCAGGTGCTCACCGCCGGTGCCGGACAGAACCCGGCCCGTCAGGCGGCCATCAAGGCCGGCATCCCCGAGAAGGCTACCGCCTGGGGCGTCAATCAGGTCTGCGGTTCGGGCCTGCGCACGGTCGCCATCGGCATGCAGCAGATCGCCAACGGCGACGCCACCGTGATCGTGGCCGGCGGTCAGGAATCGATGTCGCTCTCGCCCCACGCGCAGTACCTGCGCGGCGGTCAGAAGATGGGCGACGTCAAGCTCATCGACACGATGATCAAGGACGGCCTCTGGGACGCCTTCAACGGCTACCACATGGGCCAGACCGCCGAGAACGTGGCCCAGGCCTTCCAGCTCACCCGCGAGCAGCAGGACCAGTTCGCAACCGCCTCGCAGAACAAGGCCGAAGCCGCCCGCAAGGAGGGCCGCTTCAAGGAGGAGATCGTTCCCGTGACGGTGCCGGGCCGCAAGGGCGACGTCATCGTCGACACCGACGAGTACATCCGCGACGGCGCCACCCTGGAGGCCATGGCCAAGCTCAAGCCGGCCTTCACCAAGGACGGGACTGTCACCGCCGCCAACGCCTCCGGCCTCAATGACGGCGCCGCCGCCATCGTGCTGATGTCGGCAGCGGAAGCCGAGCGCCGGGGCATCAAGCCGCTGGCCCGCATCGTCTCCTGGGCCACCGCCGGCGTCGACCCCAAGGTGATGGGCACCGGCCCGATCCCGGCCTCGCGCAAGGCTCTGGACAAGGCTGGCTGGAAGCCCTCCGACCTCGACCTGATCGAGGCCAACGAGGCGTTCGCCGCCCAGGCGCTCGCGGTGAACAAGGACATGGGCTGGGACACCGACAAGGTGAACGTCAATGGCGGCGCCATCGCCATCGGCCATCCGATCGGCGCGTCCGGTGCCCGCGTCCTCGTCACCCTTCTGCACGAGCTGAAGCGCCGCGATGCCAAGAAGGGCCTTGCCACCCTCTGCATCGGCGGCGGCATGGGCGTCGCCATGTGCATCGAGCGCGTTTGAATCGATCTCCTGCGGCGGTGGTCCGGAGCGGGTGATCCAGTTTTCTTGACACCGCCGCAAATTTAAATCGGTCGCGCGACGGCCGGAACGCCAGCTAAAGCCGCGCTCGACCCACTTCGATCGTCACGCCCCGGTCGCAGGACGTTCGGTTTCGACCCAAAAAATCTTAAAATTTCTGGAGGAAATCATGGCTCAGGAACGCGTTGCACTCGTCACGGGCGGTACGCGCGGCATCGGCGCCGCCATTTCGCAGGGCCTGAAGGCAAAGGGCTACAAGGTTGCGGCCAATTACGGCGGCAACGACGAGGCCGCCAATGCCTTCAAGGCCGAGACCGGAATCCCGGTGTTCAAGTTCGATGTGGGTGATGCCGCCGCCTGTGAGGCGGGCATCAAGGCGGTCGAGGCCGAGGTCGGCCCGATCGACATTCTCGTGAACAACGCCGGCATCACCCGGGACGGTGCCTTCCACAAGATGACTTTCGACAAGTGGCAGGCGGTCATCAAGACCAACCTCGACTCGATGTTCACCTGCACGCGGCCCGTCATCGAGGGCATGCGCACCCGCAACTTCGGCCGCATCATCCTGATCTCGTCGATCAACGGCCAGAAGGGCCAGGCCGGCCAGACCAACTACTCCGCTGCCAAGGCCGGCGTGATCGGCTTCGCCAAGGCGCTGGCCCAGGAGAGTGCCTCGAAGGGCATCACCGTCAACGTGATCGCACCGGGCTATATCGCCACCGACATGGTGATGGCGGTGCCGGAGGACATCCGCAACAAGATCATTGCGACGATCCCAGTCGGCCGCCTCGGCGAGGCCGAGGAGATCGCCCGCGCGGTGGAATATCTCGCGGCCGAGGATTCGGGTTTCATCACCGGCTCGACTCTGACGATCAACGGCGCCCAGTACATCGCCTGATCTCGAGACACAGCGAGGGCGGCGCGCGTCGCCCCCGCTGCGGCGGGAAGGGTTCCTGTGGGTCGACGCCGCTCAATCCCGAGACGCGCCCCGATCCATGGACACGCCTCAGCCCATGCAGGCGTCCTCGCGCTTCTTGAACGATTCGGATTTCGGTTCGTGCTCGGCAGGACGGCCGCGACCGATGACGCCGTCCGCCCGTGCCCGCAGGTAGACGTAGATGTCGTCGATGTAGCACATCACGTTCCGATTATCCCCGAAGGCCGGCATCACCAGTTGCTGCGCAGAGTTGACGTCCTTCTTGCCTCCCGCGACGATGCCCACGAAGGTCGCGTAATCGTCGCGCTTCAGGGCCTCGACCAGGGATGGTGCATAGGTCGAACCTGCGCCGTCGGGACCGTGGCAGACGATGCAATTCGCATTGTAGCGCACGTAACCGGACATGGCCGGCCAATCGACCATCTTGCCACCCTCGGTGACGTGGTAGGTCGGCGTGCCGTCCTTGTCCGTATAGCTCCCGTCGTCAACCTTGGCCGGCTGAGTCGGACCCTCGCTCTTCAGGGACGAAGGGGCGGCGGACGGCGTCGGGTCTGCCCACGCGCCCGTGGTACCGAGCAGAAGCAGGGCCGACGCGAGCGACGCGGCGACAGGGGGAGCGGGGCGACGCATCGGGAGATTCCTGGGTTGCAACCGGAGCCCTGAAAGCGCCTTATAACGCGCCCTGGCAAGGGCCATTGGCACAAAATCGCTACTTCTCGTTGAGGACGTCGCGAGTGGCTCCAAGTCGAGGCGTTGGACGCCAATCCGGCGGCGCCATCTCGAAGCCAGCGAAGTCGAAGGCCGGGGAGACCGTGCAACCGACCAGCGTCCAGGCGCCCAGACTGGTGGCGGTCTGCCAATGGCCCGCCGGAACCACGATCTGCGGCTGCTGGCCTCGGGCGAGGTCCGGACCGAGATAGGCCGCCGCCGCATCGTGCCCGTTGGGGCTGACCGTGAGCACGAGCGGAGCGCCCGCGTGCCAGTGCCAGATCTCGGCCGCGTCCACCCGATGCCACTCGGACACCTCACCGAGATCCAGAAGGTAGTAGATCGCGCTGCCGACCGAGCGCCCCTCGATCGTCCGGGGATCGCGAAACGTCTCGCGATAGTGGCCACCCTCCGGATGCGGAGCGAGCCCGAGGCGCGCGATCACTTCGGCGGCGGTCGGCCCCTGTCCGTTTCCGCCTTGTCCCCGTATTCCCGCACCCATCGGCATCGTCCTGAACACAGCCTCACTCGATGGCTCCCTGCGGCAGGCTGAGGCCGGGGGGCGCCTTGGCGCCGGCATTGCCGCCGGCATCCCTGGCCACCTTGGGCCGGGGCTTCTTCGCGGGTTTGCCGGCCCCGTCCTTCGTCGCGACGGGTGGGCTTTTCACGGCGGGCGCCGTGCCGCATTCGCGGAAACCGAGTTGCGCCAGGCTCTGGCCGGCCTCGGAGACGATATTCAGCGTATCCGGCAGCGGCACCGGCGTGGCGTCCCATTGGACCGGGGCACCCAGCAGCGCGCCCAGAGCCGCCGGGCTTCCGCCCCGCCGCAGGGCGAACAGGTCGGGGCCATAGGCCGTGGCGGCCTTGCCGGCGATGACCACCTCGAGCACCCGCGTCGACTCGGGCGTGAGCGGACGCAGCGGGTTCTCGACCACGACGGTCCCCGTCCGGGTGACCCAGACGGCGAAGTCCTTCGGCCCTTCGTAGAGGGCCGCCTTGGTTTCGCACAGCACGGTCAGGCCGGGAAGATTGGCCGCCGGCGTCGGCGCAGCACTCGAAGCCGAAGCCGGTTCCCGACTCGGCTCCTGAGCCGGCGGCGCGGCCGGAACGACTTCGGCGGCCGGTTTGGACACCGGTTTCGCAGCCGGCTTGCGAGGCGGGGGCCGCTTCTTCGGCGCCGCCGCCGGCGGTGCCTCGGTATCGGGCGCCCCGTTCGGTTCCTGTGCGCGGGTCGGTCCCGCCGTCAGCACGACGGCCACCGTCAGCAGGACGGCCGCCGGCGGAAGGACCGCCCAACGGCGCGTGCGGAAGCACACCATCAGCGAAGCTCTCGATCTCGAAGCGAAGTCTGGGGCGACGGCAATGGTCCTGGTGAATCGGGGGCCAGCGTCGGAGGGGAGGGCGTCTTCACGGCCTCGACCTCGAGGATGGTCGCGGTGCGATCGATGGGACTGGCGCGCGGCGGCTCCAGGCCGCGGATCAGCAGGTCCGCGCCATCCGCTTCGTCCAGCAGATCTTCCTCCCGCGCCATGCGCAGTTCGGGCCGGCGCGCGCGCGCCAACTGCGAGGCCACGAGGCACCCGGAGAACAGCAGGGCGGCCAGGGCCCCCAGGATCAGGAGTGTTTCCATACCGGGTCCAGCGTTAGCCCAGGACGCGACGCGTTGCACCCTTCCGGAGCTCGTTCTTGTTCCGGAGACCCCGCGACAGCCAAGCTCGCACGCATGATCGGCTTGCCCCGGAACAGTCCTTGCGTCGCCCGCACTGATGTCAGAAAGCAGTGCCTCCCGTCCGGCCCCGCGCGCCCAGATCGGTGCCCGCAGGCACCCAGTGTTCGAGGGCGGCAACCGGGTTCGCGGCTTCCGTCGACCTGTCGACGTGGCCATGGATCCCTCGACGTTCCGACGCTCGCGTTGTCCCAGTGCCGTATGACGCTCTCGCCCGCCCCCGAACCGCAAGGTCGATCGATGCGCCCGCATGACCTCCATCCGGCCGATGCCGCCACCGAATCCGGCCTCGCATCGCGGCGGGGCGAAGGCCTGGAACAGGATCTTCCTCTGGAGCAGGAGCTTTTGAGGCTGATCGAGGAATCGCGCGAGCAGGCGGCGGAGGATCCGTTCCGCAATCCCGTGCTCGCCGTGACGCTGGCGATCACCCGCCGCTTCGATCGGGGCGAGATCGGCGAGGACGATCTCGACGCGTTGTTCCCGCTGCTGCGGGCGCAATCCCTGGCGTCCCGGGCCGAGCGTCTGCGCGCCTATGTCGGCCTCGACCGGGATGCCGCCGCCGCATCCGACACCCGCATGGCCGCCCGTCTCGTGGCGGCGGTGCCGCAGCGGCAGGGGGATTTCGAGAGCTTCCGAGATCTCGTCGGACGCACCGGCTTCGCCGTGGTGTTCACCGCCCATCCGACCTTCGGCATGCCACGCGCCGTCGCGGCCCTGATCGCCCAGGCCGCCAGCGAGGTCGAGGGACCGGCCCGCGCGGCGCTGGTGGCGCGTGCGGCAGGCCACTCCACCCGGCCCGATCACAAGATCAGCCTCGACGACGAGTTCGAGCAGGCCTGCGTCGCGGCCAACCACGGACGCACCGCCCTCGACGGCTTCAACGCTGCCCTCCTGGATGCGGCCCGCGCGCGCTGGCCCGACCGCTGGACCGAACTGGTCCCGAAACCCTTCGCCATCGCGAGCTGGGTCGGCTGCGACACGGACGGGCGCACCGATATCGGCTGGTGGGATACGGTGCGCTACCGCCTCGAATCGAAGCGGATGCAGCTCGACAGGGTGATGCGCGACCTGCCCCAGGTTCCCGCGACCCGGGTGGTCCGCGACCTGACGGGCGGCGCGCTCGCCGCCGTGAACCGCCAGCTCGCGGTGGCGCCGCGCCTCGGCACGAAGCCGTCCCTCGAGGCGGTCCACCGCTTCGCCCTCGCGCTGATCATCGAGCGTGAGCGGGCACAGACCGATTCCGGCGCCATCCTGGCCGGACTGGCTGGAGCCATCGGCGGCCTCGACTCCGACGCCGACAAGCGCAGCGTCGCCCTCCTGCGCTCCGGCATCGCCACCCATGGGCTCTCGAACGCCCTGCCGCATTTCCGGCTCAATGCCAGCCAGATCCACAACGCGGTGCGCCGCGTGACCGACCTCGAGGGCGAGCCGACAGACGCGGCGCAGCGCCGTTCACATCTCGCCAGCATCCACGCGCTCCTCAACGACGTGCAGGCGGTGGACGTGGATTTCGGAGCGCTGGCCGCCGAGCGTGCCTCGGCCGCCCGCCTGATGATGACGATCACCCAGATCCTCAAGCACGTGGACGGCTCGCATCCCGTGCGCTTCCTCATCGCCGAGACCGAGACAGGCTACACCCTCCTGGCCGCCCTCTGGCTCGCGCGGCACTACGGCATCGCCGACAAGGTCGAGATCACGCCGCTGTTCGAGACGGCCAGTGCCTTGGAACAGGGCGTCCGCGTTCTCGACGATGCCCTGCGCAACCCACACTGGCGCCAGTACCTCAAGCGTATCGGGCGCCTCACCGTCCAGTTCGGCTACTCGGATTCCGGGCGCTATGTCGGCCAGCTCGCCGCCAGCTTCTGGATCGAGCGCCTGCGCCTGCGCATCACCGAATTGATGGTTCAGAACGACCTCACGGGGGTCGAGCTCGCGATCTTCGACACCCATGGCGAATCAATCGGCCGAGGCGCTCACCCGACCTCCCTACGCGATCGCCTCGCCTATCTGGCCCCCGAGGATGCGCGCCGGCGCAACCGGAACGCGAGCATTCGGGTGCGCCTCGAATCGAGCTTCCAGGGCTCGGACGGCTACCTGATGTTCGGCACCCTGCCGTTGGCCCAGGCGACGGTCGAGCGCATTGCCGAGCACGTCTTCGCCTTCGATGTCGCCGATGACGACAGCTTCGCCGACTACGTCCTGTCCGACCCGGCGAGCGGGGCGGACGAGACCGACGACCCGATCTACGCCGAGCCGGATTTCGCCGCCGAGTTCTTCACCGTGGTGCGCCAGGACATGGAGGCGCTGGTGGACGATGCGGGCTACGCCGCCCTGCTCGGCACCTTCGGCCCGAGCCTCCTCGACCGCACCGGTTCGCGGCCCGTCGCCCGCCAGACCGATGGCGGCGGCCCGACCATGATCACCCACCCGCGTCAGATGCGGGCGATCCCCAACAACGCGATCCTGCAGCAGCTCGGCTTCCTGGCCAATTCGCTGCACGGGGTCGGCCGTGCCGCCGGTCGGACGCCGGACCTGTTCCGCGACATGCGGCGGGATTCCGTGCGCTTCTCCCGGGCCTTCCGCATGGTCCAGCACGCCGCCAGCGTTTCCGATCTCGATGTGCTGCGCGCCTATATCGACACCCTCGATCCGGCGGTGTGGCTGGAGCGTGCCCGGCGTACGCAGCGCGACGGACGGCGCGAGGAACTCGTCGTCATCGCCAACGCCCTCGACCGTCTGCGTCTGGCGCCCGACCTGCGCCACCTGTTCGGCCAACTCACCTGCGACTGGCTCAGCCTGCAGGTCGCGGCTCCCGACCTCGGGCGGATGTCGGCCCGCCTGACCCTGCTGCATGCGATCCGGCTCGCGCTGATCCACCGGATCTGGTTCCTGGCGGTGCACATCCCCGGCTTCCGCCCCCAATCGGGGATCAGCCGCGAGGCCCTGATCGAGCGCTTCCTGCGCCTCGATATCGATGGCTGCCTGACGCTGCTCGAGGACATCTTCCCGATCACACCGGACCCGACGCTGGGCCTCAATTTCGGCGAGCCTGCCGGCCCGCGCGACGTCGGAACCTACGAGACCGAGCACAGGACGCTGTTCGAGCCGATCCGGCGCAGCTTCCAGCGGGTGCGGGAGATCTCGGGCATGATCCAGCACGAGGTCGGGGCCTTCGGATAGGGCGCGGCCTCCGCAACCAGCCACGCCTGCACGCGGGGTGGGAGCCGACCCGGCTTGCTGCCCCGTTCCAACCCGTCTCCCGAGGACGCGCATCCCGAAGCCGAGGCGCCTCGATGACGGATCGACCGCCGACGATCGATCCGGGGCCGGCCCCGCGTTGACTTCTCCAGGCGAGGCTCCTTAACTCATGAGGCTCCTCAACCAGAGCGCGTCCACAACGAAAATCGGAGGGATCATGGGGGCATTGCGCGTGACGGGCCACGGCCTGGACCTTGGCGAAGCCCTGCGGGGGCGTGTCGAGGAGCGAATGGCTGCCACACTCGCGAAATACCTCGACAGCCATATGAGCGAGACCTGTTCGGGGCACGTCACCCTTCGGCGGGATGGGACCTCCTACCGCACCGACTGCGTGCTCCACCTCGTCTCGGGCCTGACCCTGGAAGCGTCCGGCGCGGCGCATGACGCCCATGCCAGCTTCGATCAGACGGCCGATCGGCTCGAGAAGCGTCTGCGTCGCTACAAGCACAAGCTCAAGGACCACGGCGCGGCCGCCCATGACGGTGCGACGGTGCAGGCGGCCTATGCGGTTTTCGCCGCACCCAGCGAGGCCGATGCGGTCGATCTCGACGAGGACGACCTGACGGATGGCGAGGCGGCACACCCGCCCGTGGTCGCCGAGAGCACCAAGACCCTGAAGCGCCACTCGGTAAGCGAGGCGGTCACTGCCCTCGACCTCACGGGCGCTCCGGTCATCGTGTTCGTTCACGCTGGCACCGGACGCATCAACGTCGTATACCGCCGCACTGACGGGGCTATCGGCTGGGTCGATCCGGCCGAGGCGGCGTCGTAGGCGCGGGGCGGGAACAGAGCCCGAACCCGCTCGATTGAGTCTCAGGGCCGCCCGGGCGGCCGACCTTTCATGGAGTGGCGGCCGGGTCGGCTGCCGCCGACGGGGCGACGGTCCTTCATGCCAGTACTGGAATTCCTGTCTCCGGATTCCGTGGTGCCGTCCCTGCGTGTCCGCGCCAAGAAGTCGATGCTGCAGGAGCTGAGTGCCCATGCGGTGCGTCAGCTTCCGGCTTTGGACGAGCGGGAGGTGTTCGAGACCCTGCTGCAGCGTGAGCGCCTCGGCTCCACCGGTATCGGCGACGGCGTCGCCATCCCGCACGGCAAGCTACCTGGCCTCGACCGCTTGTTCGGTCTCGTCGCCCGCCTCGAGAAGCCGGTGGATTTCGATGCTCTCGACGGTCAGCCCGTCGATATCGCCTTCCTGCTCCTGGCTCCCGAGGGGGCCGGCGCCGATCATCTCAAGGCTCTGGCGCAGGTCGCCCGGCTGCTGCGCGAACCCGGAATCCTGGAGCGCATCCGGGCCGCCCGGGATGCCAGCGCGCTCTACGCCCTCCTGACCCACACCTCGACCTCGCAGGCCGCATGAACATGCGCCTCGTACCGGGCTTCGTTTCCCTGGCCGTCGCTCTCGGGCTCGCTGCCGGTCCCGTCGCCGCGGAGCCGCGCGGCGCGACCGACACCGCGTGTGCCCGTGACGTTCTCGTGGCGAGCTCGATGCAGCGCCAGGCGATCGACCAGCTCGAGCAGGCCGGCAGCGAGGCCGCCGACCAGTGTCGCGTCTGGCGCCGGCACGTGGAGACCATGCGCCGGGTGGCGAGCGTCTACGGCCGCTGTCTCTCGGGGGCCGAGCGCACGGAACGCCTCGCCCAGGTCCAGACCTCGGAGAAGGAGTTTTCGGGTCTGATCCGCAGCCAGTGCAAGGGACTGTAAAGGCTGAGACTGTGAAGGCCGGAACTGTGAAGGCCGAGACTGCCGCGTCCAGCCTCGCATTCGTCTTCCGACCGGGCTTCCGCCGGCCTATTGCTGCCCGCGCAGCAACAGGGGCTCCGCGACCATCTTGATCGGCTTGCCGCGCCCGATGAGGATGGCGGCCCGCGAGCGCTCAGGATCATGCTCGAAGCGGGTCCGAACCCAGGCCACGAGGAACTTCAGGTACTCCGAGGCCAGGAGCTTGGCCGAGGAGGGATGCGACCACCAGCGGTCGGGCTCAAAGCCTTCCGCGATCACCGGATAGGGTACGACGCGGTCGGCACCCATGAGCGCATGGTCGAGTTCCACCATGGTGCGGGGCATGTGGTAGTTCGAGGTCACCACCGTGACGGTGCTGAAGCGGTGCTGGCGCATCCAGCGCCGGGTCTCGATCGCGTTGCCGATGGTGTTGCGCGCCCGATAGTCGAGGTCGACGCAGCACTCGATCCAGTGGCGCTGGCTCGGGTTGAGCCGGGCGATCTCGTCGCGGCTCGTGCGCTCGTTGACGCCGGTGATGAGGAGGCGCCGCCCGTAGCCGTTGGCCAGAAGGTCGATGGCGTCACCGATGCGCTGAGCGCCGCCCGTCAGGGCCACGATGCCGTCGGCCCGTCCCTCCGGTACGCGCTCGTCGCGCTCCAGACAGGCCACGAAGGCCAGAAAGCCGCAGAACAGGGCCACTCCGCCCAGGCTGGCGGTGCCCAGGGCGGCCTTGGTGGTCCGGCTGAATCCAGCGTGCGCAGGCGGGCCGGCTTCCGGGAGCCGAGGCGGCGTCCGCCCCGGCGCGCGGGATGCGACGTCGGTCCAGGCCCATCCGAAAGCCTCGGGGGGCTTCATGGTGCCGCTGGCTGACATCCGCCTCGTCATGCCCCATAGGTAGCCCCGATTGGGGCGTTCACGAGGCAAGTATCTCCGCCTGGAAAGGTTCACGAAGGGTTAACGGGATCGGGCGGGCATGAGACAGCCAGGCGCCCGCTGTTTGCGAATTCGTGAATCGGGTCCGGCGCTTGCGGCCAAACTTCCTACGCCAGGAATCGCCGCACCGTGAGGCGCGAGACGATGCCGGTGACCACCGACGCGATCACGCCGATCAGGAGCACGCTGGCATAGCCGCGCCAGCCGATGTGGAAGGCTCCGAACAGGGCCTCGATCTCCTCGCCGGCAGGACCCGAGCGCCAGTTGCGTGACACCAGGCCAGCCAGTGCAAAGGCCGCGATGGCCGCCCCCGATCCGATGATGCCGCCGCGCAGCCCGAGTCCGAAGAACCGGCGCTGGAAGGCGCGGGCGATGAAGTCGTCGTTGGCGCCGACGAAGTGCAGCACCTCCACCACCTCCCGGTTGCCCGCCATCGCGCCGCGCGTCGCGAAGACCACGGCGAGGCCGGTCGCCACCAGCACCAGCACGACGATGCCGATGCCCACGCCCACGAAGGTGTTGGCCGCCGTGGAGAGCCGGCGCAGCCACAGGGCATGATCGTCCAGGCTTGCGACGCCGGGCAGCGCCTCGGTGAGGGAACTCCGCAGGGGCTTCAGGTCCGGAGCCGTTTCGGCCAGCTTCAGCGTGACGAGGCGCGGGACCGGCAGATCCGAGAGGTCGAGGCCGCTGCCGAGCCAGGGCTCGAGCAGGCGCTCGGCCTCCCCCTTCGAGAAGACCCGCACGGCGGCGATGCCCGGGGTGGCCTTCGCCAGGGCCTCGGCACGGGCGACGTCCGCGTCGATGTCGCGCCCGGGGCTCGGACGCACCTGGATCGTCACCTCCTGGGCGACCGTGCCCTGCCACTGGACAGCGCTCGACGCCACGATCTCGGCGGCACCCGCGCAGAGGGCTGCCAGGAAGGTCAGGATGGCGATCACGGCGGCCAAGGCCCGGCTCGCGGCTGAATCCGTCGGAACCAGGGGGGCGTTCCGGCGCAGGGTCGCGGGCAGGGGCGCGGCCCGCGAATCCGGAGGTGCCGGCGGTTTCACCGGCGGCCGGTCCCCGGTGCGGCCAGGAATCGTCGCCGCCTGGGGGGCGGAGGGTATGCCGGGATCACCCATCATGTTTCGCCCCGTCTCGCCCGATCCGCATCACCCGACCTCCTTGACCCGACGTCATGCCTCGACCGTCAGGCGCCCGTCCCCCAGGACGAAGCGCCGGGCATCGACGAGGTCCATCAGGGCGAAGTCGTGGGTGGCGATGAGCACGGAGGTGCCCAGCCGGTTCAGTTCGATGAACAGGCGCAGCAGGCGCCGGCCGAGGCCTGGGTCGACGTTGCCGGTGGGCTCGTCGGCCAGCAGCAGTTCGGGCCGGGCGATGAGCGCGCGGGCGATGGCGGCGCGCTGCTTCTCCCCGCCCGAGAGCAGGGGCGGCAGCACGTGCATGCGCTCGCCGAGGCCAACCCAGCGCAGCAACTCGACGACCTCGGCCCGGTAGCTCGTCTCCGAGCGGCCCTGGACGCGCAGGGGCAGGGCCACATTCTCGTAGGTGGTGAGGTGGTCGAGCAGGCGGAAATCCTGGAACACCACGCCCATGCGCCGGCGGAGACCGGTCAGCGCCTCGCTGGAGATGCCGCTGACCTCCTCGCCGAACACCGAGACGAGGCCGCGCGTGGGCCGCACCGACAGGAGGATCAGGCGCAGGAGCGTGGTTTTGCCCGCGCCCGACGGCCCCGTGAGGAACTGGAACGAGCGCGGCGCGATCTGGAAGCTGACATCGCTCAGCACCTCCGGTCCGAGGCCGTAGCGCATGCCGACGCTCTCGAACTGGACCACCGGCTCCTCGGCTCCCGAGAGAAGCGACTGCGTGTTCACCCGATCCGCCACGATCCCCCCATGATCGATCCCCGTGCGCTTCGGTTCAAAGGCCGCTCGCTTCACGGACGGTTAACCGTGTTGGCCGAGAACCGTTTGAGTCTTTTTGCCCCTGGCGGCAACTGCCATCGAGATGCGAGGCGCCGGGATACCATGCTGATCGTCTGCCCGTCCTGTTCCAGTGCGTATGAGATCGACGCGGATCGCGTCGGGCCGGACGGGCGTTCGGTGCGCTGTGCGGCCTGCCGCGAGACCTGGTTCATCTCTCCCGAGGACGTCTCCGCCGCTCTGGAAGCCGAGATGACGGCGGCCATGATGGCTGCGTCCGATCTCGGCCCCGACGCGGCGCAGAGCCGCGCCACGGCTCAGGCCGACCTTGATTCCTGGGAATCGGCTCTGGGAGCGGAGCCCGAGCCCGTCTCGGTTCCGCCGGAAGAGGCGCGCTCCCGCGGCAAGGTCAAAGCGGCTGCGCCGAAGCGGGCCGGCTCGAGGCTGGCCTCGCCTGGTGCCGCCCTCGGCCTCGCGGTGGTGGTTGGGTTGGGGCTCGCCGTGGTGGGGCGCGCCACCGTCGTCCGGGCCATGCCGCAGAGTGCGGGTCTCTATGCCCGCGTCGGGTTTCCGGTCAATCTGCGCGGCATCGCGTTTCGCGACGTCGTCGCATTTCAGAACCCCGGCCACAGCCCTGGCGACGGCGCCCAGGGCCAACTCGTGGTCGAGGGTGACCTCGTCGGCATCGCCGCCGAAGCCGAGGTCCCGTCGATCGAGGTCGAGGTCCGTGACGGGCGCGACCAGCCGCTCTATCGCTGGCGCATCGCCCCGCCGCGCCCGGTGCTGGAGCGGAGCGAGACCGCCCGCTTTCGCGCGAGCCTCTCGGCACCCCCGGCCCAGGGCCGCTCGGTCCGCGTCCACTTCGCCGCCGCCGAGTCTGAGGGCGCCAAGTCCGGGGGCACCGAAACCGGGGCTGTCGGGACCGGCGCTACTGTCCCCGGCGTCGCTGTCTCTACCGAGCCGATGGCGAAGACCGGTGCCAGCGCGCCGAGCCCGTGATAAGGAGCGCGCATGACCAGTCCTTCCCGACGCGTCCGCGTCCTCTTCGACGAAACCGCCATCGCCCGGCGCACCGAGGAACTCGCGGCCGCCATCGCCGCCGCCAACCCTGAGAATCTTCTCGTGGTTGCGGTGCTCAAGGGCAGCTTCATGTTCGCCGCCGATCTCCTGCGCGCCCTGCACCGGGTCGGGCTGGAGCCGCAGGCGGAGTTCGTGCACCTGTCGAGCTACCGCACCGCCACGGTCTCCTCGGGCCAGGTCGAGATCCTGCGCGACGTCGAGAGCGAGGTACGCGGGCGCGACGTGCTGCTCGTCGACGACATTCTCGAATCCGGGCGCACCATCGTGTTCGCCAAGGACCTGCTGATGGCGCGCGGCGCCAAGCGGGTGCTGACCGCCGTGCTGCTGGAGAAGCCGGGCAAGCGCGCCGTGACCATCGATGCCGATTTCGTCGGCTTCACCTGTCCGGACGTCTTCGTCGTCGGCTACGGCATGGACGTCGCCCACGCCTACCGCCAATTGCCCTTCGTCGGGCTCGTCGACTACGACAGTCGCGAGCCCGACCTGTTCGGCGGGACGTGAGGCGCCGCGCACGCGCTCACGGTGAAACTGAAACAATTTAGCTCTTAAAGCTTTCGCTGTGTCCACGCGTCCCTTGACAGGGCGCGTCGGCCCTTGCGTGACTGACGGCCCGGACCTGAGAGAGACATAGACGCGCGATGGCCCGCATCCTCCTGGTGGATGACGAAGAGACGGTACGGGGTTTCCTCAAGCGGGGCCTCGAGATCGACGGCCATGCCGTTGTCACGGCCTCCGACGGCAGCGACGGACTCGATCGGCTGACCGAGGCGGACGGCGCGTTCGACCTTATGCTCACCGACATCCGCATGCCGCTGATGGATGGCATCGCCCTGGCCCTGGCCGCCAAGCGCGACTTTCCCGACCTGACCATCCTGCTGATGACCGGCTTTGCCGACCAGCGCGAGCGTGCGCGCGGGCTCGACGCCATCGTGACCGACGTGCTCACGAAGCCATTCTCCCTGGCCGACCTGCGCTCCACGGTGAACCGGGCGCTGGCCGCCTGAGACGCATCGGGTCCGCCTTCTTCCTCGGAGTCCCGTGCATGGCCCTGCAGTCCGACCGTTCCTCGCCCGACATCCTCTCGGCCATCGGCGCCACACCGCTGATTCGCCTCGCGCGCGCCTCCGACGAGACCGGATGCACCATCCTGGGCAAGGCCGAATTCCTCAATCCCGGCCTGTCGGTGAAGGATCGGGCAGCGCTCTCGATCGTGCGTGATGCCGAGGCACGAGGGCTCATCCGCCCGGGTGGAACCATCGTGGAGGGCACGGCCGGGAACACCGGCATCGGCCTGGCGCTGGTTGCCGCGGTGCGTGGCTACCGCACGGTCATCGTGATTCCCGAGACGCAATCGGCCGAGAAGAAGGAGACGCTGCGCCTCGCGGGTGCCCGTCTCGTCGAGGTGCCGGCGGTGCCGTTCGCGAACCCGAACAACTACGTCCATGCCGCACGCAGGCTGGCCGAGCGCTTGGCCGAGACCGAACCGGGCGGCGCTTTCTTCGCCGATCAGTTCGACAACCTCGCCAACCGGCAGGCCCACGTGGAGACGACGGGTCCGGAGATTCTCGCGGCGACCGGCGGCTCCGTTGACGGCTTCATCTGTGCGGCCGGCACCGGCGGTACCCTTGCGGGAACCGCGCAGGCCCTGCGCGCGGCCAAGGCCACGGGGAGCGGCATGCCGGGTGTGCGGATCGGTCTTGCCGATCCGGAGGGTTCTGCCCTCTACGCCCACTACACCACCGGCACCCTCAAGGCCGAGGGCTCCTCGATCACGGAGGGGATCGGCCAGGGCCGAATCACCCGCAATCTCGAAGGCTTCACGCCGGACCTGTGCTTCCGCATCCCCGACGGCGAGGCCCTCGACATCGTCTTCCGGCTGATGCGGGAGGAGGGCCTGAGTCTTGGCGGATCGTCGGGCATCAACGTCGCCGGGGCGATCCGGATGGCCCGGGCGCTCGGGCCGGGCCACACCATCGTGACGATCCTGTGCGACGGGGCCGCACGCTACGCCTCCAAGCTGTTCAATCCCGCTTTTCTGGCCAAGCGCGGTCTTCCGGTCCCGGATTGGCTGAGCGCTTCATCCGCTCCGCTCCCGGATTGGCGGGCCTGACTTCCACGCCGGCAAAAAACCTTGCGTTTCGAGGAATATGCCGCTGTGCGCGTTGAACGGAATCGCTACGGCGACGTTTGTACGGTCAAGCTCAAGCAATTCCGGTTGGGCGCGTGACGGAGTTCCCATCCATGACCCTGACCACCATTCTGCTTATCGTCCTGATCCTGATCGTTCTCGGCGGCGGCAACTTCCTCGGCGGCGGCGCTTACCGTGGACCGAGCTTCGGACTCGGCGGTCTGCTCATCATCATCTTGATCGTGCTGCTCGTGACCGGACGACTCTGAGAATCCCGCTCACGGCTGGCACGTGATGGCCACCATCGCGCCCGCCAGGGCCGCGACGGCTTCGCCAAGCGTGCCGGCCGCCTTCGGCGCCGGTTCGGTCCGCACCCCCGCGGCGCCGAGGAAGGTCGCGAGCGCGTCGCCCCGCACGAGCCCGTAGCTTGCAGGCGGCATGATTCCGGCGATGAGGCGCGGCTGTTTCGGAACCGTCGCGACGAGCCCCGTGAGCGTGCCCGCACGATCCAGGACCGGCGCGCCCCCGGCGCCGGGCTGCAACGGCGCGGAGATCCGGCCGCCGCCCGGCCCGGAGTGGCCCGGGGCCACCAGGACGCCCCCCTCGGCATCGACCACCAGCGCCACCAACCCTTCACCGTCGGCGATGGCACCCGTGTGCACGCTCGGAGCGAGCGCCGCCCGCCCGGGGAGCGGACCCGTTTCCAGAATCATGAGATCGGCCGTGCCGCCGGGGCTCGGCCGCGTCGGCAGGCCCGCGATCATCGGCGCCCCGCAACCCTCCAGCGCCGCCGCGCTGGTGAGGACCCGTCCGGGCGCCACGACGAAGCCCGTCGCGGTCGGAACCCTTCGGCTGCCCAGCGCGGGGGGCGGGCTGGGTGACGCAACGACCGTCTCGGCCGGAGCGGGTGCCGAGGCGGGAGTCACATCCGGGAAGGGCACGAAGCTGTTGGCGATGGCGATGGAGAGGCGATCGACCTCCCCGGACAGGGCCTTGTCGTAGCCCAGAGTGAAGCCGCGCAGGCCCGCTTCGCCGGCGGCATAACGGATATAGGATCTGCCGGTCCCGGTCTCGGCGGTCACCACCAGGAAGTCGGGCCGCAGGAGCTTGTAGGTGATCCGCCGGTCCGCACTCGGCGCAGTGATGCGGGCGAAGACCGCTTCCAGCCCGGTCTCGCCGGCCGGATAGGACTTCGTCTCCAGCGTGATGCGCCCGTCGGCACTCTGCCAGCGGGTGCCCCCGGATTGCGGCGTCCGCTTCGGCAGGATGCGCTCGGGCACGCCGAGCACGACGCCGCTGACGGGATCCGACTTCACGACGAAGCGGACGGCCGCCCGCGCCGCAGCCCCCTCCTTGAGCAGGGCGGCGCGTCCGGTCGCATCCGGCAATCCGGTCCCGCCGCTCCGCTTCGCGTAGGCCAGGAACGCCTCGTAGCTGCGCCGCCCGAACGTGCCGTTGACCACGCTGTTGTAGTCGCCGGTCCAGACCAGGGCGTCCTGCAGACCCTTGCGCTCGGCCTCCGGCAGAGCCTCGAACGCGGTCCGCGCCGCCTCGAAGGCGGGATCGGGCGCGGGCGCGCTCGGCTTCACCCGGGCGGGCGCCGGGGCCGGCGGCGTCTGAGCCAGAGCCATCTGGACGGAGGCCAGGGCTGCCGTCAGGGTCATCACCAATCCGGTTCCGTCCCGGATGGTCCGATCGCGTCGCATCATGGCCGGGTCGCGTCTTCCCGATGAGAACTCATCCGGTGTGGCAGAGGCCGCGCTCGAATTCCAGGCCGTTGCGGCCGATGCGCGAAGTGGTACGGTTCCGCCCGGGACCGGTGCGACGTACCGGCCTCCGGCGAACGGGGTGGAAACATGGCGGGATCATCCGGATACGGGCGCTCGCCCCGATCTGTGGTCGGGATCTCGGGCCTCGTGCCGGTGCTTGCCCTTGCCGGGCTGCTGACGCTGCCCGCCCAGGCTCAAGTCCAGGCGCAAGTCCCTGGTCAAGGGCAGGGATCGACGGCGCGCACCGCAGCCAAGGTCTTGCCCCGGGCTCCGCTGGCCAAGGGTTTTCAGCGCGACGACCTCGCCAGTGACGGCGTCCGCCTCGAATCGACCCTGACGAGCGAGGCAGGACATCCCCGGCCGGACACCAAGTCCGCGGTGAAGGCACGCACTGAGGGCGAGACCCTGATCGAGGCCGAGAAGCCGGCGGAGGCCCTGAAGCCTCTCGCGCGCGCGGTGGCCCTCGAACCTGGTGGATCGGCAAATTGGCTCACCTATGCGCGCGCCGCGAGCGCGGTCGGCAACGACGAGCGGACCGGTGACTACGCGAGCCGCCTGCGCCTGCGCCGCAACGCGCGGGCCGCCGCCTACCAGGGCTACCTGCGGGCGAGCAGCGCTGCGGCCGAAGCCGAGGCGCTCGCGACCCTCGGCGAGGTTTACGCCGCCGAAACGGAGTGGCGCCCATCGCTCGAGGCCTACCGTGCCAGCCTGGCGCTCGCCGACGCCGCGGAGGTGCGCGAGATCTACGAGGGCCTTCGCGCCGAGCACGGCTTCCGCATCCTCAACTACACCGTCGATTCGGATGCGGCCGCGCCGCGGGTCTGCTTCCAGTTCTCGGAAGGCTTGGCGCCAAAGACCGACTTCACACCCTTCATCGCCGTCTCGGGCGCGGCCAACGCCGCCGTCACCGGCACCGGCCAGCAGGTCTGCGTCGATGGGCTCAAGCACGGCGAGCGCTACGCCTTCGTGGTGCGCTCCGGGCTCCCTTCCAGCGTTGGAGAGACCCTGCTCAAGGCCGCTGATTACGAGGTTTATGTCCGGGACCGCTCGCCTCAGGTCCGCTTCACCGGACGCAACTACGTCCTGCCCCGCACCGGTCAGGCCGGCGTGCCCCTGGTCTCAGTCAACGCGGCCAAGATCGACGTGGAGGTGCTGCGGGTCGGCGACCGGGGGCTGCTGCCGTCGTTGCGGGCCGAGGACTTCCTGTCGCAACTCAACGGGGCCACGGCGCGGACCATCGCCGACCAGAAGGGCCAGCGCGTCTGGAAAGGCGTCCTCGAGACGGCCAAGGCGGAGCTGAACCAGGAGGCCGTCACCGCTTTCCCGGTGCTGCAGGCGGTCGGCAAGCTGGAACCCGGTATCTACATCATGCTGGCCCAGCCCGCCGGCACCACGGCGTCCAACGACGAGGAGGGCGGCTACGAGCAGCAGGCGACACAATGGTTCGTGGTCTCGGATCTCGGACTCACTGCCTTCAAGGGCCGCGACGGTGTCCATGTCTTCGCCCGCTCGCTGGCCTCGGCCGACGTGGTGGCCGGCGCCGAAATCCGGCTGGTGGCGCGCAACAACGAGGTCCTGGCGGTCGCCAAGACCGACCGGCAGGGGCACGTCGCCTTCGCGCCGGGCCTCGCGCGCGGGGAGGGCGGGATCAGCCCGGGCCTCGTGGTGGCGCAGATCGGCGACGATTACGGCTTCCTCAACCTCAACCAGTCGGCCTTCGACCTCACGGATCGCGGCGTGAAGGGACGCCCGCAGCCCGGCGCCGTCGAGGCCTATGTGTTTCCCGAGCGCGGGGTCTATCGCTCGGGCGAGACCGTGAACCTCACCGGTCTTCTGCGCGACGCGCAGGGAGCCGCCGTGCCGGAAATTCCGCTCACGCTGGTGATCAGGCGTCCCGATGGCGTCGAGTACCGGCGCGCCCAGGTGGCGGATGCGGGCCTGGGCGGCCGCGCCCTGGCGCTGCCCCTCCTGGCCGGTGCGCAGCACGGCACCTGGCGGGTGGCGGCCTATACCGACCCCAAGGCGCCGGCCATCGGGGAGGCGAGCTTCCTGGTGGAGGATTATGTCCCCGAACGCCTCGACGTGACGCTGTCGAGTGCGACGCCCGCCCTGACCAGGGGCGCCCCCGCCACCATCGACGTAGCGGCGCGCTACCTTTACGGCGCCCCGGGCGCCGGGCTGGAGGTCTCCGGCACCGTTCTGGTCCAGCAGGCGGCGACCATCGGGATCAAGGGCCTGGAGGGCTTCTCGGTCGGCCTCGACGACGAGCGCGTGGAGGCCTCCTCGGCCGAGATCGATGCCCGTGCCACCACCGATGCAGCCGGCAAGGCCCGGCTCGTGGTGCCGGTCCAGGCCCTGGCCGCCCCGCGCCCCGTGGAGGCGAGAATCACCCTGCAGATCGGTGAGCCGGGCGGCCGGGCCCTCAGCCGCAGCCTGACCCTGCCGATCCTGCCTGACGCGCCGGTCCTCGCCATTCGGAAGGGCTTCTCCGGCGACCTGACCGAGGGTGGCGTCGCCGGGTTCGACGTGGTCATGGCCGCTCCCGACGGGCAGCGCCTGACGCAGAAGAACGTGGCCTGGACGCTCCAGCGCGTCGAGAAGAGTTATCAATGGTACCGCGAGGGCGGGCGCTGGTCCTTCGAGCCGGTGACCAGCACCCGCCGCGTCGCCGATGGCCGCCTCGACCTCATCCCCGACGCGCCGGGCCGCGTCAGCGCCACGGTGAGCTACGGCACCTACCGGCTGGAGGCGAGCGTCCCCGGCCGGCCCGCCGCCACCGCGAGCGTGACCTTCACGGTGGGCTGGAGCGGGGGCGAGACGGCGGATGTACCGGACCTCCTCGATCTGCGCCTCGACAAGGCGGCCTATGCCACCGGCGAGACGCTCCACGCCCGCCTGCAACCGACGTTCAGGGGACAGGCGACCCTCGCCGTCGTCAGCGACAAGCTGCACGCGCTCCTCACCGTCGACGTGCCGGCTGCCGGCACCACCGTGGACATTCCCGTCAAGGCGGAATGGGGGTCCGGCGCCTACCTCGTCGCCACCGCCTACCGGCCCCTCGACCAAGCGGCCAAGCGCCTGCCGGGCCGGGCGCTCGGCGTCGCGTGGTTCGGGGTCGACCGGGACAGCCGCACCCTCGGCGTCACCCTCGAGGCACCGGCGAAGGTGCGCCCGCGCGAGACCCTGACCCTGCCGATCCGGCTCGCAGGCCTGAACGCCGGCGAGGAGGCCCGGGTCACCGTGGCCCTCGTCGATGTCGGCATCCTCAATCTCACCCGCTACGAGGCGCCCAACCCGTTCGGCTACTTCTTCGGCCAGAAGGCTCTCGGCCCCGAGATCCGCGACCTCTACGGATACCTCATCGACGGCATGCAGGGGACGCTCGGCGCCATCCGCTCCGGCGGCGACGGAGCTGCGGCCGAACTCGCCGATGCTCCTCCGACCCAGGCGCCGCTGGCGCTCTATTCCGGGCCCCTCACGGTCGGCCCCGACGGCCGCGCCAGGGTCAGCTTCCCCCTGCCGGCCTTCAACGGCACAGGCCGGGTGATGGTGACCGCCTGGAGCCGGACCAAGGTAGGCGCCGCCCAGGCCGACGTGATCATCCGCGATCCCGTGGTCGTCACCGGCACCCTGCCGCGCTTCCTCAATGTCGGCGACCGCTCGCGCTTCCACGTCGCCATCGACAACGTCGAAGGGCAGGCCGGCGACTACACCGTCGACCTCGACCTGACCGGCTCCGTGCTGGTCGGCGCCGAGGCCATGCACAAGACCCTGCGGCTGGAGGCGGGCGCCAAGGGCTTCCTGGTGATCCCCATCACCGCCGCCGGACCGGGCCCGTCGCGGATCGACCTCACGCTCTCCGGTCCCGGCCTGCCCGCCGGCGTCGGCCAGGGCTTTGCCCTGACCATCGGTCCCGGCACGGGGGCGCTCGCCCGCCGCTCCGTGCAGGTTCTCGAACCCGGCGCGTCCCTGCGCATCTCTGACGAACTCCTCGCCGACATCCTGCCCGGCACCGGGACGGTCTCGCTCTCCGCCTCGAACCTCGCCGGCATCGACGTGCCGGCCCTGCTCCAGGCGCTCGACCGCTATCCCTACGGCTGCTCCGAGCAGACCGTCAGCCGGGCGATGCCGCTGCTCTACGTCAACCGCCTCGCAGCTCAGGATTCGCTCGGTCAGGATCCGCTCGGCCTCGACAAGGCCGACGAGCGCGTGCGCCAAGCGATCGAGCGCGTGCTGTCCCGCCAGAACGCGGCCGGTGATTTCGGCCTGTGGTCCACGGACGGCGCCAGCGACACCTGGCTCAACGCCTACGTCACCGACTTCCTGACCCGGGCCCGGGAGCGCAGTTTCGCCGTGCCCCAGATCGCCTTCGCCAGCGCCCTCGACCGTCTGCGCAACGCGGTCGCCAACACCACCGAGGTCGGGGACGGCGGCATGGACATCGCTTATGCGGCCTACGTGCTGGCGCGCAACGGCCGCCCGGTGATGGGCGACCTTCGCTACCTCGCCGACACCAAGCTGGCCGCGTTCGCGACCCCCCTGGCGCGCGGACAGATCGCGGCGGCCCTGGCGTTGCTGGGCGATCGGGGCCGGGCCACCAAAGCCTTCGCTTCGGCGATGGCCGGCTTCCGCGAGACGGCGTCCACGATTTCGGCCTACCGGCCGGATTACGGCTCGCGCCTGCGCGACAGCGCCGGTCTGCTGGCGCTGGCCGCCGAGACGGGCTTCGCCCGCGACAGCGTCCAGCCGCTCGGTGCCATCATCTCGGCCGAGCGGGCGACCGGACGACCGACCAGCACGCAGGAGGATGCCTGGATGGTGCTGGCCGCCGAGGGCTTGAGCGCGGACTCGGACAACCTCCGCTTCACCCTGGACGGCAAGCCGGCGAGCGGCGCCCTGGCGCGCAGCTACCGCGCCGCCGCCCTGGAGGGAAAGCCCGTCACCCTCGTCAATGCGGGCACCCAGGCGGTGCAGGCGGTGATCGGCGTCAGCGGCAACCCGATCGCACCGGAACCGGCCGAGGCGCGGGGCTACACCATCGAGCGGCGCTACTACCGCCTCGACGGGTCCCCGGTGGAGCTCGCGCAGGGAATCCACCAGAACGACCGCCTCGTGGTGGTGCTCACCGTGACCGAGGCCAAAGCCAGCGCCGGACGCCTCCTCCTGGTCGACCGGTTGCCCGCCGGCCTGGAGATCGACAACCCGAAGCTCCTCGATGCCGACGCGCTCACCGGTCTCGCCTTCGCCAAGTCGGATGTGGCTCCGGTCCACACCGAGTTCCGCGACGACCGCTTCGTGGCCGCCTACGAGCGGACTCCCGAGCAATCGGCTTTCTTCCGGGTGGCCTACACCGTGCGGGCGGTCTCGCCCGGCACCTACGTCCACCCGGCCGCCACCATCGAGGACATGTACCGGCCGGAGCGCTTCGGGCGCACCGGGTTCGGTTCGATGACGGTGAGCACGAAGTAGGGCTGTGCGAAGTCCGTCTGTCCCGAAGGCCCGCATCGACCCTTCCCCCTCTGCAGGGAGAGGTCACCCTCGAGGCGGGTCGCGAGAGGGGAGCGCCGGATCGGGCGAGATCGCTCCCTCTTCCGCAAGCTCCGCAGACATCCTCCCCCGCAGAGGGGGGAGGGGACTTCTGATCGTCGCGCTCGGGGCATGTGCGGTCATCGCCCTCTGTGCGATCGCTTTCTGGCGCTTCATCGAAACCCTCCCGCCCCTCGACCTGACCCAGGCCGAGCTCCGCTCCACGGTGGTGCTCGACCGGGAGGGACGCCTCCTGCGCCCCTTCGCCACCGCCGATGGGCGCTGGCGCCTGCCGGTCACGGCGCCCCAGATCGATCCGCGCTACCTCGCCATGCTCACCGCCTACGAGGACCGGCGCTTCGCCTCCCATCCCGGCATCGATCCGGCCGCCACGCTCCGGGCGGCATGGCAATGGCTCACGGCGGGGCGCATCGTCTCGGGAGGCTCGACCCTGTCGATGCAGGTGGCCCGCCTCGTCGAGCCGCGTTCCGAGCGATCGCTTCGCGCCAAGCTGCGCCAGATGGTGCGGGCGGTTCAGCTGGAGCGGCGCTTCGGCAAGGACGGGGTGCTCGATCTCTACCTGGCGCTCGCCCCCTATGGCGGTCCGGTCGAGGGCCTGCGGGCGGCGAGCTTGGCGTATTTCGGGCGCGAGCCGGCGCGGCTGTCCTTCGCCGAAAGCGCGCTCCTCGTTGCCCTGCCGCAGGCGCCGGAGGCGCGACGGCCGGACCGCTTTCCCCAGGCGGCCCGACGTGCCCGCGACCGGGTCCTCGCCATCGCGGTGGCGCAGGGCGTGATCACGGCGGCGGAGGCGCAGGCCGCCCGCGCCGAGCCGGTGCCGGCCTCGCGAAAATCCTTTCCGATGCTGGCGGCCCACGCGGCCGAGGCGGCGCATGCCGCCGATCCGGCGGCGCGGGTCCTCCGCCTCACCCTGGACGGACGCCTTCAGGCCAGCCTGGAAACCCTGGCGACCGAGCGCGCCGCAGCCGTCGGGCCGGGAATCTCGGCGGCGATCCTGGCCCTCGACAACCGCACTGGCGCGGTGCTCGCCCAGGTCGGCAGCCCCGGCTACCTCGACGCCAGCCGGTCCGGCGCCATCGACATGACCGGCGCGATCCGCTCGCCGGGGTCGGCTCTCAAGCCCTTCATCTACGCACTCGCCTTCGAGACGGGACTTGCTCACCCGGAAACTCAGCTGGACGACCGCCCGGTGCGCTTCACCGGCTACGCCCCCGAGAACTTCGATCTCGGCTACCAGGGCACCGTGACGGCGCGGCGCGCCCTCCAGCTCTCCCTGAACGTACCGGCGGTGGATCTGCTGGAGGTGGTCGGTCCGGCCCGCTTCATCGCGCGGCTGCGGGCGGCGGGCGCCCGCATCGAGCTGCCCCGCGACACCGCGCCGGGCCTGCCGGTGGCGCTCGGCGGCCTCGGCATCACGCTCACCGACCTCGCCCGCCTGTTCTCCGGCCTCGCCCGGCAGGGACTGGTGCCGAACCTGACCCGTCGCCTCGGCGAAGCGCCGGTCGAGATGACGGCCGAAGCCCGCATCACGGAAGGCGTCGCCGCCTGGTACGTCGCCGACAGCCTGCGGGGGGCGCCTCCGCCCGAGAACGCTCTCCCGAACCGGATCGCCTACAAGACCGGCACCTCCTACGGCTACCGCGACGCCCTGGCGGTGGGCTTCGACCGGCGCGTGACCATCGCGGTCTGGGTTGGACGGCCCGACGGCAACGCCGTGCCGGGCCTCGTCGGCCGGGTGGCGGCGGCCCCCATCCTGTTCGACGCCTTCGCGCGCTTCGGCGGTGAACCCGACCCGGTGCCGATGCCGCGCGAGGCGCTGGTGACCACCACCGCCGGCCTGCCGCCGCCCCTGCGTCACATCCGGCGCGACATTCCCAAGACCCTGTCGGCCGCGTGGGGCGCCGCCCTCCAGATCGCCTACCCGCCGGACGGCGCCCGCATCGATCTCGGCCTGTCGGAGCCGGATTCCGTTCCGTTCGCGAGTCCCGACCAGAAAGCCAGCCTCGCCCTGAAGGCGCTCGGCGGCGTGCCGCCCCTGACCTGGATGATCGACGGCCTGCCGGTGGCGGGCGGCCCCCGGCGCCAATCGGCTTGGGAGCCGGAGGGGGCGGGCTTCGCGCGGATCTCGGTGATGGATGCCACGGGTGCGAGCGACAGCGTGATGGTGCGGATCGAGTGACGCGCCCGTCCCCACTTCAAGCCGGAGACCGATCGGGCCCCTGGTCGGACGGAAACCCGCCCCTACCTGCGGGCGACGGCGCGAACCTTCGCCGTTGCCGGAGACCATGCCCGTGGCCCACGAGGAATCCCCGATGGGACGACCGGCCCTGCGCCCGGCGGTGATGCTGGGGGCGCTCGGCATCGTCTACGGGGATATCGGCACGTCTCCCCTCTACGCCTTCAAGGAGGCGGTCCGTGCCGCGAGTGCCGGGGCGCCCCCGACCCCGATCGCGGTGACGGGGGCCGTCTCGCTGATCCTGTGGTCGCTGATCCTCATCGTGTCGATCAAGTACGCGGTGCTGATCCTGCGCGCCGACAATCGCGGCGAGGGCGGCATCGTCGCCATGCTGGCGCTGCTCGGAGCCCGGAACGCCAAGCCCGGCTCATGGGCTGGTGTGCTCCTGGTGGTCGGCCTCATCGGCGCGGCGCTGCTCTACGGCGACGGCGCGATCACGCCCGCGATCTCGGTGCTCAGCGCGGTGGAGGGCCTCAAGGTCGAGGCGCCGGCCCTGTCGCGCTTCGTCGTGCCGATCACGGTTCTGATCCTGGTCGGCCTGTTCCTGGTCCAGAGCCGGGGCGTGGCCTTCATCGGCCGCATCTTCGGGCCGGTGATGCTCGTGTGGTTTGTCGTGCTGGCGCTGCTGGGTCTGGGGGGCATCTGGCACGCGCCGCAGATTCTGGCCGCGCTCAACCCGTTGAAGGCCGTCGAGTTCCTGACGCATGCGGGCTGGCACGTCAGCTTCGCCATGCTGGGTGCCGCCTTCCTGGCCGTCACCGGCGGCGAGGCGATGTATGCCGATCTCGGGCATTTCGGAGCCGGCCCGATCCGCGCCTCCTGGTTCGGCCTCGTTCTGCCGGCCCTCGTGATCCATTATTTCGGGCAGGGTGCGCTCCTGCTCGTCGAGCCCGACGCCATCGAGAACCCGTTCTATCGTCTGAGCCCGGACTGGGCGCATTACCCGCTGATCGGCCTCGCGACCCTGGCGACCGTGATCGCCTCGCAATCGATCATCTCGGGGGCCTTCTCGCTGACCCAGCAATCGATCCAGCTCGGCTTCCTGCCGCCGATGCGGGTGGTCCACACCGCCCGGCTCGAGCGCGGGCAGATCTACGTACCGATGGTGAACTGGCTGCTGGCCGCCGCCACCCTGAGCGCTGTCCTGATCTTCGGCTCGTCGGATGCGCTCGCCGGGGCCTACGGCATCGCGGTGGCCTCCCTGATGGCGATCACCACGCTGCTGGCCGCTCTCGTCGCCCTGAAATGGGGCTACAACCCCGTGGCGGTCCTGGCGGTGAACGGGTTCTTCCTCGCCATCGACCTTGTGTTCCTCGGCGCCAACAGCGTGAAGCTGTTCGAGGGCGGCTGGTTTCCCCTCATGCTGGCCGGGCTCGTGGCGTTCCTGATGCTGACCTGGCGCAAGGGCAACCAGCTCGTCGAGGCCGCGCGGGTCGCGCTGCGCCAGCCCGAGGCCGAGTTCCTGGAACAGCTCCGGCGCGACCCGCCGATCGTGCTGCCGGGCAATGCCGCCTTCCTGTCCTCGGCCACAAGCGCCATCCCGCTGCATCTGTCCCGCTTCGTCGCCCGCAGTCACGCCCTGCACAAGCGCGTCCTCATCGTCACCGCCCGTTACGAGGAGGAGCCTACGGTGGCCCGCGACCGGCGCGCCGAGGTCATCGCGATCACGCCCGACATCACCCGGGTGATCCTGCGCTACGGCTTCATGGAGGACGCCTCGGTTCCCGACGGCCTGCGCTGCGCGGTCGAGTCGAAGCGCCTGCCGCCCGAGTGTCTCGACGACCTGACGATCTTCATCGGCCACGAGACCATCATCCCGAAGAGCGACCAGCGCGGCATGGCGACCTGGCGCGAGGAAATCTATGCCTTCCTGCTGCGCAACGCCGAGCGCACGGGGGCGCATTTCTGCGTGCCGACCCGCCAACTCGTGGAGGTCGGCACCGAGATCGAAATCTGAGTGGCGTTCGGCTGAGCCCAGCGGCGCGGGGTATCAACTCTGCGTCGGGACTTGCTGCATGCCCTTGCGGGCCTCAGGCGGTGTGTCGCACAAGGGGGCGACCAACCCGACCGTGCCGAACCCGAGAAGCGTATCGTTGCGATGACCGAGCCGGCGAAGACCGCCCTGGCGGAGACCGATCTGGCAAGTGCGGATTCAGCGGGTATGGATTCGGCAGGTGCGGATCTGGCGCCCAAGGCCCTGGCGTTCCGGCTGCGGCAGCAGGCGATTCTCTCCGATTTCGGCGTGGAAGCCCTGCGCGCCACGGAATTGCTGCCGCTGCTCCAGCGCGCCACCGAACTCTGCGCCGAGGGGATGGAGGCGCAGTTCTGCAAGGCCCTGGAATACAAGCCGCATCAGGATTGCCTCCTCGTCTGCGCCGGAATCGGCTGGGCGGCGGATGCGGTCGGCACCACCATCATCGGGGCGGATCTCGCCTCGCCCGCGGGCTACGCCCTCAAGACGGGCCGTCCCGTGATCTCGAACCACCTCGAGAACGAAACCCGCTTCCGCACTCCGAAGCTGATGGCCGACCACGGCATCCGCCGGGCCATCAACGTGCTGATCGCCAACCGCGACGGCAATTACGGTGTGCTGGAGGTGGACGACACCCGCGAGGGCCAGTTCGAGGAGGCGGACATCGCCTTCATGCAGGGCTTCGCCAACCTCGTCGGCGGTGCCATCGAGCGCCAGCGGGCCGAGGCGCGGCTGAAGGCGGCCCTGGAGCGGCAGGAGCTGCTGTCCCGCGAGATGAGCCACCGGGTCAAGAACAGCCTCGCGGTGGTGGCAGGTTTCCTCGGGCTCCAGGCCCGCGGCTCCGACAATGCCGACGTGAAGAACGCCCTGGCCGATGCCCGGACCCGTGTCGAGGCGGTAGCCCAGGTCCACGATCAGCTCTGGCGCCAGCCGAGCCTGGAGGCGATCGACGTCGCGGGCTTCCTCGAAGCGCTCTGCGCCAAGCTGCAGGAGAGCGCTCCGCGCCATCGCCTGGTCTGTCGCGCCGCCCGGGTCAACATTCCCGCCGATCTCGCGATCCCGCTCGGGCTCTTCGTCAATGAGCTCGTCACCAACGCGATCAAGTATGCCTACCCGGATGGCGAGGGCGAGATTCGGGTAGAGGCCCGGCCCGACGCAGCAGGGACCCTGATCCTCGCCGTCGAGGACGACGGCGCCGGGCTGCCGGAGGGGTTCGATCCGGCGGCCGCGCGCAGCGCCAGCCTCGGCATGCGCATCGTCAACAGTCTGGCCCGCCAGCTGGGCGGCACCCTCGCGGTCGCCCCCGACGTGCAGGGCGCGCATTTCTCCCTCCGGATGGCGCCCCTGGCCTGAGCTTGCCGCGGGAAATCGGTCTCGGGTTTCAGGTCTCGGCCCTGGGCGTCGCGTTCAGCTCGGCCCAGTCGAACTCCTCCTCCAGCACATAATAGGCGTCGTCGCCGATCTCGCCGGTGCGGCGCAGGGCCAGAACCCGGTCGCGGGCGGCCTCGATGGCGCGGCGTCGGGCGGCATCGGCCGGCAGGGCTTCGGCGGCGAAGCCCGTATCGCGCGCCTCGGCCTGCTCCAGGGCGATGCGGAACTCCTCGCACAGAGCCCGCGAGGGCGCATCCTCCGCATCCTCCAGGGTCTTCAGGGCGGCCCGGAAAGCCTCCGTGCGGCCGTGCCCGACCTCGCGGCCGACGGGATCGTTGTCCTCGAGCCCGAGGCGGCTGAGCAGGAGCCGCAGGGTCAGGCCCTGGATCGTCAAGGTGCCGATGATCACGCAGAAGGCGGTCAGCACGATGAGGTCACGATAGGGGAAGGCCGGCGCGCCCTCGGGCAGGGCCAGCGCCGTCGCGATGGTGACGATGCCGCGCATGCCCGCCCAGGACACGGCGATTCCGGCCGAGAGGCCGCGGTCCCGGGTCTCTGCCTCATCGGCACCGAGACGGGCGAGATGGGCCGCTGGCAGGACCCAGGCCAGGCGGACAACCACAACCGTGAGGAACACCGCCGCACCGACCAGGGCATAGGAGATCTGCTGCGCCCGGGTCAGGCGTTCGAGGATCGGCCCGATCTGCAGTCCGATCAGCACGAAGGCGAGGACGTTGAGCACGAACACGGCCGTGTCCCAGACCGCGTACGAGACGATGCGGGTGCGCGGCGGGGTGCGGCCGGGCGCGATCCGGGCGGCCGTGATCGCGAAGGTGACCACCGTGAGCACGCCGGAGAGATGGAAGGCCTCCGCGCCCATCCAGATCGCGAAGGCGGCCACGAATTGCAGCACGATGATGCTCGGCGTGTCGGCAACCGGGCGCATGGCGGCACTGTAGATCAGCGCCAGCACCGGGCCGATGACGAGGCTGCCGAGGATCTCGCCGATGAGGATCGGCACCGTCTCCGTCAGCGAGAAGCTGCCGGTGACGGCCGCCATGACGCCGAGCCGGTAGATCAGCAGCGAGCCGGCGTCGTTGAGCAGGCTCTCGCCGCGCAGGATCGTGGTGAGGCGGTGCGGCAGGGAGACCTGGCGCAGCACCGAGAGAGCCGCCACCGCGTCCGGCGGCGCCACCACCGCGCCGAGCACGATGCAGGCGGCCCAGGGCATGTCGGGCACGAGCCCCTTCACCACCACGGCCACGGCCGCCGTCGTCGCCACCACGGCTCCGAAGGCGAGGCCGGCGATCGGTCGCCAGTGGGTGCGCAGGTCCCGGACCGACGTGTCGTAGCCGGCATCCAGCAGGACCGGAGCGAGGAACAGGGCCAAAGCCAGTTCCGGATCGAGCACGAGGTTCGGCACCGCCGGAACGAAGGCGAGGCCGATCCCGCCGAGTGCCAGGAACACCGGGTAGGGGGCACCCAGCCGGCGGGCGAGGCCCGCCAGGAGCACGGCGCCGAACAGGACGCCGACGATCCACTCGAAAATCATCATACTGTGGGGAACACATCATCACGGCGCCGGGATCACGCATCCGGGCGCGAAAACGTCACGCGCGGCTCAGCCCTGCGCGAGGACCACCGCCAGATCCGGCTTGTGGTTCAGGGTCTGGAACACGACGCAGTAGCGCTCGGTCAGCTTGAGCAACTGGTCGAGTTTGTCCTGGGGGGCGTCGGTGTCGAGGGCGAAGGCGAGCCGAATCGCCCGGAAGCCCACGGGCGCCTCCCGGTCGACCCCCAGGGTGCCGCGGAAGTCGAGGTCGCCCTCGGCGCTGACGGTGCCGGATCGAAGCTCCACGCCGATCGCGGTGGCCACCGCCTTCAGGGTGACGCCGGCGCAGGCCACCAGCGCCTCCAGCAGCATGTCCCCGGAGCAGAGTTCCGCGCCGGAACCGCCGGTGGCCGGGTGCAGGCCCGCCACCGCGAGGGCGCGTCCGGTCTCGACCTTGCAGGCGATCGACGTATCGTCGAGGCTGCCGCGGGCGCGCAGGGTGACGACGGCGGAACCGGGGGCGTTGCGGTAGCGGTCCTTGATCGGGGCCTGGAGCGAGCGCAGGGTATCGGCGTCCATGGGCGTATCCTCTCTCCCGTCCGGTGTTTCTCCCGTCCGGTGTTGGTTCCGTCCCGGATGCGCGTCGGGCTCCGGGGTTCTTCTTCTCCGGGGATAGGTAGGGCGCGCGTTGCGGCGCGGCGAATGCAGCGGTGCCCGAACGAACCTCGCTCGCGCGGGCGGGATGCCCTATCTCAGGGGCGCTGGCGGGTGTCCGCACCCCCGGCCCGACCCTGTCAGGAGAGTTCATGCGTCGTTCCAGCGTGAGTGCAGAAGCCGTGATGGCGCGCGTCGCGAGTCCCGGTCTCGCGGCCGGCCTTGTCCTGTTCGCCACTGCGGCGGGGGCCGCCTCGCCGATCACCCTCGCCAATCACCGCGCCGTCTACGATCTGTCGCTCGCCGAGAGCAGCGGCACCCGGGCGGTGGAGAGCGCGCGCGGGCGCATCGTCATCGAATTCACCGGTGATGCCTGCAAGGGCTACACGATGCAGACCCGGCAGGTGACGGTGCTGGAGAGCGGCGAGACCGGCAGCCGGACCTCCGATCTGCGCAACACCACCTTCGAGAGCGGGGATGGCCGCAGCTACCGCTTCAAGACCAGCACGGTGCTCAACGGGACACCGGGCCAGACCGTGGATGGCACCGCTGAATCGACGCCTGACAACCTGAAGGTGAAGCTCAAGGACCCCAAGCGCGACCAGTTCCAGGACTCCGGCGAGGTCCTGTTTCCCACGTTGCACATGCGCCGTCTGATCCAGGCCGGGCGCGACGGGCAGACCACCGTCTCGGTCAAGGTCTTCGACGGCTCCGATGATGGGCGCAAGGTCTACGACACCCTCGCGGTCATCGGCCGACCGGGTCCGGCCCCGGCGGCCACCGACAAGGCGGCGGAGCGCGACAAGCCGCTCAAGGACGGTCCCATGGCAGCCCTGCCCCACTGGCCCGTGACCCTGAGCTATTATGTTCCGGGCCAGGGCGAGCGCACGCCGATCTACGTCCTCAACTTCGATCTCTACGAGAACGGCGTCAGTGGCGCGCTGCGCCTCAACTATGGCGAGTTCGCCGTGGTCGGAGACTTGACGCGCCTCGACACCCTGCCGTCCAGCACCGATTGCCAGCGCTGAGGCGGGGCGGATCGTCCGGTAGAGCCCGTCTCCAGGGTGCGGGCCAACGCTTGCGGAGCAAGGCTCGTAGGCGAAGGGTCGCGGGTCGCCTGCTCTTGCACCGGTTCGCGCTTGGCCCGCGGGGCTGCCGCGACGGGCCTGATTTCCTCTGCAAGAAACCGTTATTCGGTCAAATTCTCAGCGTTGCCGTAAAGGTTTATCGGATGGCGGGTGCCTTAGTGATCCTGCAACCGCAGGACGGTCATGGGCGAAGCCATCACATCATCATCGACACGTCTGATCCTGCCCGCCCTCTGTTGGAACCGTCAGCGCTCGGATTTTTACGCGGTCACGGCCGACGTGTCGGTGCTCGGCCTGCGTTTTCGCTCCTCGGTCGTGCCGGATCCGGGTGAAACCCTGTCGTGCAGCATTCGCCACGCGGGCTCCCTCGAAGCCCAGGTCATCGAATGCGGCAAGGAGCACTTCGTCACCCGGGTGCTCCGGGCCGAAGCGCCGCTTCCGGTCATCGTCCGACGGCTCCTCGAACTCGCCGCCGACCAGAACGGTGACGACGTGCCCCAGCGCGCGCATCCGCGCTTCGTGCCCGATCATCCGGACATCCTCGTGACCATGGCCTGCGGTACGCAGATCCCCGGTCGCCTGATCAACGTCTCCGCTTCGGGCGCTGCCGTAAGGATCGACGTTCCCTTGGAGCCGGGCACGCAGATCACGCTCGGCCGGACGCCTGCGACGGTCGCCCGCTGCTTCGGGGAGGGCATCGGTGCGGCGTTCCTGCAGCCGCTGCCGGCAGCGGAACTCGGCCCCCATATCCTGCTGTGAGCGAGGATGGTCCTGGCTGGGATTGTCGAAGGCCTCTGTGCTGAACCAAAACAGTTCTCATCTAAGACGGGCACCATTATGGACCAGAGAGGGTGGGTCCTGGTCTTTGTTGGTGCAATCTAGGCCTTGTCAAAGCCCGGACTGTAATTAAGCTTTTATCAAATGATGGGGAATAGCCTTCGGTCTCGCCTTCCAGTTGGAGGCCGGACGATGTGATGTGCGGACGAAGCACGCATCCGAAGGCCGCCGACCTCCGTTCGGACAGCCCGATCCGGTAAGCCTTCGCTGCCGGCGGATCGCCGAAGACCGTGAGTCTGATGCCACGCGCGCCTGACCCTTTTCGCGCCGGACCCGTCCTGTCCACCGCACCGCTTGCGGCCTCCGCCGGCGGTCCGCGTTTGCCGGATGTGGCCCGGGGACGCTCGGTGAGCGATCGTATCCGATCCCCGGCCCCTGCCGGCGCGGAGCCGGCAGTGAGGCCCACCGTGTTCCGGCGGACGACCGGTCTGACGAATCGCTACGATCTGGAGGCGCGGGCCGGCCATCTCGACGAGGTGCTGCAATTCGCACCCTATCTCGCCCTGACCCATACGGTGATCGCCGGCGCGGTCCTGGTGCTCTTCTGGAGTGAGGCTCATCGGATCTACCTGACGACCCTGTTCTTCAGCGTCGTCCTCACCGTCACCCTCGCGACGATCGCAGCGTGGCGTTATCGCCCGCAGCGTCTCAAAGTGGCCGACATCGTCGCCGGACATCGGATCGCCGTCCTGTTCGCGCTGATTCTCGGGCTGTCCTGGGGCAGCATGCCGCTGGCCCTCTTCCCGGCTCCGGGCACCACCGACCGGGTCTTCATGGTGGCTCTCTGCGCCGGCCTGATGGCCACCACCTATACCTTCGGCTCGCTGCCCCACCTCGGCCTCGTCTATTGCGTGCCGCTCGCCTTGGGGAGTCTCGGAGCCCTGATCCTGGACGGAGCCGCGTCCAGCTGGTGGCTGGCAATGCTGATGGGGATCTATTCGGTCTTTGTCGCCTTCACCGCCGGGCGGATGGGCCGCCTCTCCGAACAGCGGATCATCGATCGCGTCCGGGTCAGCGAGCAGAACGAGACGATCAGTCTGTTGCTGCATGATTTCGAGGCGAACACCAGCGACTGGCTCTGGGAGACCGACGCCGAGGACCGGCTTCAGCACGTGTCCGACCGCATCGGCGAAGTGGCCGGGGAGCCGCCGCAACTCCTGCGGGAAACGCCGCTGGAGGCCCTGTTCCTCGGCGTGCGTGATCCACGCCCGATGACTCAGGAGATCGCCGATGTTCTCACCCTCGTGGCCGAGCGCAAAGCGTTCCGCGAGCGCGTGGTCGAGGTCACGATCGGGGGCCTGACGCGCTGGTGGCGCATCAGCGGCCGTCCCATCCTCGACGACGGCGACACCTTCCTGGGATTTCGGGGCGTCGGCTCGGACGTTACGGATACGCATCAGTCGGAAGCACGCATCGCCTACCTGGCGAGCTATGATCCACTCACGGGCCTTGCCAACCGGACCCTGTTCCAGGACATGGCGGCGCAACTTTGTGCCCGCGCGCGCACCACAGGCGAAGCCTGTGCGCTGCTCTATGTTGATCTCGACGGCTTCAAGTTCGTCAACGACACCTTCGGCCATGTCCTCGGCGATACCCTGCTCGCCCAGGTGGCGCAGCGCCTGATCGGGACGGTCCCGCCCGGAGCGCAGGTCTCACGGCTCGGGGGCGACGAGTTCGCTATCCTCCTCGCCGGCGTGGACGAGGATGCCCTGATTACCCTGGCGAAGCGAATCATCGGGGCGCTGAGCATGCCGTATACCCTCAATGGCGTTCAGGTGGAGATCGGTGCCAGCGTCGGTCTCGCCCAGGCGCCGCGCGATGCGCACAATCCGGAGGGACTGCTCAGCAAGGCCGATCTTGCGCTCTATCGCGCCAAGGTCACGGGGTGGGGCAATGTCTGCGTGTTCTCGACCGACCTGGAAGCCTCGATGCGCCGGCGGCACGAGATCGAGGTGGATCTCAAGCGCGCGGTGGCTCAAGGCGAGTTCACCCTGCACTACCAGCCGCTCGTCAGCCTCGATGACGGCCGGATTCACACCTTCGAGGCCTTGCTGCGCTGGACGCGCAGCTCCGGCGAGTCGGTATCGCCGGCCGATTTTCTTCCCATCGCCGAAGCCTCGGGCCTGATCAGTCAGATCGGCCGCTGGGTTCTGATGCAGGCCTGCCGGGAGGCTGCTCACTGGCCGGAGGACATCCGGCTCGCGGTCAACCTCTCGCCGATCCAGTTCCGGAACGGCGACCTCATCGCGGAGGTGAGACAGGCGCTCGAAGCGAGCGGGTTGCCGCCGAAGCGCCTGGAGATCGAGGTTACCGAGTCCGTGTTCTTCGAGATGAACGCAACCACCATCGCCAATCTGAACGCCCTGCGCGCCCTCGATATCCGCGTGGCGCTCGACGATTTCGGCACCGGCTACTCGTCGTTGAGCTATCTGATCCGGTTCCCCGTCGACAAGATCAAGATCGATCGCTCCTTCATCAAGGACATGGACAGCCGGCCCGAATGTCTGGCGATCATCGAAGCGATCCTGGCGCTTGCGCGCAAGCTCTCGATCACCGTCACCGCCGAGGGGGTCGAGACGGCGGAGCAGGCGCAGATGCTGAAGGCGAGCGGCTGCGACGACATCCAGGGCTTCCTTTTCAGTCCCGCCCGGCCGGCGGCCGAAATCCCGCACCTCATCACCGCCCTGCCGATGCGGTTCTGCGAGGTCTTCCCGCGCCTTCCGGTGCCGTTCCAGCGTGCCGTCGCGTGACGGGCACTCGCTTGAGCCGCGCCTATCTCCGCACGGCGTCGGCGACGGCCTCGGCCGTCCGCATGCCCTCGGCATAGGCGCCTCCCGCCGTGCCCCATTGCAGGCGCGACAGAGCCTCGCCGGCGAACCACACCCGGTCGGCCACGGGCGCCTGCAGCAGCGCCCGTGCGCCGGCATGGCCCGGCGGCACCACCGCCCAGGAGCCGCGCGCCCAGGGATCGTGACGCCACTCGCTCACGGCCGGGATGGTCAGGTCGTGCAGGGCGCGAGCGCCGAAATGCGCCATCAAGGTCGCGCGCACCAGCCTGCGGACGCCATCCGGCCCGGCCCGGCGCGCGTCGAGGGCGGCGGCCATGGGCGCGTCGAGTTCGAAGAAGTGGAACGGCGTGCCGTCGATGCGGGTGAGAAGGCCTGGACTGGCCTCGCGTCCGCCGACAAGGGATGCGAGCCGGTCCGCCCCCCGGAACGGACAGGACGGCCAGTGCAGCACCGCGTGCTCGTAGATGCCGGTGGTGAAGCCCGCGATCGCGTTCGCGACCTCCGGAGGGAGTGCCGGGGTGAAGAGCGGGGCCGCCCGCAGCACCATGGTGGGAATCGTGACGATGACGGCCTTCGCCGTGACGGGCCCGGACCCCGTCTCCACCCGCACGCCCGGGCCGGACCAGTCGATGCCAGTCACCGGTGTCTCCAGGGCGACCGGCAGCCCGTTCGCAAGGCGGGCGAGATAGCCGCCGTAGCCGCCGGCGATGAAGTGGTTGTCGCCGTACTCCATGCTGGGGAAGTCCTGGAGCGAGACGCGGCTCAGCGCTTGTCCGGAGACGAGGCCGTGGACCCGCTCCACCCGCCGGCCCCAGGGCCCGAGCCCGGGCGGCAGGGCGGTGGCGGCCGGCCGGTCCGGCTCCTGCCAGGCGGCCTGGGTGCTCATGGCCCGGTCGGCCACCGCGAAGGCCCGGCCGAGCGCCGCTGCCTCGGCCGGGCGCCCGCGTCGGCGCCCGACCCAGAGATGGCTCGCCTGCGCGGCCACCCGCAGGGGCTCGCCCCGTGCGGTCCCGAGCTGCACCAGCGGGTTGATCGGTCCCGCATGCAGCCAGTGCCCTCCGAGATCGACCGCGTGCCCCCGCAGCGGCACGGTGAGCAGCCGGCCGCCGACCCGGTCTCGCGCCTCCAGCACCGCCACCGAAACCCCGCGCGCCAGCAGGCTCCGGGCCGCCGCGACGCCGGCGGCTCCCGCGCCGATGACGATCACCTCCGGGTCCTGTGGCAGGGGCGCCAGGCGCGGGGCGAGGCTCGGGCGGCGACCTTCATGCGCGGGGCGTGACGTCCTCATGGATGACGGTCTCGTTCCTGTCTCGGCGATGCGCGAGGGCCTACCAGAGGACGCGGCGGCGGGACACTGCGCGGTTCGCTCCTGCGTGGCGCGCCCTTGCGTCGAGGGGCGTCGATCGCCAGAACCGGGCGGAGACGGCGCGCGCGGGGGCGACGCAGCCCGGACCAGACCAACCTGACGGACACGAGACCACAGGATATCCCGGCATGCTCTTCCGCGCCGCCCTCGCCGCCATCCGGCAGGTGTTCTCACCCCCCTTACGCGCGATCCTGTGGAAGTCTCTCGGGCTCACCCTGGGCATCCTCGTCCTGGTCTGGTTCGGGCTGACGCGGGCGATCAACTGGTTCCTGTCGCAGCACCACCTCTCGGTGGATTATCCCTTCCTCGACACCCTGGCGGTGTTCTTTGCCGGGGCGGGGCTGTTCGTGGGCCTCGCCTACATCATGCCGGCGGTCTCGATCCTGGTGGCGGGCTACTTCCTCGACGACGCGGCCGAGATCGTCGAGCGCACGGACTTCCCCGCCGACCCGCCCGGGATCGCCCTGCCGCTCGGGACCGCGATGCTCTACGCCCTGCGCTTCGCCGGTCTCGCCCTGTTGGTGAACCTCGTGGCGCTGATCCTGTTCTTCGTGCCCGGCGTCAATCTCGTGGCGTTCTTCGGCGCCAACGCCTACCTGCTATCGCGCGAGTATTTCGAGCTGGCCGCCGGGCGCTTCCGGCCAATGACGGAGGCCGGAGCCATGCGCCGGCACTACGGCGGCACCACGCTCCTGGCCGGCGCGCTGCTCGCCGGCCTCATGGTGGTGCCGGTGCTCAACCTGCTCACGCCGCTCTTCGGCATCGCCCTGATGGTGCATGTTCACAAGGGTTTGAGCCGGCGCATGCCGCTGGCCGGTCCGCAGGTCCAGCCTCGCCTGCGCTGAGGTTTCACGGCCGGACAGTTTTGGTTTTTCCAGGCAAACCCCGCAGGACAAGCCTCCCAGGAACAGTCGCGTAGGGCCAGCCCTGCGAAAACACCCCGAGGCGAAATTCACCGGGCGATCTCCCGTCCGCGATGGAAGTGTTCTAGATACGCTGCAACAGGCTAAGGACCGGCGCCGGTCCGTTGCCCCGTTTACGGGTGCGGCACGGCGCGCAGGGGCCGCTTTTCGAGACCTAGAGAGCGATGACCGGCTTCGAGACCCTTCCCCTGACCCGCCCCGCCTCGCAGCTCGTCACCGTGTTCGGCGGATCGGGCTTCCTCGGGCGCCACGTGGTGCGGGCGCTCGCCAAGCGCGGCTACCGTATCCGGGTGGCCGTGCGCCGGCCCGATCTCGCCCTGTTCCTGCAGCCGCTCGGCAAGGTCGGCCAGATCGTCGCCGTCCAGGCCAATCTGCGTTACCCCGAGTCGATCGCCCGGGCGGTCCACGGGGCCGATATCGTCGTCAACCTCGTGGGCATCCTGCAGGAGACCGGCAAGCAGAGCTTTTCGCAGTTGCAGGCGGAAGGAGCGGGCGAGATCGCCCGGGCGGCCGCGGCCGTCGGTGCGCCCCTGGTCCACGTCTCGGCCATCGGCGCCGACGCGCATTCGTCCTCGCACTATGCCCGCACCAAGGCTCTCGGCGAGGCCAAGGTGGCCGAGGCCGGTGGTCCCTTCGTGATCCTGCGGCCCTCCCTGGTGTTCGGGCCCGGCGACAGCTTCTTCAACCGCTTCGCCTCGCTGGCCCGGGCGCTGCCGGTGCTGCCCCTGGCCGGGGCCGAGTCCCGCTTCCAGCCCGTCTACGTGGCCGACGTCGCGGAAGCCGTGACCCGGGCCGTCGAGGGCCACGTGCCCGCCGGCAAGGTCTACGAACTCGGCGGCCCCGAGGTCGAGACCCTGGAATCGCTGGTGCGCTACATGCTCAAGGTCACGCTGCGCAAGCGGGTGGTTCTCGGCCTGCCGCAGCCGGCCGCGATGCTCCAGGCCCGCGCTCTCGAGGTAGTCGACACCCTGACCCTCGGCCTCTTGCCGGACAGTCTCAAGCTCACCCGCGACCAGGTCATTCTGCTCCAGAGCGACAACGTCGTGTCGGACGCCGCCAAGGTCGAGGGCCGCACCCTGGAGGGCATCGGCCTCCAGCCCACCGCCATGGAGGCGGTGGTGCCGGGCTACCTCTGGCGCTTCCGCAAGGCCGGCCAGTTCGCCAAGGTGCAGGAGTTCGAGAGCGCCATCCCCGAGACCCTGACGCCCAAGCCCTTCGTGCCGCGCAGCGGCAGCGGCCCGGCTCTGGGACCGGATTCGAACGCGCCGAGCCGGATGGGCGTGAGATGGGGCACCCGGGGCTGAGGCTTTCGCCCGCCGCCGGAGTCCTCAGGGCCGGCGAAATGGTCTAGAGGGCGCCTCATGACTCACGCCACCTCGCCCCAGGCCGACACGCTCCCAGCCGGCGCACCCCTCGTGCGCTTCGCGCCATCCCCCACCGGCTACCTGCATATCGGCAACGCCCGGCCGGCCCTGCTCAACGCCCTGTTCGCGCGGGCGCGGCACGGCCGCTTCCTGCTGCGGCTCGACGACACTGACCGGGAGCGCTCGACGCAAGACTTCGCCGACGCCGTGGCCGAGGATCTCGCCTGGCTCGGGATCGTGCCCGACCTGTTCGCGAGGCAATCCGACCGGGTCGCGATCCACGACGCGGCCGCCGAACGCCTGAAGGCGTTGGGCCGGCTCTATCCCTGCTACGAGACGCAGGAAGAGCTGGAACGCCGGCGCCGGCGCCAGCTCGGGCGTGGCCAGCCGCCGATCTACGACCGGGCCGCCCTCTCTCTCTCGGAGGCCGAGCGCGCCGCCCTGGAGGCAGAGGGGCGCACGCCGCACTGGCGCTTCAAACTCGATGCCCGCACCGTGGCCTGGGACGATCTCGTGCGCGGCCCCGCCCATGTCGATTGCGCCTCGCTCTCCGATCCGGTGCTGATCCGCGCCGACGGCAGCTACCTCTACACCCTGCCCTCCGTGGTCGACGATGCAGAGATGGGCGTCACCCACGTGATCCGGGGTGAGGACCACGTCACCAACACGGGCGTGCAGGTGCAGATCTTCGAGGCTTTGGGCAGCGCGATCCCGATTTTCGGGCACCACAACCTGCTGACCACGGCGGACGGGGAGGGGCTCTCCAAGCGCCTCGGCCATCTCTCGCTGCGCGGCCTGCGCGCGGCCGGCTACGAGCCCGGCGCCGTGCGCTCGCTGGCAGTGCTCACCGGATCGGCCGAATCGGTCCGTGCCGTGGCGAGCCTCGACGAGCTTGCCGGGTTGGTGGACCTCGCCCAGATCTCGCGGGCGCCGGCGAAGTTCGATCCGCATGAACTCGACGGGCTCAACGCCCGCCTCGTCCATGCCATGCCCTACACGGAGGTGGCCGACCGGCTCGCGGATCTCGGTATCCCGACGGAGCGCGCCGAAGCATTCTGGGAGGCGGTGCAGCCGAACCTGGCCAAGGTCTCGGAGGCGGGCGACTGGTGGCGCGTGGTCGCCGGCCCGGTCGCTCCCGTCATCGCCGACCCGGCCTTCATCGGGGCCGCCGCCGCGCTGCTGCCGGACGAGCCCTGGAACGGGGAGACCTGGAAGGCCTGGACGGGGGCGGTGAAGGCGACCACGGGGGCCAAGGGCAAGGCGCTGTTCATGCCGCTGCGCCTCGCGATCACCGGGCTGGAGCACGGGCCGGATCTCGCCGGCCTGTTGCCGCTGATCGGACGGGACGCGGTGGCGCGGCGTCTCTCGGGCGAGGGGTGATCGGGCGCGCCTCTGCGGCGCACGCAAACCCGCTCCGCTCGGCCAGCTGCCCGCTCCGCTCGACCGGGTGCATGCTCCCGCTCGACCAGGTGACTGTCACCGGCGGCCCGGGGCGCCTATATGCGGGCTCGACGCCATCTTCATCCCGAGCCCCTGATCCGTATGAGCACCGACCCCGCCCCGGCGGCCCCGGTTCGGCCTGAGCCGTCCGCGCGGCCCGGCCTCGTGGCCACCTATCGTCGCCTTTGGCCCTATTTGTGGCCCTATGGTCGGCCCGATCTGCAGCGGCGCGTCTTCCTCGCCTTCGGCCTGCTGATCGTCGCCAAGTTCGTCACCATGGTGACGCCCTTCACCTTCAAATGGGCCACCGACGCCCTGGTGGCGCTGACCGACCCCAAGCCGGGTGCGGCCATCCCCACCGGGCTGTTCGCCGCGCCGATGCTGCTGATCGGCCTCTACGGCCTGTCCCGCATTCTCATGGCCGGGCTGACGCAGGTGCGCGACGGGCTCTTCGCCAAGGTGGCGATGCACGCCGTGCGCCGCCTCGCCCTGCAGACCTTCGAGCACATGCACCGGCTCTCCCTGCGCTTTCACCTGGAGCGCAAGACCGGCGGCCTCACCCGCGTGCTGGAGCGTGGGCGCGGCGGCATCGAGGAGCTGTCGCGCCTGATGGTGCTGACGCTGGTGCCCACCATCGTCGAGTTCCTGCTGGTCATCGGCGTGCTCGCCTACGAGTTCGACTGGATCTACTCGGTGGTGGTGTTCGTGATGGTGGCAGCCTACCTCGCCTTCACCTGGAAGGCGACGCAGTGGCGCATCGAGATCCGGCGCCGGATGAACAATTCCGACACCGACGCCAACACCAAGGCCGTCGATTCGCTGCTGAACTTCGAAACCGTGAAGTATTTCGGGGCCGAGCAGCGCGAGGCGGAGCGCTACGACGCCTCGATGGCGAAGTACGAAAAGGCCTCGACGCAGACCTACGTCTCGCTGGCGGTGCTCAACGCCGGACAGGCGGTGATTTTCACCATCGGCATGACCATCGTGATGTGGCTGGCCGCGCGCGACATCATGGCCGGGCGCACCACGCTCGGCGGCTTCGTGCTCGTCAACACCATGCTGGTGCAGCTCTCGATGCCGCTCAATTTCATGGGCATGATCTACCGCGAGATCAAACAGGCCCTGATCGACATCGACGATATGTTCCAGATCCTGCACCGCAACCCGGAGATCGCCGATCGGGCGGGCGCGTTGCCGCTCGCGATCTCGGACGGCGTGGTGCGGTTCGAAGACGTGCGCTTCGCCTACGATCCCGCCCGGCCGATCCTCAAGGGCGTCAGCTTCGAGGTGCCCGCCGGCCGTACGGTGGCGATCGTCGGCCCCTCCGGTGCGGGCAAGTCGACCCTGTCGCGCCTGCTGTTCCGGTTCTACGAGCCGCAGACGGGCCGCATCCTCGTCGATGGTCAGGACATCGCCCAGGTGCGCCAGGCGAGCCTGCGGGCGGCGATCGGCATGGTCCCGCAGGACACGGTGCTGTTCAACGACACCATCGGCTACAACATCCGCTACGGCCGGTGGGACGCCACCGACGCGGAGGTCCGGGCCGCCGCCTCGCTGGCGCAGATCGACCGCTTCATCTCCGCCCTGCCGGAGGGCTACGACACGCCCGTGGGCGAGCGCGGGCTCAAGCTCTCGGGCGGCGAGAAGCAGCGCGTCGCCATCGCGCGCACCATCCTCAAAGGGCCGCCGATCCTCGTCCTCGACGAGGCGACCTCGGCCCTCGACTCCTTCACCGAGCGGGAGATCCAGGATGCGCTGGACACCGTGAGCCAGGGCCGCACCACCCTGGTCATCGCCCACCGTCTCTCCACCGTGGTCAATGCCGACGAGATCATCGTCCTCGACAAGGGCGTCATCGTCGAGCGCGGCGACCACGGCACGCTTCTGGAGCGGGACGGCGTCTACGCCTCGATGTGGAGCCGTCAGCGCGAAGCGGACGCCGCCCTGGAGGTGCTCCAGCGCAGCGAGGACGTGCTGCCGGTCCCGAAGGCCCGCCCGGTGCTGGCGTCGGAACCGGCGGAATAGGGGCTCGAACCGGGGCTTGGCGCTTCAGCCCCGCGGGTCGGTCTGCGGCACCGCCGCGGTCCCGTCGCCGGGCAGGACGAAGATCTGCCCGGGATAGATCAGGTCCGGGTTGCGGATCTGCGGCTGGTTGGCGTCGTAGATCACCGTGTAGCGGGTGCCCGTGCCGTAGATGCGCCGGCTGATCTGCCACAGGCTGTCGCCCCGGATGATCCGTGCCGTCCCGACCTCCGGCACGAAGACCGAGGGGCTTCGTTCCGTGGCGGCCCGGGCCGGCGTATCCGGCGCCTCCGCGCGGCCGGCAGGGGCCTGCGAGGCGGGCGTTGCCGATTCGGGAGGAGCGGGCGGTTTGGCCACGGCCATTCGGGGCATCGCTGCCGGAAGGGCTGCTGGCGTCCCCGGCGTTCCCGGGGCCGGAACCGCCGGCCCCTGCGCCAGCTTCGCACCGGGGGACCGTGCGGGCGAGGCCGAAGCGGTCGGTGTTCCGGGCTTCGCGGCGACCGGGACGGTGAAGGGCACCTCGGAACGGGTCTTCACCTTGCCGGAGACAGGGTCGACCTGATCCACCCGGATCGTGTACGCGCCGGGCTGGACGCCGCGCCCGATCGTGAACGCTACGCGACCGTCGGCGCCGACGCTGCCCGGCGCCACCAGGGCGTCGTTCAGGTAGAGCCGCACGGTCGCGCCCGGCGGGGCCTGACTGGTCACGTAGAGGCGGCCGCCATCCTCCGCCTCGACGCTGACGATCTTGAGCGGGGCCGTGGGGTCCGGCGCGGCCGCGCCCGGCTGGCCCGACCTGGCTTCGGTGCCCGTGTCCGCCCTTTGCTGCAGGCCCGGGACATTCTGGCCCCCGGGGCCGGGCATGGTCATTGCGAGCCGGTTGTCCGCAGCGGCGCTTCGGGCTTCGGCCTGGCGGGACTCCGCCGCGCCGGAGCCTGGCGCTGCGGCCGTCGCGACCGGATCCGGCTGGGAGAGCACGATGGTGGGTTTATCGGGGGAGGTGAGGGCGATGAGGGGCTTGGTCCGACGATCGGGGGCCACCACCACTGCCACGCTGTCTCGCGAGACGCGCTCCTGCCCATCGGCGCTGGAGGCCCGCAGGGTGATCTCACTGTTGCCCACGGGAAGCGCCGGGGGAACGATGGCGAACTGGCCGGAGGGATCGACGAGCGCACGGGCAATCGGCGCGTTGTCGCGCAGCAACTCCACGGTGGTGTTGGGCGCGGCGCGCCCCGCGATCACTGTCTCGCCGTTGGGCTCGACCCGGATGATGTCGAAGGTCGGCGCCTCTGTCCCGGCGGACGCGCCCAGTCCCGGCGCCGGGGGCTGCCGGACCGCCCGCGCCGCCGGGGGCTTTCCCGCCGGCGACGCCCCCTCCCCGGGGCGCGGGTCCGGCTCGGCCTGGGCGCTCGAGCCCGGGACCGCTCCCGGCCGGGCTTCCTCCGTCGGGGCGGTGGGCGCCGCCGCCAGGGCTGCACGGTCCCGGTCGGTGCCCTCGACACTGCGCTTGAACAAGGTGCTCGCGCCATAGAGGGTGACCACGAGGGCGAAGCCCGCCAGAAGCCCCACGCAGGCCAGGAAGATGCTCCGTCGCAACTCCGCCCTCATGACACCCCACTCCCTTGTCGACCGGCGCGGCGGCCGAAACACCGTCGTCGCCGGATCGAGCCCGTCGACAAACCGGCGATTGATGGCGACATATTAGCGAACATGATCGGAACACCAAATCACATCCGCCGTCGCATGGCCGGATCTTCCGTAAAATCAGCAGTTTGGCTCGTGGACAGGGACGGGTCCGTCCTGGTTGCGACGCATCAGAGAGGCCCGGCATGGCTCGGTTGAGGACGGTCTGCGTCTATTGCGGCTCGGGGTTCGGGGGCGATCCGGCCTTCACCACGGCGGCCGTGACCCTGGGCAAGGCCTTGGCGGAGGCGGGGATCGGCCTCGTCTATGGCGGGGGCAATGTCGGCCTGATGGGCACCGTCGCCCGCGCGGTCCTCGACCATGGCGGCCACGTCACCGGCATCATTCCGGATTTCCTGAAATCGCGCGAGCGCATGCTCGAAGAGATTCAGGAGACCATCGTGGTGGAAGACATGCACACCCGCAAGCGGCTGATGTTCGAGCGTTCCGACGCCTTCGTGGCCCTGCCGGGCGGCATCGGCACCCTGGAAGAGCTGGTGGAGCAGCTCACCTGGGCCCAGCTCGGCCAGCACAACAAGCCGATCCTGCTGCTCTCGGTGGCGGATTTCTGGACCCCGTTGCTGACCCTCCTCGATCACATGCGAACGCAGGGCTTCATCCGGGAAGGGCTCGACCTGAGCTACCTCGTGGCGACCGAGGCGGCCGACGTGGTCGGCCTCCTGCGCGACGCGGCCGGGTCCGTCGAACCCGCCCCGGCCGCCGAGGCCCTGGTGGCCGAGCGGTTCTGACCGAAGGGCGTCGCGGCGACCGATCAGGTCACGGTGACCTGATCAGGTCACGACGCTCCAGGTCGTGCCGTCCTTGCCGTCCTTGACGGCGATGCCCAGCGCGAGGAGTTCGTCGCGAACACGATCCGACGCAGCCCAGTCCTTGGCGGCCCGGGCCGCGCGTCTGGCCTCGATCAGGGCCTCGACGCGGGCGACGTCGATCCCAGCCGCCTGGATCGTTCCCTGGTCGCGGGCGGATTTGGTCTGCGTGAGTAGCCCGAGAAGGTTCGCACCGGCCTTGAGTGCCGCCGGATCGTCGAGGCGGTGCAACTCGGCGAGCGCGGCGGCCGTATTGAGGTCGTCGAGTAGCGGCTCCAGCACCGTCTCGGGGAGCGCCGGCGCCGGCGCGCCATCGCCCACGAGTCCGTACCAGCGCTCAAGCATCCGCGCGGCCTCTTCGAGGCCACGCAGGGTCCAGTCGATCGGCTGGCGGTAATGGGTCTTCAGCATGGCGAGCCGGGCGACCTCGCCAGGCCAGTCCTTCAGCACGTCGCGGATGGTGATGAAGTTGCCGAGCGACTTCGACATCTTCTCCCCCTCGACCTGGAGGAAGCCGTTGTGAAGCCAGACATGGGCCATCACGTCGGTGCCGAAGCAGCAGCGGGACTGTGCCACCTCGTTCTCGTGGTGGGGAAAGATCAGGTCGATGCCGCCCGCATGGATGTCGAAGCGCTCGCCGAGGTGCCGCCATGACATCGCCGAGCACTCGATGTGCCAGCCCGGCCGGCCCGGCGCCGCGATCCCGCATGGTGAGGGCCAGGACGGCTCGCCGGGCTTCGAGGGTTTCCACAGCACGAAGTCGAGGGGGGAGCGCTTGTAGGGCGCGACCTCGACGCGGGCGCCGGCCTCCATCTCGTCCAGCGGGCGCTTCGAGAGCGCGCCGTAATCCGGCATCGAGGGCACGTCGAACAGCACGTGCTCCGCCGCCACATAGGCATGTCCGGCCTGCACCAGCCCGGTGATGATGGTGTGCATCTCGGCGATGTGGTCGGTGGCGCGCGGCTCGATGAAGCGCGGGCGCTGACCCGCCACGTTCACATCCTCCGACATCAGCACGCCGAGTTCGCGGATGTCGGCGTGGAAGGTCTTCAGCGTCCCGTCGGTGAGTTCGCGGATGGTGATGCCGCGCTCGGCCGCCCGCGCGTTGATCTTGTCGTCCACATCCGTGACGTTGCGCGCGTAGGTGACGTGCGCCTCACCGTAGAGGTGGCGCAGCAGGCGGAACAGCAGGTCGAAGACGATGATCGGCCGGGCATTGCCGATATGAGCGGCATCGTAGACCGTCGGGCCGCAGGCATACATCCGCACGTTCGTCGGATCGATCGGCGTGAAGACGGCCTTCTCGCGGGTCAGCGTGTTGTAGAGCCGCAACATCGAGGCCATGAATCTTCCCTTGAATCGTCCCTTGCGTCCCGGACCCCCACCCGGCCCGTCCGAGCGTGAGACCCGCACCGCGTTGGTATCTCGCAGCTTTTGCCGCGACAGGCCAAGCCGGCGCCACATCGTCGCCGCCTTCCGCCCGGCGACCTGTTGCGCTGAGGCGACGGCCTGACGGCACGTCCTGCGCTACCTCAAATCCATGAGCAATTCGAGAACGACGCCGAACCAGCATTCGTCGAAAACCCTGTCGCGGAGAAAGGGTTTGTTAACCCCGTGCCGTGAAGTTTTCGCCTCAGACGCTTCCGACATCAGCAAGGTTCTGCCCATGCGCCGCGTGACCGCCCATCTCGGCGCTCTCCTCGCCTTCGCCCTGACCGCACACGTCGCCCTGGCTGCCGGCGACGGCGAGAGCCCCGCCAAGGTGCCGGCCACCGTCGAGAAGACGTTCCTGATCCCGTCGAGCGAGGGATACGGTGTCGGCGACTGCCTCACCAACGGCGACAGCGCCTGCGGGCAGGTGGTGGCCAATGCCTGGTGCGAGGCCCAGGGCTTCGCTTCGGCCGGTTCCTTCGGCGTCGCTGCCCAGGACGAGTATACCGGCGCGATCCCGGCCGCCCCGGTGGTGAAGCCCGCCGAGCGCCCGATCCGGATCACGTGCCAGGATTGATCGCCTCCACCGACGCTCTTGCGCCTGGTCGCCGACCCCGCCACGGGGCCGGCCTCCACAGGCGGTCTACTTCTCCATGAAGGCGTCGCAGCGCGGCGGCGGTTCGGTGCCCCAGGGCATCAGCGGCACGGCCGAGGTCGAGTTCTTGGGTGACCCCTGGATGACCTTGTCCGAATAGACCATGTAGATCAGCGTATTGCGCTTGACATCGCAGCCACGCACGATCTGCATCGACTTGAAGATCAGCGAGCGCCGCTCGCTGAACACCACTGCGCCCTGCTTGAACTTCTCCTTGAACTGCACCGGGCCGACCTGTCGACAGGCCAGCGAAATGTCGGAGACATCCTCGGCGAGGCCGAGCGTGCCCTTGATGCCGCCCTTCTCCGGCTGCGTATACCAGCAGGCGACGCCGGCTACGGACGGATCGTCGATCCCGTAGACCACCAGCTTGTCGTTGGGCGTGAGCGGGCGCCACACGGTCGACTTGTCGAAGATGCGATCCGCATCGTCCGCCCGCACTGGATGTGCGACGAGGCCGAGCCCCAACGCCAGCGCGCAGCCTGTGAGACCCCGAAGCCACATCATCGTATCATTCCCCTCGGTTTGTTCGGGGCGCATGTGGGAAGGGTGTCGCCGCCGTGCGAGGGTCGCTAAGTAACTTGTGTTGTCCTCGTTCGCCATCGCTTCGCCGAGATCCGCCGTCGGATTCCGTGCGGCGGCGTCCCGCCATCCTTCGCAATCAGGCCATGCCGCTGATCCCTCTCCAGATCCGCACGCTCGTCCGGGTGCTCGCCGGCGTCCTTGCCGCTCTTCCTGTCGCCCTGGCGATGACGGGGGCCGCCGAGGCGCAGAATGCGGCCTGCCTGCGCTACCGCTCCGAACTCGCGAGCCTCAGCGACGGAGCCAGCACCGCGCGGGCGCTGCAGAATGAGATCGGGCGACTGAACGCCTATTACCGCACGCTCAGCTGCGAGGGTGGCAAGTTCCTGTTCTTCGATTCCCGCCCCCCGCAATGCGGCGCGGTCGAGCAGCGCATCCGCGCCCTCAATGCCGGTTACGGCGCCGAGAACGGCGAGGTCACGGCTGCCCGCCGCCGGCAGCTGACCGAGGCCATCGCCGCCACCTGCACCGATGCGGCGAGCCGCACCCTCCTCAAGACCGACGGGCCGGCCGGGGAGGCGCGTGCGCGGGGTGGCTCGCAGGTGGTCTGCGTCCGCACCTGCGACGGCGCCTACTTTCCGATGAACAATCTTCCGGACGGGCGCGAGGGCGCGGACGAGCTGTGCCAGGCGCTCTGCCCCGGGGCCGAAGCCGCCGCCTACTCGATGCCCCACGGGGACGAGGCCCTCAAGCAGGCCGCAACCCTGAAGGGCAGCCGTGCCTACACGGCCCTGCCGAACGCCTTCAAGTTCCGCACGTCCTTCACGCCGAACTGCTCGTGCAAGCGCGAGGGACAGACCTGGGCGCAGTCGCTGGTCAAGGCCGAGAGCATGCTGGTGCGGCACAAGGGCGACATCTTCGTCACGCCGATGCAGGCCGAGGCCCTGTCGCGTCCGCCCAAGGTGCGCCTCACCCTGGTGGGCCGGGCCGACAAGACCGCCGCGGAACTCGCGGCCGACGTCGCCAGCCGCCGTGCCGCCGGGGCGACGGACAGTGCGGCTGCGCCGGTACCAGCCGCCACGAGCCCAGCCGCCGGCGAGGAGCGCCAGCCGGTGCGGATCATCGCCCCGAACCTGTTCTCGACGGCGACGCGCCAGGGCGTGCAATAACGCCAGGATATCCGAGGTCAGAAGATCCGGTTCGAGGAGCTCCGGTTCCAAGCGCCCCGGTTCCAAGAGCTCCGGGGCTGGGAGATCCGGGGCCGAGTGCCCTGACGCCAAGCCGTCCGGAGAGGCGGACGGCCGTGCTCGGTATCGGGAACCATCCGGCTCGCATTCTGTTCCGAAGGCCACATCAACGACGTGAGTGACCTTCGATGCGGCGCATCCGCCACCTCCTGCTGACCGGCACGGTTCTCCCTGCGCTCCTGCTGTCCGGACCCAGCTCTGCTCGGCCGGATACCGTCCCGGGCGGGGCGATCCTGCTGGCCCAAGGCGGGCCGGGCGAAGGACCTCGGGGTGGTGAAGGGCCTCGGGGTGGTGAAGGGCCGCGCGGGGGCCAACCGCCGGGCGGTCGAGAACGGCCCGAGCCGCGCCAGGAGCGTCCCGAGCCGCGCCAAGAGCGTCCCGAACCCCGCCCCGAGCGTTCGGCACCCCGTCCCGAGCCGCGCCAAGAGCGCCCTGAACCGCGCCAGGAACGCCCGGAGCCGCGCCAAGAGCGTCCCGAACCCCGCCCCGAGCGTTCGGCACCCCGTCCCGAGCCTCGCCAGGAACGCCCGGAACCCCGCCAAGAGCGCCCCGAGCCGCGCCAGGAGCGCCCGGAGCCGCGCCAGGAGCGCCCGGAGCCGCGCCAGGAGCGCCCGGAGCCGCGCCAGGAGCGCCAGGAGCGTCCGCAGCCGCGCCAGGAGCGCCCGACGCGTGAAGATCGCCCGGCGCGGGAGGAGCACGGCGGGGCACCCGATCGCGATCCGACGCAGAATCGTCGCGCGCCCGGTTCGGAAGTGCCGGGCGAGCGCTCCGGTGCGCCGCCGGCCGCACGCGAGCGGTCTCCCGAGCGGCCGAATGCACCCGAGCGTCCCACCGCATCCGAACCCGCCCGCCCCGCGCAACCCCAGCTTCGCCAAGCCCCGGCTCCGACACCGACCGCGCCCGAGATCCGCAATCCGGCGAACCCCGCCAGCCCGACCGTCCCGGGAGCCACGCAGCCCGCGCGCCCGAACCCGCCCGCAGAGCCGCGTGCACCCGCCCCGGACGCCAATCCGCCGGCACCGGTCGCCCCGAATGCCCGGCCGGGCGTACCCGGCCGTCCGTTCACGCCGCCGGGTGCTCCGAACCCGGACCCGCAGCGTCCGGACGGGCGTCCCGGTGCGGGTGCGAATCCCGTCGAATCCCGCCCTGACCGGGACGGTCCCGCCCAGGGATCCCGCGAGCTGAATCGCGACGATGCGGTTCGGTCCGATTCCCGGCCGGTCGAGACCCGGCGCGACGGTGTCGATCGCCGTGATTCCGGTGATCCACGCGCCGGAGGCATCGACGATCGTCGAGAGGACCGCGAGCGGCGGGACGCCTTCGAACGGCGCGAGCCTCGCACCGGCTTCAACGCGCCGGGGCGCCCGGGCTACGTGCCGGGCGGGTTCCGGGATGACGACGATGTCCGCGACTACGATCAGGTCCGCCGCGACCGGCGCGAGTTCTCGGAAGGCGGGCGGACCTACATCCGCGAGCCCGGCCGCATCATCGTGCGTGATCGCGACACCTACTTCATCCGTCACGACGAGAACGAGCGTTTCCGCGATCTGGACCGGCGGGCCTATCGCAGCGAACGGCGCGGCGGCGACACCATCACGTATCTCGACCGCCCCGGCGGCGAGCAGATCGTCACCATCGTGGATGATGACGGCCGTCTCGTACGCCGCTCCCGCCGCTTCCGGGACGGGCGCGAGGTCGTGATCATCGACAACAGCTTCGGCGGGGGCGTGCGCCGGCCGATCTACGACGACGTGGTCGAACTGCCGCCGCCGGACATCCGCATCCCCCGCAATCGCTACGTTGTCGATTACGACGGAGCGGATGAGGGTGCCGTCTACGAGGCCCTGTCGGCCCCGCCGGTGGTGGCGGTCGACCGGCGCTACACCCTCGATCAGGTGCGCTACAGCCCGCAGCTGCGCGCCCGTATGCGCAGCGTGGACATCGATACCATCAACTTCGACACCGGCTCGTTCACGGTGACGCCGGATCAGGCCGCGCGCCTCGCCACCATCGCGGCGGCGATGAACCGGGCGATCAAGGCCAATTCGCAGGAGGTGTTCCTCATCGAGGGATACACCGACGCGGTGGGGGCCGACGTCGACAACCTCTCGCTCTCCGACCGCCGCGCGCAGTCGGTGGCCACCGTGCTGACGCAGACCTTCCAGGTGCCGCCCGAGAACCTGACCACGCAGGGTTATGGCGAGCAGAACCTGAAGGTGAACACGCAGAACGCCGCGCGCGAGAACCGGCGGGTGACCGTCCGCCGTATCACGCCGCTGATCCAGCAGCAGGGCGAGGCGGCGCCTCCACGCTGAAACCAGGATGCGGCGACCGGGGTCCGAAAGCCTCCGGTCGCCCGCTCCGCGCCCGCATCGGCCAGTCTTCGATGGATTGGAGAAAGGGGAGGGCTATCGGCACGACCCGGCGGGAAGAATTGGAAAAGCCGGCTCTATTCATCAAATGTTTAGTTCGGCGCCATAGGGAATAGTGGTCTTCGCCGACCTGTCCCTCCTGTGCGCCGCAGGCCGGATAGCATTTCCAATGCGCCCCTCCGTCGATGCGACTGTCTCTCAAGTCAACGCTGATCACGATCCTGTCAGTCATGATGCTGGGTCTTGGTGCGCAGGGGTGGTTTGCTGTTGCAAACATTCGCACTGTTAATTCTGGAGTAGTGGATATTGCGGCTAACTGGCTTCCGAGCGTGCGCGCCTTAGGTGAATTCAAGTACAGTTTGACGCGGCTGCGCCTGCTCGACGCCCGGTATATGCATGGGAAGGAAGCGCCGGCCGAGCTGCTGCAGGTCGAGGCCACGCGCAGGCAGGCCGTCGCCACCGCGATGCGCACCTACGAGACTCTCATCAGCAGCCCCGAGGAAAAGGCGCTGTGGACCGACATCGTCGGCACCTTCGCACGGTATGAGGACCTTCGTCGCGGCTTTCCCGCTCTCCTGCAGAGCGGCGACATCTCAAGTGCCGAGAGCCTGTTCGCGCGCTCGCGGACCGTCTTCGACCAACTCATCACGACGGTCGATCGCGATGCGGATTTGAACAATCAGGGCGCCCTGACTGCGCAGGCAACCGCAGAGCGGACCTATGCGACCGCGATCTGGATGACTCTGGTGGTCTGCGGCGGCTCCGTCCTGCTCGGCCTCGGCGGCATCCTCTTCGTACTCCTGGGCGTCACCCGTCCGATCACCCGCATCACCGGCGCCATGCGGACCATCGCCGAGGGCCGGCTGACCATCGAAATCCCCCATGCGACGAACCGCAACGAGATCGGTGAGATGGCGGCGTGCCTCGCGATCTTCCGCGACGGTCTCGTCGAGGCGGAGCACATGCGGGGTGAGCAGGCGAACCTCGAGGCCGCCAACGCGGCACGACGCAAGGCGACGATGCACGAGCTGGCGGACGGTTTCGAGCAGGCGGTCAGCGGCATCGTCGGCATGGTGACGTCGGCGGCCACCGAGCTGCAGGCGACGGCGGACATGATGTCGGGGACCGCCGGTGAGACCGCGCAGCAATCGGGCGGCGTCGCAGCGGCGGCGGAAGCGGCGGCCTCGAACGTCAACACCGTAGCGGCGGCGGCCGAGCAACTCGGCTCCTCCGTGCAGGAGATCGGACGCCAGGTCGACGGTTCCGCCACCTTGGCGCAGATCGCGGTCGGCGAGGCGGACCAGACGGCTGCGCTGATCGGCGATCTCAGCATGGCCGCGACCAAGATCGGCGACGTGGTGGCGATGATCTCGACCATTGCCGGGCAGACCAACCTGCTGGCGCTCAACGCCACGATCGAGGCGGCCCGGGCCGGCGAGGCGGGCCGCGGTTTCGCCGTGGTGGCGGCCGAGGTGAAGGAGCTCGCCAACCAGACCGCCCGGGCCACCGAAGAGATCGGCGATCAGATCACGCGCATCCAGGCCTCGACCGGCCAGGCCGTATCGGCCATCGGCGACATCCGGACCCGGATTCAGGAGATCAGCGGCGTGGCCAATTCTATCGCGGCGGCCGTCGAGGAGCAGGGGGCGGCCACCCAGGAGATCGTCCGCAACGTGGCCCAGGCAGCCGTGGGCACCGGTCAGGTGACGGACAAGATCTCGACCGTGGCCCGCGCCGCGGAGGAGACCGGCGCTGCCTCGTCCCAGGTCCTGGCCTCGGCTTCGGAGCTGTCGCGACAGTCCGAGCGGCTCAGCGGTGAGGTCGCTCGCTTCCTCGCCACCACCCGGGCGGCCTGAGCGCTGCTCGCCGGCTCGTCTCTCCGACCCCGTTTCGCCGGTTGATCGGCCGGACGCGACGAATCCGAACGAACCTGTGAAGGTGCGTCTCGGACGGGGCACGCAGGCCATCTCGACGGAACTTCCAGGCCGGCTCCCTTCGCGAGCCGGCCTGTTCCGTTCTGGGGCCTGCCCGCGAGAGGTCCATTGTGCCTGGGTGTTGATCCGTTCGAATCGCTCCCGCGCTGCCCTCATCCTGCCGACCGTCCCGCAGGATCGCTCCCCCCGGAAACCGCAGGCCGCGAACCGACGGACTGGGGACGCGGATCACCACGACCCAGGGGGCGTAATAAAACCGCGATCTTTGTCGTGGCTCTCGTCCGGATTATCGATTTTTTAATTGATAAAGTTTCACTTTAGATGGTCTTTAAGGACCTGCTATGTTCTGGAAAACGCAGACATGACAGAATATTAGAAGGTGATAAAAGATCATGGCTATCAAGCTGAAGTGGATGTTGATCTCGATCATCGGTTCCGTCATCGCCGCCTTGGTCATTCAGGGAGGGATAGCCATCACAAGCCTGGAGAGAATCCGGGCAAGTTCGATGAAACTTTCTGGGGAATTGATGCCGAGCGTTCGAAGCTTGGGCGAAATCAAATTCGCCGTCACGAATCTACGGATTGTCGATGCTCGGTATGTCATGGGGCGCGAATCGGCGCCGTCGCTCGAAAAGCTCAATGCGGAACGCGAGAAGGCCGTCGAAACGGCTCTGAAGACGTATCAGCCCTTCATCGCCAGCCCTGAGGAGCGGGCGATCGCCGACGACATCGCCAAGCGCTACGCCGAGTATGACGAGCGGCGCGCCGCGTTTCTCGCCTCGTTCCGGGCCGGTGACCAGAACGCCATGGTCGACGCGTTCGAGATGACGCGGCCGGCTTACCAGGAATTGATGAAGGTCATCGACGACGATGTAACCCACAACGACCGCGGGGCCGTCGAAGCGGACGCCGCCTCGAAGATCAACTATCACAACGCCTATTGGCTCACGGTCGCGGTGGGCGGCATCTCGCTCCTGATCGGCGTCTGCGGTGCGGTGTTCGTCCTTTACGGCGTGACACGTCCGATCGCCCGGATCACCGGCGCGATGGCGGCGGTCGCGGGCGGTGATCTGGCCAGGGAGATACCCTACTCGTCCAGCCGCAACGAGATCGGCGCGATGGCCGCGGCCCTGGCGGTCTTCCGCGATAACCTGCTGGAGACGGAGACCCTGCGGCAGCAACAGGAGGCGCGCGAGTTGGCCGTGAAGGAGGAGCGCCGGCTCGGGATGCAGCGGATGGCCGATCATTTCGAGAGCGCCGTGAGCGGCATCATCACCCAGGTGACGTCGGCGGCGACCCAGCTGGAGGCAACGGCCCAGAGCATGTCCGGCACCGCGACCGAGACCGCCAGCCAATCCACCACGGTGGCCGCCGCCGCCGAGGAGGCTGCCTCGAACGTCAGCACCGTGGCGGCGGCGGCCGAGGAACTCGGTTCGTCCGTGCAGGAGATCGGGCGTCAGGTCGTCGGCTCCGCCAACCTCGCGCAGGCGGCGGTCGGCGAGGCGGAGCGGACGGCCACCTTGGTGCAGGATCTCAGCACGGCCGCAACCAGGATCGGCGACGTGGTGGCGATGATTTCGACGATCGCCGGCCAGACCAACCTGCTGGCGCTCAACGCCACCATCGAGGCAGCCCGCGCCGGCGAGGCGGGCCGGGGCTTTGCCGTGGTGGCGGCGGAGGTGAAGGAACTCGCCAACCAGACCGCCCGGGCCACCGAGGAAATCGGAACCCAGATCGGGCAGATCCAGGACTCGACCGGACAGGCGGTCACGGCCATCGGTGGCATCACCGACCGGATCCGCGAGATCAGCGGAGTGTCGACCACCATCGCGGCGGCGGTGGAGGAGCAGGGGGCGGCCACCCAGGAGATCGTCCGCAACGTCTCGCAGGCGGCGGTCGGCACCGAACTGGTGACGTCCAATATCGCGAGCGTGGCGGGGGCCGCCGAGGAGACCGGCGCCGCGTCCGCCCAGGTGCTGTCCTCCGCCAGCGAACTCTCGCGCCAGTCCGAGCATCTCGGCGCCGAGGTCGCCCGCTTCCTCGCCACGGTCCGGGCGGCCTAGGACGCCGCATCCGGGCGGCGGTTTCCCGATCGCCGCACCGGCCTATATAGCCGGGGCGGCTGCGGAGGATTGAGGAGCCTGCCTTCTGCCGGCGGGACCCTCTGCGCCGAGAACGTGGTGTCCGGGTCTCCGGGCCGACCCCGCAGGAGCGTGCATGGACGAGGCGAGCGAGCGGTTGATCGAGGCAGGAACGCCCGCCTTCCGTCGCACCGCTGTCGCCCTGGGCGCCGCCGGGTTTTCCACCTTCGCAGTGCTCTACGGGGTGCAGCCGCTGCTCCCGGTCTTCGCCGATGATTTTTCCGTCTCGCCGGCCGAGAGCAGCCTTGCCCTGTCGCTGCCCTGCGCCATGCTGGCGATCGCGCTCCTGGTGGTCAGTCCGCTCTCGGAGGTGTGGGGGCGCAAGCCCATCATGGTGGCGTCGCTGTTCGCCTCGGCCCTTCTCACGATCGTGGCCGTCCTGGTGCCGAGCTGGCACGGCTTCCTGGCTCTGCGCGCCCTTACGGGGCTCGCGGCGTCCGGCCTGCCCGCGGTGGCGATGGCCTATCTCGGCGAGGAAATGCACGGGCGCGCCATCGGCCTGTCGATGGGCCTGCTCATCGGCGGCAATGCGGCGGGCGGCATGGTCGGGCGGTTGCTGGCCGGCATCATCGCCGACCATGCCTCCTGGCGCTGGGGCCTTGGCACCATCGGGCTGCTGGCGCTCCTGGCCGCCATCGCCTTCGTCTACCTGCTGCCGGATTCGCGCCGCTTCCGGGCCAACCGGATGCGCTGGCGCGACGTGCCCGGCACCTTCACCCACCACTTCCGCGATCCCGGCCTGCCCTGGCTCTTCGCCGAAGCCTTCCTGCTGATGGGCGGCTTCGTGTGCATCTACAACTACATCGGCTTCCGGCTGCTGGAGCCGCCGTTCTCCCTGAGCCAGAGCGCCATCGGGGCGATCTTCATGGTCTACCTGTTCGGAACCGTCTCCTCCGCCCTCACCGGCGAAATCGCCAGCCGGCTCGGGCGGCGCAAGGTGCTGTGGCTCGCCATCCTGCTCGGGCTCGTCGGCGTCGGGCTGACCCTGTCGAGCCATCTCGCCCTGATCATCGTCGGCATCGTCCTGGTCACGGTGGCGTTCTTCGGGGCGCATTCGGTCGCGAGCAGTTGGGTCGGCCGGCGAGCCCTGCGCGACCGGGCCCAGGCCTCGTCGATCTATCTGTGCCTGTACTATCTCGGCTCCTCGGTGCTCGGCACGGCCGGCGGCTGGTTCTTCGACCATTCCGGCTGGGTCGGCGTGGTGGCGTTCTTCGCGACCCTCTACGGGCTCGCCCTCGTCATCGCCCTGCGGCTGACGCGCCTGGCGCCCCTGGTGCAGGCCGAGGGCTGACGGGTTCGCCCTCTCGGTCCGCAGGCGCCTCGCGCGTCCCGGATCGAAGACCGCGTCGGGACGCCTCGCGCGTCCCTGATCGGAAACCGTATGACGGATCGGCCCGCGTGCCTTATGAGAAGGCCCCGGCCGGGGCGGCTTCGGCCCGCCCATCAGACGAGAGCGCTCCGAAAACACCCATGACCGACCTCCTCGAGACGATTCGCCGGACGCTCGTGCCGATTCACAAGGAGGGCTATCCCTTCATCGTCATCGGCATCGTGCTGACGGTGATCGGAGCCTACTTCGCGCAGTTCCTCGGCTGGATCTTCCTGATCCTGACCCTGTGGGTATGCTACTTCTTTCGCGATCCCGAGCGGATCACCCCGGTGGGCGACGGCCTCGTGGTCTCCCCCGCCGACGGCCGGGTGAATCTGATCTCGACGGTGCTGCCTCCGCCGGAACTCGACCTGCCGCAGGAGCCGATGCTGCGCATCTCGGTGTTCATGAACGTGTTCGACTGTCACGTGAACCGGGTGCCGGTCACCGGCCGCATCGGCCAGATCCACTACACCCCGGGCCTGTTTCTCAACGCCGAGCTCGACAAGGCCAGCGACGACAACGAGCGCAACGGCCTCGTGATGGAAACGACGCACAAGGGCGAGCCGCTCCGCATCGGCGTGGTGCAGATCGCCGGTCTGGTTGCCCGCCGCATCGTCGGCTGGGTCCACGCCAATGACAGCCTGAACGTCGGCGAGCGCTTCGGCCTCATCCGCTTCGGCTCGCGCGTCGACGTCTATCTACCGGTCGGCACCCGCGTGCTCGTCGGGCTCGGCCAGAAGGCGGTGGCCGGCGAGACCGTGCTGGCCGATCTCGCCGGCGGCCCCGAGCGCGTCTTCCGGCGCATCTGAGGCATCCCATGGACGATCTGTTTCCGCCCTTCGCGCCCGACGCCAACGAGCCCCGCCCGCGCCGCTTCAAGCCGGTGCCGTTCCGGATGATCGCGCCCAACATGATCACCCTGATGGCGCTCTGCCTCGGGTTGACCGCGATCCGGCTCGCCTTCGAGGGCAAGTTCGAGCCGGCCGTGATCTCGATCGTGGCCGCCGCTTTCCTGGACGGCATCGACGGGCGCGTGGCGCGGATGCTGAAGGGCACCTCGCGCTTCGGGGCGGAACTCGATTCCCTGGCGGACTTCGTCAATTTCGGCTGTGCACCGGCGCTGATCCTCTACGGCTTCGCTCTCAAGGACCTGCGTTCGGTCGGCTGGATCGTGGCCCTGATCTTCGCCATCGCGATGGCGCTGCGGCTGGCCCGCTTCAACGCGATGCTGGACGATCCGAACCGCCCGGCCTGGAAGAAGGACTTCTTCGTCGGCATGCCGGCGCCCGCCGGGGCGCTCACCGCGATGCTGCCGCTCTACCTGAACTTCCTGGGGCTGCCGATGGAGCATTGGGCGGCGCCCGTGGTGCTGGGCTACATGCTGTGCATCGCCCTGCTGGTGGTCTCCACCGTGCCGACCTTTTCCGGCAAGACCATGGGCAAGCGCGTCCCCCGCGACTGGGTGCTGCCGATCTTCCTCGTGGTGGTGGCCGGGTTCGGCCTGTTCATCAGCTTCCCGTTCGAGGCGATGGTGGCGCTGGCGCTGGGCTACCTCGTCACCCTGCCGATCGGCGCGGCGCAGTATCGCCGCCGGGCCAGGGCGGAAGCACATGGCTCAGCCTCAGCGGAAACTGCCGACGATGCCGTCGAAATGCTGAAACCCGCGCGCGATCCGGCCGTGGACATCTGACCGGCGGCGCTGTCGCGCAGCGGTTGTCTTCGACTAAGCTGCACGCGGCCTGACGTCGTCCTGCAGGTCAAATCCAGCGGAGACCGGTTGATGCTCGAGGAATTCAAGAAGTTCGCACTGCGCGGCAACGTCGTCGACCTCGCCGTCGGCGTGATCATCGGCGCTGCCTTCGGGGCGATCGTCACGTCGGCGGTGCAGGACGTGTTCATGCCGATGATCGGCGCGATTACCGGCGGCCTCGACTTCTCGAACTACTATCTCCCGCTGTCGTCGAGCGTGCAGAAAGGCGCGGCCTATGCCGATGCCAAGAAGCAGGGCGCGGTGATCGGCTACGGGCAGTTCATCACCGTAGCACTCAATTTCATGATCGTGGCCTTCGTGCTGTTCCTGGTCATCCGGGCGATGAACCGCCTGGTCAGCAAGGAAGAGGCCAAGCCCGAGACGGTGGCCGAAGTGCCGGCGGACGTGAAGCTGCTCGCCGAAATTCGCGATATCCTGGCGACGAAACCCGCGGTCTGAACCGCGTCGGCTTCTACCGCGCCTCGCCGAAGCCGGGCTTGCGACCGGAGCGATTCTGTCCCGACAGGGAATCTTCGCCGGCCACGAGGTCGCCTCCTGGTAAGAGGTTTCCTGCTGGAAAGAGGTTTCCTGCTGGCAAGGGGTTTCCTGTTAGCAAAACGTCTCCTGCCGGCAAGAGGTCTGCCCCAAGGAGATCTTCGAGGGCCTGCTCGACGGCACCCGTACCCTCCTCATGGGTCTTCAGGCGGACCTCGAGGCGTTTGATCTGCGGCTCGAAGGCTTCGGGAACCATTGGATCGCCGAGATACTGGGGAACGACCTCGTCGGTGGTGAAGACTGACCGCAGCTGCTGGCCGAGATGATCCCGCACCGGCTCCGGCAGGGCGGGATCAGGGGGGAGGTCACCGGCCATGGGAAAACTCCTTCGCATCGATCGGGAATCGGACGGCCGCACACGGGTACGTGAAGGTCGGACTGTCCAAGCAACGGCTGAAGCGCGCGGGCGTTGCATCGCTGCACCCGTTCCCGTTGCTTTATGTTAGGTTCGGCGCGGGGAGATTCCGGAATGCGGCGTACCTCGCGGCATCGCCCGGTCACGAATTGCGATGCGACGACGAACCACGACGCGACCATGAAAAAAGGCTCCCGGCGAAGTTTTCGCCGAAAGCCTTCTGACTTAGGCCACCGTGACGGTCGTCGCGGGGCCGAGCGTGTCCTGGTCGGCGAGGATTAGTCGATGACCTCGACGATGCGGTGGCTGCGATCCACCAGCACCGGACGCTCGTTGACGATGGTGTAGCGGGCGCCGCGGGCGTTGTACTCGGCGGGCACGTCGTAATAGCTCACGCCGGAGCTCGGCAGCACGGCGCCGACGCGGACATCGCCATTGTAGTCATAGGACGAGCGACGCTCGCGGGTGACGTACTGGCGGAAGCGGGGGCGATCATCGACGCCGAGGATGCCGCCGACCGTGCCGGTCGCCGCGCCGACAGCGCCACCCACGATGGCACCGATCGGACCGGCCGCATCGGCGCCGTCCTGTGCGCCGCGCTCGGCGCCGCGGACGAGGCCCTGAGCCTGGGCGGCCATCGGCAGGGTGAGTGCGATGGCGGAGGCGGCGAGAAGGGTCTTGAAGTTCATGATGGCGCTCCTGAACGAGTGTCCCGCGACGCTGTGAAGCGCTGCCGGGTTCAGGGCAGTAACGTCCAACTCCCGGAAGGGATGCGTCAAAAGTTGCACCGGGTCCGTCGATCCTTAAGGCCGGGTTTCGTCTTCAGGACCGCCTCGGGCCGACCTTACGCATCCTTCGGCATCGCCGACTGGATCAGCCGGTCGGAGCTGAGGTCTTCCTCGTCATAGCCGAGAAGTTCGGCCAGCCGCCCGCGGGCACGGCTGACCCGGCTCTTCACGGTGCCGACCTTACAACCCATGATCGCGGCCGCCTCCTCGTAGGAGACGCCTTCGGCGCCGACGAGAACCAGAGCTTCGCGCTGGTCCGGCGGCAGCTTGCCGAGGGCGGTCTGGAGATCCTCGACGTCAAGACGATCGCCCTGGTGCGGGGCGGTGGCGAGGCGGGCGGCGTAGGAGCCGTCCTGGTCCTCGACCTCGCGCACGCGCTTGCGGTGGTCCGAATAGAAGATGTTGCGCAGGATCGTGAACAGCCAGGCGTTCAGGTTGGTGCCCGGCTGGAACCGGGCCCGGTGTTGCCAGCCCTTCAGCAGGGTGTCCTGCACGAGGTCGTCGGAGCGGGCCGGGTTGCTGGTCAGCGACAGGGCGAAGGCACGCAGGGACGGCACGGCCGCCAGCAGGCCGTTGCGAAACTCGGGTTCGATCGCCTCGCCGCGCGCCTTGAGGGCAGCTTCGAGCTGCTCGATGAGTTCGGCAAAGCGGCTCGGCTGCTCGTCCGCGGGCAAGCGGTCGTAGACCGTGCGCAGGTGCTCGCCGAGGTGAGTCCGAATATTCGAGGACAGGTTCGGCCTGTCGTCTGCGGAGGCCGACAGAACGTCGGAGGCAGTGTCGGTCACGTCGCGTGTCATGGCTCGTCGTAATCTGGCGCGGTCAGGTGTGGTGTCGGCCCGAGGTGTCCGAGAAGCACCCGCGCGGTCCACTGATTTCGCGCGTTGTAGCGCATCCGGGCGGTTGACGCATCCCGCCGGACAACCGTGGCCGTCGCAGGGGGGGCCGCATCAACAGCCACAGGGGGAGGGGACGCGCTCGGGGCGGGACATGCGCCGGGCCACGGCCGGCTTCAGAATGCGTACGGCGCCGTCGCGCAGGGAGAGAACGTGACCGCGCTCGACGTCGGTCCAGCACTCGTCGCGGGTCAGCGCCTTGGTGGCGATCACCGTAACGACGTCCTGGGCCCCGGTTTCCTGCGCGAAATCCACCCGCCAGTCCTCGTCCACCAGGGTCGCGGTGCCGAAGGGGGCGCAGCGCGTGAGGTAGCACAGGCGCTTGCCGCAATGGGCGTAGAGGGTGCGGCTGTCCGACAGCAGCATGTTGAACACGCCGAGGCCGTGCAGCTCCGCGCACAGGTCCGCCACCGCCCGGTCGATGCGGGCGGGGCTCGGCAGGTCGGGCCAGCGGGCCTGCAGCTGGTCGAGCATCCAGCAGAAGGCGTGCTCGCTGTCGGTGGAGCCGACCGGCTTGAACCAGGTCAGCGGCCACTTCTTCACGCCCTTGAGCTGGCCGTTATGCGCGAAAGTCCAGCGTCGGCCCCACAATTCCCGGCTGAACGGATGGGTGTTCTCCAGGTTGACCCGGCCGCGATTGGCCTTGCGCACATGCGCGATGACGATGCGGCTCTTGATCGGCGTCCGGCGCAGGAGCCGGGCGAGTTCCGATTGCGCGCTCGGCTCCGGCTCGTGGAAGGCCCGCGCGCCACGGCCCTCGTAGAAGCTGATGCCCCAGCCGTCCGCGTGAGGACCCGTCTCGCCGCCGCGCCGGGCCAGGGCGGCGAAGGAAAAGCGGATGTCCGTGGGCACGTTCGCGCTCATGCCGAGCAGTTCGCACATGGAGGTTCGGGGACTTCGCGTGAGAAGGACAGGAGGCGTTGCGCGGCGGCATTCTTGTCGGGGAGCCCGCCAAGTACACCACTCTGAAGCACACCACTCTAGAGGATTTTCCCGCTCGCGGGAGGCGGCACCCCGGTGGAAACGCCGTGTCCTTCGAACGCGCCCTGCTCGCGACGCGTTCCGGTCGGTTGCGCGGCCGCCCCCGGGCTCGCCCGCGAAGGGCGAGCTCGGAAACCGAACGCCGCCGAACCCCTCGGGTCCGGCGGCGCGCGTCCTGTTTCTCAGACCCGGTGGGTCGCCTGTCAGAACCGGTAGGTGAAGTTGCCCTTGACGGCGTGGTCCTGGGCGCGTTCGCCGACCTGGCCGGTATAGGCCACGCCCAGGGGGCGGTGGGTCGCCTGTCAGAACCGGTAGGTGAAGTTGCCCTTGACGGCGTGGTCCTGGGCGCGTTCGCCGACCTGGCCGGTATAGGCCACGCCCAGGGTGGTGGCGCGGCCCACCCGCACGTCGAGGCCGGCCTGCGCCACCAGGGCGTCGCGGCTGATCGGCGTGCCCGCCGTCAGGAAGCCCGGACCGGCGCCGAAGCTGAGGAGCGCCTTCGGCACCACCTCGCCGTAGGCCCGGCGGTAGCCCACCAGCCCGTGCAGGGACACCGGCGCCCCGGCGCCCAGATCCAGGCTGGTCTGGCCGCGCACGCCCACCGTCGAGGTCGCCACCTCGGTGGTCTGGGCCGCGCCGCTCAGGGCCGCGAGCCCGCCCGTCTCGGCGAAGCGGTCGCGCCCGATCGACACGTAGGCSCCGCCCACGAAGGGCTCGAC